>CAVFTG010000050.1:8240-12122 GCA_963625415.1 Barnesiella intestinihominis
GCCAGCGACAGATGAAATATGGTATGCCGTCGTGAATCCGAATGCGGGTTCCGGAAAAACCGTCACAGAATGGCCCAAGGCGGAGACGGCTCTGAAGGAAGCCGGGGTGGAATATGAGTACCGGACGACATGGAGCTGCGGTGCGGCCTCCGAAATCACGGTAAAGGCATGTGAAGATGGCTATAGGCGCTTTCTCGCCGTGGGCGGGGACGGCACAGTGCATGAGGTTCTTGACGGAATAGTGCGTTTCATAGGCATGTCCGAAATCGCAGCGGCCTTTGATCCGGGAAAAACTGCGCCGTCGCTTGCCGACTTCACTCTCGCGGTGGTTCCGGTCGGCTCCGGCAACGACTGGATCCGCACGCTCGGCGCGCCGGGAGATGTCCGGACACTGGTGGAACTGCTCAAGAAGGGGGCTTTCGGGAAACAGGATGTCTTCCGCGTCTCCGGGCGCGATGACGGGACATCGATGGAGGTTGCCGCCTGCATGGCGAACATCGGCGGCGTGGGATTCGACGCGAATGTGTGCAGACAGGTGAATTTTGAAAAGAATTCGGGCAAGAGCGGCAGGATTCTCTATCTCAAAGTATTGATTTCCAATGTTCTGCACTGCAAACCGTTCCGCTGCCGCGTGGTCGCGGACGGGAAGACCGTCTTCGAGGGCGCTTCTCTGTCAATCGCCATGGGCATCGGGAAATATTCCGGCGGCGGGATGATGCAGGTCCCGGACGCGGTCGTGGACGACGGCCTGCTTGACGTCACGGTCATCCCCGTTCTTCCGATTTTCAAGATCATCCGCGCCGTCCCGACCCTCTTTTCAGGAAAGCTCCTCTCTTCAAACCCCGAATTGACTTCAGTACGCTGCTCCTCCCTCCGCATCGAGCCTCTCGAAGGCCCGGGAGTCCTTGTCGAGGTTGACGGCGAGGTCATAGGCAGCACCCCGATTACTGTCACCCGTCTTCCAGGCCAGCTCAATGTCCTCGTCGGACAGTCGTAGTCCAGATGTCCTCGTCGGACAGGCGTAGTCCCGACGGAATCCTGTCAATGGATTCCTCACGACCGGCAGGCTGATGCGGTTTGAATTTCGTCGCAAGCCGTGCGGTTTTGCTTAAATTCATAAAGAATTTTCCCTTTTTCGGAATAAAATCGACAATAAAATTTTGTTATTAGAAAATAAACCTTATATTTGCGATGTCTTAAACGGGACGTACGTTTAAGGCCACTCATCTCTTCATTGATGTGGGTCGCTCTCTGACCCATGGGGTGAAGAGCTTGCTGACCACTAATAATTAAAACACTACACTACTAACCGAAACAGCTCGCAGTGATGCGGGCTGTTTTTTCGGAATGCTTAGGGAACCGCCGGCCTCACGACTGCGAGGCTTCGTATCTGTCGAGGGCTTCGGCCATGAGCGTACGCCCTTTCTCGGCGATTTCCTCGCCTTTGGCGTAGTCGGTGATGGTGCTGTAGGAATCAAAACTCATCTTGACGAGAATATCCGGTCTGTACATCTCAATCTGGAGGTTCGCGATTGTGCGGAGCATCAGGGAGAAAGTGCGCGAGAGTATGGAACCGTAGTTGTCGTCTTCAAGGAACGGCATCCTTTCGGCTTCAGCCTCGGTCTCCAGGGCTTTGACTTTGGCCGAAACGTCGCGGCTGTTCCGGAAAGCTTTTCTTGTCTCGTCCCCCACGGCCTTGACCATATCGATGACCGAAAGACCCTTCTTCTTTGAAATCGGAGCAAGTATCGCGGAAATCTCCTCCCTCAGTTCCGGGTCGGATCTGCGCGCCCTGTCAAGTTCCCTTATATAGCCCGCAATCCGCTCAGAATCAAGCTGGTTCACATCGAACGAGACGAGTATGTCGTGTCCGTTGCGCGGGACTATGCTGAAAGGGGCGGTGTTCACAGCTCCGCCGTCGATGAGCGTGTGGTAGCCGTACTTGACCGGACGGAAAAGCGAAGGTATGGATATGGAGGCGCGGATTGCATCGAAAAGCCGGCCTTCCTTGAACACGACTTGCTCGCCGGTGTAGAGGTCGGTCGAGACAGCCCGGAAAGGAATGTCCAAATCCTCGATGTTCACATTGGGGACCACTTTC
Source organism: Barnesiella intestinihominis (assembly GCA_963625415.1). Taxonomy (GTDB): domain Bacteria; phylum Bacteroidota; class Bacteroidia; order Bacteroidales; family UBA932; genus Cryptobacteroides. The sequence continues at coordinate 10,342 of CAVFTG010000050.1, forward strand.
TTGATTTGCTCGATGACCCTCTCGCCCTTGACGAGGTAGCTCTTGCTCAGGGATATGTCCAGAAGCGACAGGAGTTTGAAATTATTGAGTTTGAACAGCCATTTCTTGAAGTCCTCAAGACCTCCGGCGGCATAAATCCCGCCCACCAGCGAACCTATGGAGCAGCCGGCCACGGAGGTGATGCGGTAGCCCCTGCTTTCAAGTTCCTCGATTGCGCCGATGTAGGCGAATCCGCGCGGCCCTCCGCTTGAGAGCACAAGCGCGGCATCTTTTTTCCCGGACATAAGTAATCGTCAAAACGTTCAAACTGCACATTCCCTCCCGATAATGGGATGCCGCACGCGACGGCGGTCAGCGCAAAATTACGAATATTTCAGAGATATCCGCCGGCATCATATCTTATTTCATATCTTTATTTCATATCTTCGTCCGAGATTTTCAAATCAGGGCGGACATTTCAAACACAAATGATATGAAACAGGATGAAAACGGAAGAAAAGTCATTTATATCTCTTTGATATTCATCGTGCTGGCGGCAATCTACTTTGTGCCGGCCGCAGCACTCGGGGAAATGCTCCCGGAGAGGATGGTCAGATTCAGAATCGCCTTCCCGGTCGCGGCGCTGTCCGTTTTCGGAGCATGGCTCGGAATTGAGTGGAAATTCGTGCTGGCATTTCTTTTTTCCTGCACGGGGGACGCGATGGGGGCATTCGGAAGTTTCGCCGGTCAGACGGGATATTTCGCGGCGGCCCACGTCATGCTGATCTGGGCGTTTGCTGGAATGCTGCGGGAAAGACGCAGGCGTCGCGGACTCCCGGAGGGGAAGACCGGCGGCGCAGAGGATTTCTTGGATTCGAGGCTCTGGAAAACGCTTGCTGGTCTGGCCGTCGCCGCCGCACTGGCCTTCGCGTTCGCGCTTGTCATACCGGAGGTTCCGGAAGGCGCGCTGCGAATCGGATGCGGCGTCTATGCCGTCCTGATTGCCGCGATGTTCGGACTGTCGCTCATGCAGCGCCCGCCGTTTTTCGCCGCAGGAGCCGCGCTGTTCCTAATTTCGGACATGATTCTGTCTTGGAACAGATTTGTCGGACCGGTTCCTGCGTCGGCATGGCTGATTATGACTCCTTACTATCTCGGCCAGCTGCTTCTCTGGCTCGGCGCGGCCTACAGATCCCGGACTTTGAAGATGTTGTAGGATATTCCGCTGTCTGAGGGGGTCTCGCCTTCGTGCCTCTTGAGGGCGCGGACAATCCGGACGGTGAGCGGAAGAGCCAGAATTTCATAGACGGTCTTCAGAAAAACCTGCCAGAGCATCATCTTGGGCAGTTCCGCAAGGGGGATGACTCCGAGAAAGGCGATGGGGAAAAACACGAGGCTGTCAAGACTCTCCCCGGCAACGGTGCTGAGTATGGCGCGGAGCGAAAACCGTTTTCCTCCGTCGCGCAGTTTCATCTTGCTCATCACAAGCGCATTGGCGAACGAACCGGTTATGAACGCGATGAAAGATGCTCCGGCTATTCTCGGAGCGAGGCCGAAAATCGAGTGGAATCCGGCCTGATTGTCCCAATAGGGCGCAGGCGGGATGATGTCGCAGAGCGCACCCATCGCAACGACGAAAAAGTTCATCGCGAACCCCGTCCAGATGAGGAGACGCGCCTTCGCGTAGCCCCAGACTTCGCAGACGCAGTCGTTGATGATGTAACTTATCGGGAACACCAGCAGTCCTCCGGTCAATGAAATCGGACCGACCGCAATCTGCTTTATTTCAAGAAGGTTCGCCG
>CAVFTG010000051.1:0-11600 GCA_963625415.1 Barnesiella intestinihominis
GAACTCGCGACCCCGACCTTGGCAAGGTCGTGCTCTACCAACTGAGCTATTTCCGCATATGTTTCCCGAATGGGATTGCAAAGGTAGGGATAATTTTTAAAATCACAAGCGGGTGGACGAAAAAAATGAAAAAAATGACTACATTTGTGCCGGTGAAAGCAAATTTGTCTTATTGATAATCAGTGATGTGTTTTAACTGCACGGAAGCTATGCGGTTTCCCGTGCGCAAAAATCTGCATTTATGAAAAAGTATTTTATCCCGGCAGCATTGGTGCTGCTCGGTGCTGCATTCTCCGGATGCGACAAGGACGCGAATGACGAAGAAAAGAAGACTCTTCCCGATCCGGAGGTGACTGCGGTGAGTGAAATTCCGGAAATTCCGTTCTATGGGGCCGAGTTTGAACTCAAATTCACAAGCAGCAGGAACTGGGTGGTCACAAGTTCCGGTGTCAACGGCTCATACGACTATGATTTCAAGTACTCCCCGGTTGCCGGCGAGGCGGGGGAATCGACAATCAAACTGACTTTCCCGGCAAACTGCACTCAGGAAGAGCTTGAAGTCGATCTTGAAATCGCGCTTCTGGACGAGACCTCAAGCACGGAGGGCGCGTTCAAATATAAGTTCCCGGTATTCAAAGTGCCGGCTCCGTCAGTGACCGATGCAGCAGGCAACATCTACAAGGCTGTCTGGCTCGAGGACGGCAATTATTGGATGGCCGAGAACCTCCGCTATGTCCCGGAAGGAGCAAAAGTTTCAGATGGGACGGAAGAAGGCAGCGGAATCTGGTATCCATACTCGACTGACGGCAAGACGGCGGCTCCATTGAAGGACGAAGCTTCGGTCAAGAAACTCGGACTGCTCTACACGGCCGCTGTGGCATTCGGCGTCGACGAGATAACCGAGAGCAATTATAATAAGTTCGAGGCGGTTCAGGGAATATGCCCGAAGGGATGGCACATTCCGACAAGAAGTGAACTCGTGGGTCTTTGCGCCGCGACGACAAAGGGCGATGGCGAGGATGCAGCCCCTGAAGTGTATACAGATGCGGTGTTCTATGATGCCACACTTCAGAATGCTGCCGTCGCGAAAGCGAATGAAGCCGGATTCAATTTTACTTTCAGCGGGTTCGTGAACAACGGGAAATATAATGTTCTGGCCATAGACAATACAGTCTGCGACAATGAGTCCTATTTCGGAAATCCGCGAATGAGCTACTATCTTGCTTCCACAGGCTACAAGTCAAAGAGTTCGATCCAGACATTCTCAATGTTCAGCACATTCACCAAGGCGCTTATGTACGGGAAACTCAGCGCCGGCTACAACAACCTCACCAATGGTGTCGCAGTCCGCTGCGTGATGGACAAGGCCGCCGAGTAGGCCACACACATCAAGTTCCCATAGCAACTCAGACGAAGAGGGGGAGTGACTAAAAAGTCGCCCTCCCTTTTTTTCAACCCCAGTCACTTCGTGACAGCCCCTGAGGCACTGGAGCCGTATTCCCCAGACCCCTTGGGTCGCTACGCTCCGTTTTCGGGACTTTTTAGTCTTCGTCCTCATTAAAGACAGTCTGGGGTAGCGGATGCAGAAAAGGATGAAGTGCAAGGCTTGCGACGAAGTTCAAACCGCAGCAACCTTGCGGTTGTGAGGATTTGAACGAGGAGCATAACGAAGCAATTCGACTTTTCTGCGCCGCTACCTATATCTTTCATAGTCGGGCATCGCAAGCGCGGACAGCACCTCCTTCACCTTGCCGTCATTCTTAGGGCAGATGAGCAGCACATCCTCGGTGTCAATCACGATGTAGTCCGAAAGCCCCTTGACGGCGAGCAGCTTGTTCTTGTCCGTGCTCAGGGCGAGAACCCTGCGGCAGTTCTGAAGAAGTCTCGGGTTGTCGAACACGACATTGCCGGCCTCATCCTTGTCCGGGGTGTAGTCATAGACGGAAGCCCAGTTGCCGATGTCAATCCAGTTGAAGTCACACGGCATAATCCACGCGTTGTCGGTGCGTTCAAGCAGTCCGTAGTCGAACGAGGTCCACGGGCAGTCAGTATAGACCCTTTCGATGAACGGCTTCTCCTGTTCCGTCCCGAGGAACTTCTCCCAGCCCTTGAACAGCGCGGTCACCTCCGGGCTGTTGGTTTCCATCTCGTCCTTCAGTCCTGCGGCGTGCGCGACGAACATCCCCGAGTTCCAGAGAAACTCCCCGCTGTCAACGAACACTTTGGCCAGCTCCCTGTCCGGTTTTTCCGTGAAGGTCTTGACCTTGACCGGAGAACCTATGTTGATGTCCCCCTTGCCGCCGGCGACCTGGATGTAGCCGTAGTTGCTGTCAGGACGGTTCGGGACGATGCCGAGCGTGATGAGCACGTCCGCGCTCTCGACGAATTCGAGCGCCCTGCCGGCGAGCTTCTTGAAGACCTCCGGGTCGGAGATGTAGTTGTCCGACGGCGAAAAGATTATGTTCGCGTCCGGATTCCTCTTGAAAATCGTGTAGGTCGCGTAGGCTATGCACGGAGCCGTGTTCCGGGTGTATGGTTCAAGAAGCAGGTTCTCCGCCGGGAGTTCTGGAATCTGCTCCCGCACGGTGTCCGCGAACCGGGATGACGTGACGATAATCACGTTCTGCGCCGGGATGAAATCCAGAAAGCGTTCGTAGCTGTGGCGGAGCAGGCTTTTGCCGAGATACGCCAGATCAAGGAACTGTTTCGGGCGGTTGCTCCGGCTTACGGGCCACAGGCGCTGTCCGTAGCCTCCGGCCATTATTACGCAATATGAGTTGTCTATGTTCATGTTATAATTCAGTATTTCCGTATTCAAATCATCGCGGCCGAAGCACTCCGAATCCATTTTTTGAATCAAAGTCCGTCCGATATCCTTTATTCCGGAGCCTCCGGCACGGGCTATCTGTACATCGGGATGAACGCCTGCGGGATATATTCCAACTCCGTGCCGTCACTTGCAACAGTCACGCCGACAATGTCGAAAAACGCCTCGAAATCCGAATATTTCCGGTAGGCCTCCTCCTTGAGGAAACGCTTCGCCGCTTCGACTACTTTGCGCTGTTTGGGCGGATTGACCGTCTCCTGCGGAAGAATTTCCGGGTTTATGCGTGTGCGGACTTCGACAAAATGGATGCCGTCCCCGTCGAGAGCCACGATGTCAAGCTCGTAATGTCCGCTTCGCCAGTTCCGTGCGAGAATCGAAAACCCTTTCCCCTCGAGATAGTCCGCCGCCATGTCTTCTCCGAACTTTCCTGTCGCCTGTCTGCTGTTCATTGCCTGATCTATTCAAATGTGACGACCGTGACACCCGTGCCGCCGAACTGTATGTGCTCGTCCTTGACCGACCCGACCCCGGGAGTGGCGCGGAGCAGTTTCTGCACCTCCTCCCGCAGAGCCCCCGTCCCCTTGCCTGTGATGATGCGGACAGACGGAACCGAGAGCATCAGCGCGTCATCGACATAGTGCATGACCTTTTCGAGTGCCTCTCCGACCCTTTCCCCCCTGATGTCAAGCTCCGGGGAGAAGTTCAGTTTGCGTTCGGCAATCGACGAGTCGAACTTCACCTTCGAGACATTGCGGTTCTCGCTGCGCGTAGCCTCCTTGTACTCGTTCGAGGTGATTCTCTCCACCCTGTCCGACGGAATCTTTGAAGAGATGTTGCCGATGTTCACGAAAACGGCCTTGGCGGAAACCCGCGTCACCTCGCCCACAAGCCCGTTGTCCTTCACCCGGACCTTTTCCCCGGCCTTGAGCGGCGCATTGCGGAACGCGTCCTGGCGGGCCTTCTCCTCAGCCTCCCTGACAAGCCGCTCCTTTTCCGCCCCGTCGGCCCGTTCGGCGGCTCTTGCCGCACGGCGTGAGCGTCTTTCGTCTATCTGCCGTATCTTCTTCTCTATGTAGTCGTCCTTCTCCTTCTGCTCCTGTTCCTTCTTCGCCGCGAGCAGGGACATGAAATTCTGCAGATCCTTGCGCGCCTCCTGAGTGCTCTCCTTCTGCGCCTGTTTCTCCCTGATTGTGCGTATCGTGTTCTCCACCTGCCTGTTTGCCCCCTTCACAATCTCCTCCGCCTCCCGGTGCGCCTGGTCGAGCACGTCTTTCTTCAGCTGCTTTATGTTCTGAAGTTCCCTCTGGTAGCGGTCGGTGATGTTCTCCAGAGTCCTGTCCGTGTTCTTTATCCGTTCCAGCTTTTCGTCCAGAACCTTCCGGTTGCGGGCTATGCGGCGCAGGTTGCGCTCTATGTCCACATATTCCTCTCCGGCCCGCGTCTCCGCGTCCTTGACAATCTTTTCCGGCAGCCCCATCTTGCGGGCCAGTTCAAAGGCGAACGAATTGCCAGGCAGCCCCACCTCCAGCTTGAAGAGCGGCAGGATGTTCTTCGCGTCGAACATCATCGCTCCGTTGATGACCCCCGTCTGTCCGGAAGCATAGAACTTGAGATTGGTGTAGTGGGTGGTGATCACGCCATAGACACCCCTGCGGTCGAACTCCGCGAGAATCGCCTCCGCGATGGCCCCTCCGGCCGCCGGCTCCGTGCCGCTTCCGAACTCGTCGATGAGCACGAGGGTTTTCGAATCCGCCTCCGCCAGCATCTTCTTCATGTCGGCGAGGAAGGAACTGTAGGTGCTGAGGTCGTTGTCAATCGACTGGTCGTCTCCGATGCTCACCATAATCCGGTCGAAGACCATCAGTTCCGATGTCTCAGAGGTCGGGATGAGCATTCCCCACTGGAACATATATTGCAGCAGCCCGAAAGTTTTGAGACACACGGACTTGCCGCCTGCGTTCGGCCCTGAAATCAGCAGTATGTGCTTCTCCGGGGTGAGACTCGCGCTGAGCGGGACAATCTGTCTTCCCTCTTTCTTCAGGTTCTTCTCCAGCAGCGGGTGGCGTGCTTTCCGAAGACTCAGTTCCCCGTCTTCCGAAATCACGGGCATCCCGCAGACGAAATCCAGCGCGACCTGCGCCTTCGCCATCAGGAAATCGATTTCTCCGAGGAATATCGAAGCTTCGATGAGTTCGGGGATATATGGACGCAGGAATTCCGTGAAATCATAGAGTATTCGGACGATTTCCCGCTGTTCGGCGAATTTCAGTTCGCGTATTTCGTTGTCGAGTTCGACGACTTCCGCAGGCTCGATGTAGGTGGTCTTTCCCGACGCCGACTCGTCATAGACGAATCCGGAGACTTTCTTCTTGTTTGCGGTCTGCACCGGAATGAGCATTTTCCCGTCACGCAGCGTCACTGTCGCGTCCGTGTCCACGAGTCCCTCCTCCTTCGCCTTCCTCAGGATGAGGTTTATCCTCTTGGATATGCTTCCCTCCTTGTCCCTGAGCGACTTGCGTATGGCGTAGAGTTCATCCGACGCGGTGTCTCTGACTTCGGAATATTTGTCGAGAATGCCGTCGATGCGCCGCTGCACTTCGGAGAAATTCATGATTCCGCCGGCCATGCGCTTGAGGTTCGGATAGACCCCGTCTTTCACGTCATCGAAAAACGCCGTCAGCTTGCGGAGAGTGTCGAGTATCGTCTTGAGTTTGCGAAGGGAAAGAAGGTCTATGGATATGGATGATTTTTCGAGGGGGCGGAGAAATCCTATGGAATCGATATATCCGTTTGTCGGAAAACTCTCCTCGAACATCATTATCAGCCTCATCTCATCGGTCAGGCTCAGACGTTTCCCGATTTCTGACGGAGAATTTGAAAATTTCTCGTCAGCGGCGCGTCCTGCGGCATATTCCGTCGAGCATTTCGCCGCAATCGCCTCCCTTATCCTGTCGAATCCTATCTTCTGCTCAAGCCGTGCGCAGAATGCGCCGTCGTTCACAAAATCCTTTTCTTCCTCCATCTTCTGTCCTCCGCGGATTATTTCATGGCCTCGCTCAGCAGCAGCTTGAGTTCGTTGAGGTTGTTTATCTTGGTGTAGCTGCCGTCCTTGAAGAAGGTTATGTTTCCGGTTTCTTCCGAAACCACCACCACGGACGCGTCCGTGGTCTCGGATACGCCGGCCGCCGCCTTGTGTCTCATTCCGAACTGCGGCGGAAGGTCGCGTTCGCTCATCGGGAGCGTGCATCTGGCCGCCTCCACGCGGTTCCCGCTGATTATCACGGCTCCGTCATGCAGCGGAGAGTTCTTGAAGAAGAGGTTCATCAGCAGGCGGCGGTTCACGATTGCGTCGATTCTGTCCCCGGTTCCGATGATGGATTCCATGGACGATATTCCCGGAATCACGATAAGCGCTCCGGTCTTTGTTTCCGACATGGAATTGCAGGCTTCGGCTATTTCCTTCACCGTGTCTCCGTTCGCCGCCGGGTTGCCTCCGCTCTTGTCAAAAATCCTGCGCAGAAGGCGGCCTCCTTTCTTTCCGATCATATATTTCTGGCCGAAATGCATCAGAAAACGGCGGATTTCAGGCTGGAAGATAACAATCAGCGCAAGAGAACCGACGTCGAGTATGACGGACAGGAGCTCGGTCATCATCTTCATCCCGAGGGCCGAGACTATGACTTTGGCGAAGAACAGGGTGATGATGGCGATGAGTATGTTCATCGCTGACGTCCCCCGTATGGACTTGAAGGCATAGAAAATCACGAGGGCGATCAGGAAAATGTCCAGAAGGTCCGTGAATGAAAAATTCAGGAAATCGAATGCTCCAAGTATCATGGGCGCAAAGTTAAGATTTTTCTTTCAGTTTTTCATGTCTCCGGGTTCGCGCGGCTCTCAATTCAACTCTCAATTCACACGTCACTGTCGCACCGGTTGGCGAAAAATCATTATATTTGCGGGTTGATGCGGTTTGCGTCATATGATATGGGAAATTAAACATAAGTCATACGGGTCATGAAAGAGAAGATTGATGCGATACTCTCTGAGATAGAGGGTCTCAAGGGTCTGAAGGAACAGGAAATCGAGGCGGCGAGAGTGCGCCTTCTCGGGAAGAAGGGCGAAATCACCCAGCTTTTCGATGAATTCCGGGGGGTCGCTCCGGAAATGAAGCGCGAGTTCGGACAGAAACTGAACCAGCTCAAGCAGGCGGCCACTGCGAAGATCGAGGAGCTTAGGACGGCGGCGGAGTCGCAGCAGGCGGCGTCAGCACCGTCATTCGACTGCACGCTCCCCGGAGACCCGGTCGCTCTCGGCTCGCGCCATCCGGTTTCGATCGTCAGGGAGGAAATCGTCGAGATTTTCCGCAAGTTCGGCTATGATGTCGCCGAGGGTCCCGAAATCGAGGATGACTGGCATGTCTTCGAGGCACTGAACTTCCCTCCGGAGCACCCCGCCCGTGACATGCAGGACACTTTCTTCGTGACTTCAGGTCACAATCCGGTTCTTCTCCGCACCCACACGTCCTCCGTTCAGGTCCGTGCCATGGAGAAACTGCCGCTCCCGATCCGCATAGTCTGCCCGGGACGCGTGTTCCGCAACGAGGCCATCTCCGCCCGCGCCCACTGCATATTCCATCAGGTCGAGGGACTCTACATCGACGAGGGCGTGACTTTCGCCGACATGAAGCAGGCCATACTCCTTTTCGCCCGCGAGATGTTCGGGCCGGAGACGAAAATCCGCATGCGCCCGTCCTACTTCCCGTTCACGGAACCTTCCGCGGAGGTTGACGTGAGCTGCAACATCTGCCACGGCAAGGGCTGCAACATCTGCAAGGGCACGGGCTGGCTCGAAATCCTCGGCTGCGGAATGGTCGATCCGAACGTGCTTGAGGCCTCCGGCATCGACAGCGGGAAATACAGCGGATTCGCCTTCGGAATGGGCGTGGAGCGCATAGCCATGCTCAAATGGCAGGTCAAGGATCTCCGGAACTATTTCGAGAACGACCTCCGCTTCCTCAAGGAGTTCGAAACCTCCATCTGATGAGTTTCGGATTCGTGACTATTACTAAAAACACAATCGATTATGAAAGAAAGTTCTTTTTTCACATTTTTGGCCGGGGCGGCTGTGGGAGCCGTGCTCGGACTCATGTTCGCTCCGGAAAGGGGTGAGGTCACCCGCCGCAGGGTGAAGGATGCCGCCAAAGGGGGATGCAATGCGGCCCATGACGCTCTGAACTCGCTTGAGGAGGCTCTCGCCGAGACGCTCGAGGAGTCTGAGACTGCGCAGGATGCCGGCGGAGACGGGAAAGAGGGGAAAAACATTGAGATTGCGTGATGGAGAGCCCTCTTGTCAAATCTGCCGAAAAGCTGGCGGAGGGGACTGCGGAATATGTCAATCTGAAGGTTGACGATCTGAAGCTCCGGACCGCCAGAGGTCTTGCGGTCACGCTGAACAAGCTGCTGCTTTCCGTCCTGTTCCTGACACTCGGCGGCATAGTGCTCATGGCGCTTGCCTTCGGCGGGGTGCTTCTGATCGGGAAGCTGCTCGGGAACTATGCGGCCGGCGCGTTCATCGTCGCCGCGTTCTTCCTTCTCGTCATGCTGGTTCTGTTCCTCCTGAGGAAAAGGCTTTTCTTGAACGGGCTTGTGAGGATGTTCATCGGATTGTTCTTCGGGGACGGAGAGGGAGGTGAGAAATGAGATATTCCGAAATCAGGGACATCGATTCCCTTGAAAGGGCGTGCCATGCGGCCGCGGAAAAGTCCTCCGCCAAGAAGACTGAAGTCCTTGACGGCCTGAAAGATGTGCGCGAGTCCTGCACTGCGGCGCGTCTGTTCGCCCTCGGTCTGCGCGGAGTTTCCTCGGCCGTGCCTTACGACAGGATTCTGCTCATGGCCGTACGGCTCCTGAAAAGGAGGTTGTTCTGAACACCGCTCGGGGGATTGCCGCAGGAAAGACCGCAAAGTTTTCCGGAGTCACGCATAATCCTTTAAAATTTTGCGTAATCCATTGAGAAATAAAAATTTAATCGTATATTTGCAGCCCGCAAAATGGCTTTGCGGAGTTTAATGTATTTATAATCAATTAATTAATCAACCAATGCCTGGATTAATTGGAAAGAAAATCGGAATGACTTCCGTTTTCGGTGCTGATGGAAAAAATCTTCCATGCACCGTCATTGAGGCTGGTCCATGTGTTGTCACGCAAATCCGTACAGTCGAGAAAGATGGTTATGCCGCTGTACAGCTTGCCTATGACGAAATCTCAGAGAAACATGCCAGCAAGCCTCTCAAGGGGCACTTTGAAAAGGCAGGAACCACCCCTAAGCGCAAACTCGTCGAGTTCAAGGCGGATTTCGCTCAGGAACTCAAGCTCGGCGACACGCTCACGCTGACTGATGTCTTCGCGGACACCACCTACGTCGATGTCGTCGGAACATCCAAGGGAAAGGGATTCCAGGGAGTCGTGAAGCGTCACGGCTTCGCGGGAGTCGGCGGCACCACACACGGTCAGCACAACCGTCTCCGTCACCCGGGTTCTCTCGGAGCATGTTCATGGCCTTCACGCGTGTTCCCGGGAATGCGCATGGCAGGTCACATGGGCGACGAGAGGGTCAAGGTGTTCAACCTTCAGGTGATCAAGCTCATCCCTGAGAACAATCTCATCGTAGTCAAGGGTTCCGTACCGGGAGCCAAGGGTTCTTATGTAATTTTGGAGGACTAAGCTATGGAATTATCAGTAATTAAGATTGACGGAACAGAATCCGGAAAGAAGGTGGTCCTCAACGACGAGATCTTCGGCATCACTCCGAACGATCACGCGATTTACCTTGACGTCAAGCAGTATCTCGCAAACCAGCGTCACGGCAATGCCAAGACAAAGGATCGCAGCGAGGTCGCCTACAGTACAAGAAAGCTCATCCGTCAGAAAGGATCAGGCGGTGCGCGTCACGGCAGCTTGAAGGCGAACATCTATGTCGGCGGTGGCCGCGTGTTCGGTCCGAAGCCTCACTTCTACGGCTTCAAGCTCAACAAGAAGCTCAAGCAGCTCGCACGTTTCTCAGCCCTTTCATACAAGGCTCAGGAGAATGCAATCGTTGTCGTGGAGCCGTTCACCATGGACGCGCCGAAGACAAAGGAGTTCATCAAGATTCTCGGCAACATCAAGGCCGGCGACAGGAAAGTGCTCTTCGTGCTTCCTTCGAACTCCGACAACATTTACCTTTCATCACGTAACCTTCCTGAAGTGAACGTCACCACCGTCGATGAAATCAACACCTACGCGATCATGAATTCAAATTCGCTGGTGCTCGTCGATGGCGTACAGGACATTCTCGCCGCAAGGATCAAACGCTAAAAAGAGATGGGAATTTTAATTAAGCCAATAGTAACTGAAAAGATGACGGTTCTGGGCGAAAAGTTGAACCGCTATGGCTTCATCGTCGATCGTGAGGCCAACAAACTTCAGATCAAGGCTGCCGTAGAGCAGGCCTACAACGTGACAGTCGCTGACGTGAACACCATCAACTATCACGGAAAGAAGAAATCCCGCTACACAAAGGCCGGTATGCTCCGTGGCCGTATGAACCACTACAAGAAAGCTATCGTGACCCTCGCCGGCGAGGACAAGATTGATTTCTACAGCAACATCTAAGGAGGAAACGGTTATGGCAGTAAGAAAATTCAAACCGGTAACTCCGGGACAGAGAAACAAGGTAATCAGCGCATTTGATGACATTACCTGCAAGAAACCTGAGAAATCACTCCTCGAACCTCTCAAGAGTTCCGGCGGACGCAACAATCAGGGTAAGATGACCATGCGCTACATCGGCGGCGGTCACAAGAAGATGTACCGTGTAATCGACTTCCTCCGCGCGAAGGACGACTGCAAGGCTACAGTCATGACAATCGAATATGACCCGAACCGCAGTGCGCGCATCGCGCTCGTGCAGTACGAGGACGGAGTGAAGAAGTACATCATCGCTCCGAACGGACTCAAGGTCGGTCAGGTCATCGTATCCGGCTCAGGGGTCGCTCCCGAGGTCGGCAACGCTCTCCCTCTCGGGGAAATTCCGTTAGGTACACTTGTTCACAACATCGAGCTTCGCCCGGGTCAGGGCGCCGCAATGGCGCGTTCAGCCGGAACTTATGCCCAGCTCGCCGCTCGTGAGGGCAACTACGCCATCCTCCGTCTCCCTTCAGGCGAGACCCGTATGGTACTCTGCACCTGCCGTGCGACTGTCGGAACAGTGTCAAATCCGGATCACAATTTGGAGTCGCACGGAAAAGCGGGACGCAGAAGATGGCTCGGCCGTCGTCCACGCAACCGCGGCGTAGTTATGAACCCTGTCGATCACCCTATGGGTGGTGGTGAAGGCCGTGCATCCGGTGGACATCCGCGTTCACGCAAGGGCATGCCTGCAAAGGGCTACAAGACACGTAATCCTAAGGCTACTTCAAATAAGTTCATTATTGAGAGAAGGAAAAAATAACGGAATAAAACTTAAGAGATTATGAGTCGTTCATTAAGAAAAGGTCCTTATATTCAGGAAGCCCTTGAAAAGAGAATTCTTGCTATGAATGAGGGTAGCATGAAGAAAGAGGTTGTCAAGACTTGGTCGCGTGCAAGTATGATCTCTCCGGATTTCGTCGGTCACACCATCGCAGTTCATAACGGAAACAAGTTTATTCCTGTTTATGTCACTGAAAACATGGTCGGACACAAGCTCGGGGAGTTCGCGCCTACCAGAACATTCCGAGGCCATTCGGGCAATC
>CAVFTG010000052.1:0-11161 GCA_963625415.1 Barnesiella intestinihominis
CTTGAGGAAATCCTGAGCGACACGGAGTCTCGGAGACCATGACATCTCTGAAACATGGATAAGTCCCTCGACACCCGGTTCAATCTCGACGAATGCGCCGTAGTCCGCGATGAGAACGACCTTGCCCTTGACCTTGTCGCCAACCTTGAGGTTCGGGTCGAGAGCCTCCCAAGGATGCGGCTGAAGCTGCTTGAGACCGAGTGCGATCCTCTTCTTGTTCTCATCGAAGTCGAGGATTACGACATTGATCTTCTGGTCGAGCGATACGACCTCCTCAGGATGGTTGATTCTGCCCCATGAAAGGTCTGTGATATGGATGAGACCGTCCACACCGCCGAGGTCGACGAACACGCCGTAGTTGGTGATGTTCTTGACAGTGCCCTCGAGCACCTGGCCTTTCTCGAGCTTGCTGATGATCTCGGCCTTCTGAGCCTCGATTTCGGCCTCGATGAGAGCCTTGTGAGAAACGACCACATTGCGGAATTCCTGATTGATCTTGACGATCTTGAAGTCCATTGTCTTGTCAACGAACTGGTCGTAATCGCGGATTGGCTTCACATCTATCTGTGAACCTGGGAGGAACGCCTCGATGCCGAACACATCGACAATCATGCCGCCCTTCGTGCGGGTCTTGACATAACCCTTGACGATTTCGTCCTTGCTGAACGCGTCGTTGACCATATCCCAAGAGCGCAGCTGACGCGCTTTCTTGTGAGAAAGAACAAGCTGTCCTTTCTTGTCCTCGGTGTTCTCGACATAGACTTCCACGGTGTCTCCGACCTTGAGGTCAGGATTGTAGCGGAACTCGGGAGCCATGATGACGCCTTCGCTCTTGTAGCCGATGTTGACAACGACCTCCCTCTTTCCGATTGAAGTGACGACGCCCTCGACGACCTCGCCCTCGACGACCTTGGAAAGGGTCTTCTCGTACTCTGCGGCGACCTCGTTCCTGTCGCCGTACTCGCCCTCGCTCTCGAATGCGTCCCAGTCGAAGTCCTCAGGCTTCACGGAAGCATTGCTCACTGCGGGCTGCTTCTTGGTTTCTTCTTCCTCCACACGAGCCTCCGCAGCCTCAACGGCCGGTGACTCCTGCTCGGTGACTTTGATTTCTTCCATAATTGTTTCTTGAACTAATTAGGGGTTTAACTTTATTACAATAGCCTATGCGACAACACCTTGCGGACAAATCCACAAAATGCGGGCACAAAAGGTCTGCAAATATAGACAAAATCATCGGATTGGCGAAAAAAAGTCTCGGAATCAACAAAAAATTGCCGAAAAAAAGTCTTATATTTGCGCGCCGTTTTTCTGCGGCCCGCGAAGCGGCTTATTCATCGGCAGTGAAACCCATCCGACAGTTTGCCGGAACAAAACGAGACTGGACATGGTGGAAATCTTCTACAGGGTGAACGGACAGATGCAGGTCTCCCGGGCGGAGACCGAACTCTCTGCGATAAACATATCGGATGTGGTCTGGATTGATCTTCTCACCCCCGCCGGCGAGGAGAAACGGGCTGTGGAGGCGTTTCTCGGAACCACGATTCAGAGCCGCGCCACCGCCGAAGAAATCGAGTCGTCTTCACGTTTCTCGGAAACGGAGGACGCGATTTTCGCGAACACGAACTTCGTCATCCCGGGGCCGGAGGAATATTCGATGGAGACGGTCTCATTCATATTGAAAGGCAACATACTCACGACGCTCCGCGAAGTCCAGCTCCGCAGTTTCACTGAACTCCAGCGCCGCCTCAACGTGTTCCCGAAAATGTATCCGAACGGTTTCACGGTGTTCGGCAGCATCATGGAGCAGCGCATCGACTCCGACGCCGACATGATTGAGATTCTCTCCAAGGAAATTTCGCAGTACAACAAGAAAGTGAGTCTCGGCGAAGACATCAACGAGGAATTCCTCCTCGACATCAACCGCCTGCAGGAGAACACGATACTCCTACGCGAGAACATCGTGGACAAGCAGAGGGTGATTTCCAGCATACTCAAGTCGCAGAAGTGCCCCAAGGGCATACAGGGCAAGATGAACGTCATGCTCAAGGACATCTCGTCCCTCGTGAACCACACGAATTTCAGCTTCGACCGTCTCGAATACCTCCAGAACACGGTCATAGGTCTCATCAACCTCGAACAGAACAAAATCATGAAAGTGTTCACGCTCGTGTCGCTCCTGCTGATGCCGCCGACCCTCATCGCGTCTTTCTACGGGATGAATGTCGCGCTTCCGATGATTCCTGGAGACTCGCCGTGGAACTGGGTCATCATAGTGGCGCTGATGGTGCTGTCGCTCGTGGCGGTGTTCCTCATCTTCAAGAGACGCAGGATGCTGTGAGAAAAACAATTATCGGGAATATACGGGAATATGATATGATTTCGAACGAACAGATACATGAACTTCGGGAAAGGGTCGAAGTTTTGGGAAAATGCGTGAATGTCGGACAGAAGCGCGGAATGGTGGCGGAGCGCCAGGAAAAGGCGGCGGCGCCGGATTTCTGGAACGACCCGAAAGCGGCGGAGTCGTTTCTTAAGGAAACTGCGGGACTGAAATTCTGGGTGGACGGCTATGACAGGGCTTCGTCTGCGGTTGACGACCTTGACGTGCTGTATGAGTTCGCGAAGGAAGCCGCCGCGGCCAAATCGTCAGAAGAAGATGCAGCAGAGACCGAAGAGGAGAAGGAACTGGCTCAGGCATACGCCGATGCAGTCAAAACGGTCGAGGAGCTTGAACTGAGGAACATGCTCGGAGAGGAGGGGGACTCGCTCGGAGCGGTGCTTACGATAAACTCCGGAGCGGGCGGAACCGAGGCGAACGACTGGAGCGCGATGCTGATGAGGATGTACCTGCGCTGGGCGGAGCGCAACGGCTACAAGACGACGGTGACCGACCTGCTTGAAGGCGAGGACGCGGGCATAAAGTCCGCCACGATTCAGGTGGAGGGGGACTATGCCTTCGGTTACCTCAAGGCCGAGAGCGGGGTTCACAGGCTCGTCCGCATATCCCCGTTCAACGCACAGGGCAAACGGCAGACTACATTCTCGTCTGTCTTCGTCTATCCGCTTGTGGACGACACGATTGAAATCGAGATAAACCCGGCGGACCTCGAATGGGACACCTACCGTTCCAGCGGAGCCGGCGGACAGAACGTCAACAAGGTTGAGACCGGAGTGCGCGTGCGCCACATACCGACGGGAATCATGGTCGAGAACACAGAGACCCGCTCCCAGCTCGACAACCGCCAGAACGCTCTGCGCATCCTAAAATCACGACTCTACGACCTCGAGCTCAAGAAACGGCAGGAAAAGCAGGCCGAACTCGAAGGCCAGAAGAAAAAGATCGAGTGGGGTTCACAGATCAGGAGCTATGTCCTGCATCCGTACAAGATGGTCAAGGATCTGCGCACCGGTCACGAGACCTCCGACACCCAGGGCGTGCTCGACGGCGATCTCAATGACTTCATGAAAAGTTATTTGATGAGTCGGGGCGAATAAAAAGCGGTCTGCTTCGTTGGATGTCTTGATGAAATCCTCACAACCACAAGGTTGCTGCGGTTTCATCTTCAACATCCGCCTTGCATCCCATCTTTTTCTTCATCCCCTCCATTTCTGCATTTATATCAGCAGATAGGAACCATCTGGGGCAAAGGGAATGCATAAAAGGATGGGATGCAAGGCGCACTGTAAAATTTAAGAGGGAGACTAAAAAGTCGCCCTCTTTTTCTTTTTTCAACCCCCAGTCACTTCGTGACAGCCCCTGGGGGCACTGGGGACCGTATTCCCCAGACCCCTTGAGTCGCTACGCTCCGAATTTAAGCCTTTTTAGTCACCCCCTTAAATTTTACATGCAACGCAGCAGACCGCCTTTTTGGCGCCCCGCTATTCCATAAGTTTTTTATACTTGAACCTTTTCGGCTCCTCATTGCCCAGACGCCGTTTCCGGTTCTCCTCGTATTCGGAATAAGTCCCCTCGAAGAAATAGACCTGCGAGTCGCCCTCAAAGGCGAGTATGTGGGTGGCGATGCGGTCAAGGAACCAGCGGTCATGCGAAATCACCACTGCGCAGCCCGCGAAATTCTCCAGACCCTCCTCAAGAGCGCGGATGGTGTTCACGTCCACGTCGTTGGTCGGCTCGTCGAGAAGGAGGACATTGCCCTCGTCCTTGAGGGTGAGGGCGAGATGGAGGCGGTTGCGCTCACCGCCCGAGAGCACTCCGCAGAGTTTCTCCTGGTCGGCTCCCGTGAAGTTGAAACGCGAGACATACGCCCTCGCCGGAACTTCCCTCTTGCCGAGTTTCACGAAATCGGAATTCTCCGCAATGGTCTCATATACGGTCTTGTCCGGGTCTATGCTCTTGTGCTGCTGGTCGATATAGGCGAGTTTCACCGTCTCCCCGATCGAAATCGTCCCAGTGTCCGGTTTCTCAAGCCCCATGATCAGCCTGAAAAGCGTGGTCTTGCCCGCACCGTTCGGTCCGATTACGCCGACAATTCCGGCCGGCGGAAGCACGAACGAAAGATGCTCGAACAGAAGCCTGTCCCCGTAACCCTTGGAGACATCATGGAACTCTATCACCTTGTTCCCGAGACGCGGACCGTTCGGGATGTAAATCTCAAGATTGGCCTCCTTCTCCCTTCCGTCCTCGGCGGAAAGCTTCTCGTATGCGCCCAGACGCGCCTTGGACTTCGCATGGCGTGCTTTCGGCGCCATCCTCACCCATTCCAACTCCCTTTCGAGAGTCTTGCGCCGCTTGCTCTCCTGTTTCTCCTCCATCGCGAGACGGCGGCTCTTCTGCTCAAGCCAGGACGAGTAGTTGCCCTTCCACGGGATGCCCTCACCACGGTCGAGTTCGAGAATCCAGCCGGCCACGTTGTCGAGGAAATAGCGGTCGTGGGTCACGGCTATGACCGTGCCTTTGTACTGCCGCAGATGCTCCTCCAGCCACTGGATGGACTCCGTGTCGAGGTGGTTGGTCGGCTCGTCGAGAAGGAGAACGTCCGGCTGCTGAAGCAGAAGCCGGCACAGCGCCACACGGCGGCGTTCGCCTCCTGAGAGAGTCGCGACAGATGCATCCGGAGAAGGGCACTGGAGCGCGTCCATCGCCCTTTCGAGCTTCGCGTCAATCTCCCAGCCGCCGAGGCGCTCGATTTTCTCGGTGAGTTCGCCCTGCCTCTCTATGAGCGCGGCCATCTCGTCGTCCGACATCGGTTCGCAGAACTTGAGGTTCACCTCCTCGTACTCCTTCAGCACGTCCATCACTTCCTGCACCCCCTCCCGGACGACTTCGATGACGGTCTTGGACGGATCCATCCGGGGTTCCTGCTCGAGATAACCCACGGAATAGCCCGGCGCCCAGACGACCTCGCCCTGATACTGTGTCTCGATTCCGGCGATAATCTTCATGAGTGTGGATTTTCCGGAACCGTTCAGACCTATGATGCCGATTTTGGCTCCATAGAAGAAAGAAAGGTAGATATCCTTGAGTATGACCCTGTTGTTCTGCGGGAGCACCTTGCCCACGCCGTTCATCGAGAAAATGATCTTTTCGTCCGCCATAGGATGAAACAGTGTTTGGTAATCTTCAAATCAAGTTGTGAAATTCCCGGGACGGAAGCCCCGGACGGACTGCAAAGATACATCCGATTGTCGGAAACTGCAAGACAGATTTCGTCCGCCCGCCTCAGCCGGCCTGCATGACCGGGACGGCCGGGACGGATTTCGCCGCGTTGCGGCGGATGAGGCTGCCGGTGCGTCTCATCCATTCGGACGGCACCTCGCCGACGAACCTGCGGAATGCCATATTGTAGGATGCCACGGTGCGGAAACCGGACATGGCTGACAGGTCAGTCACCTTCAGCGACGGGTTGCGCCTGAAACAGTCCATCGCGTAGCGGATTCTGTAACTGTTCACATACTGGCAGAAATTGCTGCCGGAGCACTCGCTGATGGCCCGCGAAACATAGACCCTGTTCGTATAGACATGCTCGGCGACATTCGCGATGCAGAGTTCCATGTCAAGATAGGGATTCTCCTCGCGGAAATATTCCTCTATCCGCCCGAACACGCTGCGGTAGAGATTTTCCCTGCGCTCTTCTCCGCGCCCGCCCATGCGGGAGTTGACCTTCTTCCTGAGATCCGCCTTCAGTTTCCACAGGGACTGGAAACGGCGGCCTCGGAAACGGCGCAGGAGAGAGCATGGCAGAGAGACGGATTCCAGAGCCAGCACGAGCAGGCACAGGTGTACGCGGCCGCCGAAGGTGGCTCCCTTCGGAAGAACGGCTGCCGTCATCGCGGCGAGAGCCAGAACAGACAGCAGGATGATGGAAATGGACAGAGAAATCATATTGGCTCAATTGGTTACATTTGCAAAGATAAATGCAGCGGCTCCCCCGAAAAAGAGGGGAACCGTTGCAAAATTGCAAGCAATAGAGTTTTTATTTTCCGATTATTCTGTTATCGCGCGAGTACCGTTGTCTTGTATCGCGTGTCTCGTATCGCGCGAGTATCGTGCGAGTATCGTGCGAGTACCGTGCGAAACTTCCGTCCGCACGGGACTTTCCGTTATTCCCGTGTCCCGTCTTCCTGTTCCGGAATCCCGTCATCGGCATTCCTGTCCCCGGCTTTTCTGCTGCCCAGACTCTTGCCCTTCAGCTGGTCGAATCCGAGTCCGAAGACTCCCATGACGGTGGAGACCGAGAGGAAGGCATCCGGGTCTATCGCCTTGACATACCGCATGAGCATGCTCAGGTCGGCCTTTCTCGCAACGACCATCAGCACGCTGCTCTCCTGTTTGCTGTACCAGCCCATCGAATGGAAAAGCGTGACCCCGCGCCGCATGTCGTAGGCGATCGCGTCAGCAATCTCCTCATATTTCTTCGAGAAGATGAACAGCTGGACAGACTGCTTCATTCCGGAGAGGACGAGGTCTATCGTGTAACTGTTCACCGTTATGAGAATCAAGCCGTAGGCAGCGTTGGCAATCTTGTTGACAAGTTCCACCTCGGTTCCGTCCGGCTTGTACGACGGACAGAAGAGCGAAGCGGAGATGATCACCACGTCCATGGCGAGAATCAGCTTTCCCGGCGACATGTTGCGGTACTTGCAGACAATCAGCGCGATGATGTCCGTCCCGCCGCTGGAGCCGCCCTGGGAGATACTGGCGCCGATTCCGATTCCGGAGAACACTCCGCCGAGCACGGTGCAGAGCAGAGGCCCCATGGTTCCGGCGAAACTCTGGAGAAACTCAGCGGGGATTATTTTCGGAAACACGTTCAGAAGAATGGATGTGTAGGCTATGGCATAGACCGTCTTCCACCCGAATCCCTTGCCGAGAATGGCTATCCCGAAAATGAGGAGAACGACGTTTATGACGAAATAGCTCCATCCCATGGGGATATGTCCCCCCGTCGCATATTGGATGATTGCCGATATACCCGAAACTCCTCCTCCCACGAGATTGCTCGGAAGAAGGAACGCCGTCCATCCCACTGCATAGACCAGAAGTCCGAGGGACATTATCCCGTATTCTTTCAGCGTTGTCCACGCATTGCTCTTGAGAACCGCACCTGCCGTCATGATTTCTCCTCCTCCGCCTTTCCGGAAACTGTTTCCGCAGATATTGCGGATTCTTTGATTTTTTTCTTTTTCGACACGCCGGACCTGATTTCCTCGAAGCCCTCGCCGAACACGCTCGCAGCCTTTGACACGGATACGAAAGCCTTGTCGTCCAGTTCCTTGACGAGATCCACGACCGGCTGATAACTGCTCTTGCGCACAATCACAAGGAGAACCTTGCTCTCCTCTCCCGAGTACCAGCCCACGGAATTGAGCGCCGTCACTCCCCTGTCCATGGCTATGAGCCTGTCGGCAATCTCCCTGTATTTCTTCGAGAATATCAGCACCTGCACAGTGGATTTCGGGCCGAGCGTGAAATAATCGACTCCGAAAGAGAAGGCGACCATCGCGAGGTAGCCGTAGAGCACGTCAGCGAATCCCATGTCCGGAAGGAACACCACGGTGAAGATGATGAGCAGGTCGGTGCAGAGATAGACCTTCCCGAGAGAAACCGGCCAGAACTTGCTGATGCACACCGCTATGATGTCGGTTCCTCCGGTGCTGCCCCCCTTGTTGAGAACGAAACTTATGCCGAAGGCCTCGATGAACCCTCCCAGAAGCGCGGCGAACATCTTTTCGTCAAGTTCGACTGTGAACCACGGCAGATAGGTCGGGAATACGTAAAAAATCAGGGAAGACAGGAGATAGGCATATATCGTCCTGAATCCGAATCCCTTTCCCATTATGAGCGTCCCGGTGATTATCAGCAGCGTGTTGATGACGAAGAACGAATAGGACATGGGTATGTCCGTCCCATACTGGATTATCGCGCACGCTCCCGTAAGCCCGCCGCTGGCTATGGTGTTCGGAAGAAGAATCGAAGTCCACGCGACGCAGTAAATCAGAGTGCCGAAGCTCAGCACGAGATAGTCCCAGAGGATATTGAGAACCTTTTTCTTTTCCATATACCCTGAAACCGTCATTTCACGACAACATTCACAATCTTGCCCGGAACGACAATCATCTTGACTATGTCGCCGTCTCCGACATATTTCGCCGTCAGGGCGTTGGCGCGTACCTGCGCCTCGACATCCTCCCTGGACATGGCCTTCGGAAGGTCGAGGGTGAAACGGGTCTTTCCGTTGAAGGACACTGCGTAGGTGCAGCTGTCCTCATGCGTGAGAGATTCGTCATACTCCGGCCACTCGGCCCATGTGATGGTGTCTATGTGCCCGGAAGCCCTCCAGAGCTCCTCCGCGATGTGCGGGGCGAACGGGCTCAGCATGATTGTGAGCGGTTCGAGAACCTCGCGTTTGCTGCATTTGAGTTCGGTGAGTTCGTTCACGGCAATCATGAACGCTGAGACGGCGGTGTTGTAGGAGAATGCCTCGATGTCCGAGGTGACCTTGCCTATGAGCTTATGGAGAGTCTTGAGTTCCGCAGGCGTGGCCTTTTCGTCAGTAAGAATCAGATTGTCACGGTCGTAGAACAGTCTCCACACCTTTCTGAGGAAGCGGTGCACACCGTCGATTCCCTTGGTGTCCCACGGCTTGCTCTGCTCCAGAGGCCCGAGGAACATCTCGTAGAGGCGCAGGGTGTCGGCTCCGTAGGTGTCGCAGACCATGTCGGGGTTGACGACATTGAACATGGACTTGCTCATCTTCTCGACGGCCCAGCCGCAGACATATTCCCCGTTCTCGAGGATGAACTCCGCGTCCGCATAGTCCGGCATCCATCTTCTGAAGGCCTCGGTGTCGAGACGGTCGTTGTTCACGATGTTCACGTCCACGTGGATTTCCGTCGTCTCGTATTTGTCCTTGAGTCCGTATGAGACGAACGTATTCGTGCCTATGATTCTGTAGACGAAGTTGGAGCGTCCCTGGATCATCCCCTGGTTGATGAGCTTGCGGAACGGCTCCTTCTCGCAGACATAGCCGAGGTCATAGAGGAACTTGTTCCAGAAACGGGAATATATGAGGTGGCCGGTCGCGTGCTCCGTGCCTCCGATGTAGAGGTCCACGTTGCGCCAGTATTCATCCGCCTCGCGGCTGACGAGGGCTTCCGGATTGTGCGGATCCATGTAACGCAGATAGTAGGCGCTACTTCCCGCGAAACCCGGCATAGTGCTGGTCTCCAGAGGATTGCCCTCATAGTTCCAGTCCTTGGCGCGTGCAAGGGGCGGCTCACCGGTCTCGGTCGGGAGGTAGGAGTCTATCTGCGGAAGCTGCAGGGGCAGTCTGTCCTCCGGAAGAGGAGTCGCGATGCCGTCCTTGTAGCAGACCGGGAAAGGTTCTCCCCAGTAGCGCTGGCGTGAGAAAATCGCGTCGCGCAGGCGGTAGTTCACCTTCCTGTGTCCCAGTCCGTGGCTCTCCACATAGTCAATCGCCGCCGGGATGGCCTCCTTGACGGTCATCCCGTTCAGAAAGCCCGAGTTGCACATTATCCCCTCCTTCGCGTCGAAGCTGCTCCCGCTGACGTCGCAGCCCTCGATGAGAGGGATTATCGGCAGGTTGAAAGCCTTGGCGAAAGCGTAGTCTCGGCTGTCGTGGGCCGGAACAGCCATGATGGCTCCCGTGCCGTAGCCCGCGAGCACATATTCGGAAATCCACACCGGAACTTTCTCTCCGGTGAGCGGATTCACCGCATAGGAGCCGGAGAACACGCCCGCGACCGTCTTTGTCTGTGAAATCCTCTCGCGCTCGGTCTTCTTGCGGGCCTGCGCAAGGTAGGCCTCCACTTCAGTCTTCCGGTCCGGCGACGTGAGTTTCTCAACCCAGTCGCTCTCCGGTGCGAGCACGAGGAAAGTCACGCCGAACACGGTGTCGGCACGGGTGGTGAAGATGGTGACGTCATATTCCGAGTCACCGTTATAAGTCTTGAAGACCATCTCGCAGCCCTGGCTCTTCCCTATCCAGTTGCGCTGCATATCCTTCAGGGAGTCAGTCCAGTCGAGAGTCTCGAGTTCGTCAAGCAGCCTTCCGGCATACGCAGACACCCTGAGCTGCCACTGGGTCATCTTCTTCTGCTCCACCGGGTGGCCTCCCCGCACGGAATAGCCCTCCTTGACCTCGTCGTTGGCGAGAACGGTGCCGAGTTTCGGACACCAGTTCACGGATGTCTCGCCCTGATAGGCTATGCGCCAGTTCATCAGAGCGGCCGCCTTCTGTTTTTCATCGAAGGCGTTCCACTGCTCCGCAGTGAAAGGCTCGTGCTCCGAGCAGGCCGCGTTGACGCTTTCGCTTCCGCCTTTCGCGAACGCCGCCTCAAGCTCCTCTATCGGACGGGCCTTCTGAAGGTCGTTGTCGTACCAGCTTCCGAACATCTTGAGGAACGCCCACTGCGTCCACTTGTAGTAGGCCGGATCGCATGTGCGGACCTCACGCGACCAGTCGTAGGAGAAGCCTATGCGGTCGAGCTGACGGCGGTAACGGGAGATGTTGTCCTCAGTGGTCTTGGCCGGGTGCTGGCCGGTCTGGATGGCATACTGCTCGGCCGGAAGCCCGAACGCGTCGTAGCCCATCGGATGAAGCACGTTGAAGCCGCGCAGACGTTTGTAGCGGCTGTAGATGTCGCTCGCGATGTATCCGAGCGGATGCCCCACGTGAAG
>CAVFTG010000053.1:0-3753 GCA_963625415.1 Barnesiella intestinihominis
CTCTGTATGTCAAGGACAAGAAAGATTTCGGGCAGTTTGCGAACATCTACACCGGGCTGCTCTACATCGCCGTTCCGTGGACGCTGCTGAATTTTGCGGCCTTCGATTCGGAGCACAATTTCAACGGTCTCGTGCTTCTGTGCATGTTCGTGATAATCTGGGTGTCGGATGTCGGCGCCTATCTTTTCGGGAGCACTCTCGGACAGAAATTCGGGCCGAAGCTGTTTCCTTCCGTTTCGCCGCGCAAGTCATGGATCGGATGCATGGGCGGGTTCGCCTGTGCGCTGGGGGCCGCCTACGGGATGCACTGCCTTGACTGGCTGCCGTTCTGCGGGATGAGCTGGTATCATTGCCTTGCGATAGCCGCGATAATGAACGTCACCGGGGTCTACGGCGACCTCATCGAATCGCAGTGGAAGAGGCATTGCGGAGTGAAGGATTCCGGAGACATCATTCCGGGGCACGGCGGCATGCTCGACCGTTTCGACAGCGCCCTTGTCGCCATTCCCGCCGCCACCATATATATGATGTGCTTCGACATGTTGTGATATTAGGTTGGAATTTGAGAAGTATTTTGGAGGATGGATTCGTGCATAGATCGATGAGAAAGCGGATATAGACCCAAAAGACGAACAAATATTGGAATTATGAAGATACATAAGGACTGTTACAAGACAATCGCGGTGGTGTGGCTGATATGCCTCATCCTGCTGTTCCTGATATGGCGTTTCATGTACAGCCTTCTCTATGTCGCCATTCCACTGTCCGCAGTGCTGCTGTTCATGATGGGTTTCATAACCTATTTCTTCCGGCTGCCGAAGCGCGAGACAGTTCCGGGCGACAATGTGCTGACGGCCGTCGCGGACGGGGAGATTGTCATTCTCGAAAAGGTCTATGAACCGGAGTATCTCAAGAGAGAATGCATCCAGGTGTCGATTTACATGAACTTTTTCAATGTCCATGTGAATTTCTGGCCCATGGACGGGGAGGTCAGCTACTACAAGTACCACCCGGGGAAATACTACCTTGCATTTCTCCCCAAGGCCTCTGAACTCAACGAGCACTCGTCAGTCGGCATGAGGAACGCACACGGGGAGATTCTGTTCAAACAGCTCGCCGGAACTTTCGCGAGGCGCATCGTCTGCAACGCGAAGCCTGGGAACATTGAGAAGAAGGGGGAATTGTGCGGAGTGATCAAGTTCGGCTCCCGCATAGACATGTATCTTCCGCTCGATGCCGACATCAAGGTTGAAATCGGTGATGACGTGCGTGCCTGCGAGACAGTAATCGCCGAACTCAAGTAAGCCCTTTCCCGGCGTCACGAATGCCGGGACATATAAGCCGGGAAATATAGACAGACCATGACAGAAATATTCATAATTCTTTTTCTCATCTTTCTCAACGGAATTTTCTCGATGTCCGAAATCGCGATGATTTCCGCACGGAAATCCAGTCTCCAGAACGAGGCCGAAGACGGAAACGCCAAGGCAAGACGGGCATTGAAGCTTGCCGGAGACCCCGACAAGTTCCTTTCGACCATCCAGATCGGCATCACGCTGATAGGGATTCTCACCGGTATATTCTCCGGAAACGAGATTGCCCGCAGCCTCAGCGGAGTCTTTGAAAAGTGGGGAGTGCCCGTTTCGACATCGACCGGTCTGGCAAAGACTGTCATAGTGATTGTCGTGACCTATTTCTCCATCGTTCTTGGAGAACTTGTGCCGAAACGCATCGGAATGAGCAAGGCGGAAAAGGTCGCGAAGGCTATGGCCGGCCCGATGCAGCTGCTTTCCAAGATTGCGTCGCCTTTCATCTGGGTTCTTTCGAAAAGCACAGCCGGAATCGCGAAACTTTTGGGAATCAAGGAAAATGACAGCAATGTTACAGAAGATGAGATAATCTCCCTCGTGCAGGAAGGCACTGAGGACGGGGAAGTGTCGGAGGTCGAGCAGGACATAGTGGAGAGAGTCTTCACTCTCGGCGACCTGAGCGTGAACACCATCATGACCGCCCGCCAGGACATCGTCTGGCTGGACAAGGATATGGGCGAAGCACAGGTGAGGGAAGTGATACAGGAGAACATCTATGAGGAATATCCGGTCTGCGAAGATGACCTCGACCATGTCATCGGCGTTCTGAACATCAAGGATTTTCTTCGCGGCTACGGCCGGGAGGGTTTCGACCTTGAGAAGATGATGCGCGAACCGGTCTATTTCCACGAGAACATGACCGTCTATAAGGTTCTGGAGGAAATGAAGGTGAAGCGTATCTCCCGTGCCCTCGTATGCGACGAATTCGGCGCGCTCTGCGGATTCATATCCCTGAAAGACATCATGGAGGCTCTCGTCGGCAATGTGAACGATGATGAGGAGGACGACCCGTACATTGTCCCGAGACTCGGGGCCGACGGCAAGCCTGACACAACGGGAGCAAACGGCTATCTCGTTGAAGGACAATGTCCTATTTATGATTTTCTTGCCTATTTCGACCTTCTCGACGACACGATGGAGGACTTCGAATACACGACCGTCGCGGGACTCATACTCAGCGAAAGCGGTCACATACCTTCGGCCGGCGAGATAATCACATGGGAAGGCTTCTCACTCGAAGTCGTTGACATGGACGGTCCGAGAATCGACAAGGTTCTCGTCCACAAGATTCAGCAGGAACCGGCAGACAGAGCGCCTGAACAACCATCGGAATAAAGAGAGGCTTATTTCTGAGACTCCGCGCCCTCAATCAATTCCAGCAGCCGGTCGACCGCCTCGTCCTCCGGTACATGTCTGAGCACGGCCTCCCTGCCACGGTAGATTGAGACATTACCATTGCCTTCTCCGACATAGCCCCAATCGGCGTCGGCCATTTCGCCAGGACCGTTAACGATGCAGCCCATCACCGCTATCACCATGCCGCTGAGGTGCGCCGTCCGCGCCTTCACCTTCTCGAAAGTCTCCTGAAGCTTGTACATCGTCCGTCCGCAACCCGGGCAGGCGATATATTCCGGCCGATAGAAACGCCGCCGCGCAGCCTGCATCAGCTCATCGGCAAGGTATTCTCCGAATTCCGGAGTAACGGCGACGACGGCTCCGTCAGCGTCAAGATAGCTTCCCCCAATCTCCACAGAGTCTATTTCCTTGTCCAGCAGCCTCTTCCCGAAATCGCAGGCCGCATCGAAGAGCAGCCTCTCGCGGGACGGAGCGTCATAGACGGCGGAAATCTTCCGCCCTCCGTCGGAAGTCGTGATGCGGGACATCGAAGAATGCAGCCGATGGCCGTAGCGGTCGGAAAGATACTGCGCGGCCGGAAGTTCGTTCTCCGGAGGTTCGGTGAGCGAAACCCGCACCGTGTCTCCGATACCCTCCGAAAGCAGGGACGACACGCCGACAAGGGACTTGATGCGTCCTGCATCCCCGTTCCCGGCTTCGGTCACACCGAGATGAAGAGGGAAGTGCATGTCCTCCGCAATCATCGCATCGACCAGAAGACGATAGGCCTCGGTCATGACGAGAGTGTTGCTTGCCTTGAGGCTCACCACCGCTGAATCAAAATCGTTGTCCCTGCACATGCGCAGCCACTCCATCGCGGCCTCTTTCATCGCGAAAGCCGTGTTTCCGTAGAGAGAGGTGATGCGGCTGCCGAGCGAACCGTGGTTCACACCGATTCTGAGCGCGGTTCCATGCTCCTTGCAGACTGAGACCAGACGGGCGAACTGTTCCCGCGCTTTCTCATGGTCAGGGTGGAAATTTCCGGGAT
>CAVFTG010000053.1:3763-11060 GCA_963625415.1 Barnesiella intestinihominis
GATGCGGACTTTTTCCACGACGGAAGCCGCCGCAATCGCAATCTCGGAACTGAAATGCACGTCGGCGACAATCGGAGTCTCTATTCCGGCCGCCCTGAGCCTCGAATGAATTTCAGCCAGGGACGCGACCTGCGCGGGGGACGGAACTGTCAGCCGGATTATCCGGGCTCCCGCCTCAGCAAGGGCGGCGCATTGCCTGAACGACGCCTCCACGTCCGACGTGCGGGTATTGCACATGGTCTGCACGACAATCGGCTCACCTCCGCCTATTATGACATTACCGACTTTCACCGGATTGCTTGCATATTTCATAATCAAATGAGAATAAATGGTTTATCCCGAAAATCAGAGCGCATCCTGTCTTGCTCCCGCCGGAACCGAAGCCGTCCTCTCAGTCACGAAAGCCCTGGCCTCCTCCCGCAGCTGCCGTCTCGTCTTGCCCACGCGTTTTCCGAGCTGGAAATGCAGCCCGAGGGAGATTATCACGTTCTGCTGATAGGAATAGCGATAATAGTAGGAACTGTAATAGTTAGCTTTGAACAGGCTTGAAAACGAATGTTTGTACATCGCCTGGACATGGATTTCCACAGGGTCGAACATGAAGGCGAAACCGAGTCCGCCCTTGATTCCGTAGTCGAAACGGTTCTCGAAGTCAGCGAACTCCCTTTCAAGGGAGACCCATT
Organism: Barnesiella intestinihominis; assembly: GCA_963625415.1. Taxonomy (GTDB): domain Bacteria; phylum Bacteroidota; class Bacteroidia; order Bacteroidales; family UBA932; genus Cryptobacteroides. Next base: position 4,447 of record CAVFTG010000053.1, read on the forward strand.
CATATGAATAATCCGGAGTAAGATTCACCACATACTCGACATCGCTCCGGTTGTCGGGCTCATACCTGTGAATGTTCAGCCTGTAGCCGACATAAAGCCCCGCATTGAGAATCAGTTTCATCTTCCAGAAATCCGCGTGGCAGTGCGCGAGAACCGGGACCTCGACGACATCCATCACCGCCGACTGCGCCCCGAGAAACACCGGCACGGTGTTCTTCTTGCTGTCATGGCGGAATTTGTAGCCCTCCTGAGTGTAGAATACGCCAGCCTGGAATCCGAAATACGGCATGTATCCGAACATCTTTCCGTATCTGGTGTAGAGAACTCCGATGTTATACGGCATGAAAATCATGTCCTCCTTGGCGGTTTCCGGTTGCAGCAGCGTGCGGCTCAGCCCGACTCCGTACTGGACTCCTATCATGCTGTAGTCGTTGATTTTCTTCTTTTTCTTGAGGTCGTATCGGTCAATCACCTCGTCCGAAAGGGAATCCGCACAGAAATGGGCCGTCGCGAGCGAATCGACGTCAATGTCGAATTTCTGCGCATGCAGGTGGACTGAGGGAAAAAGAAGCAGGGCGAGCAGAACCGCCGCGACCTGCGCCGCAGTCCGCCCGTTCATTCCGGTTTTTCTTGTATCTCGAATCATATCAGTTTCATATGAGGCTGCCTGAAAAGTCACAATCGCCATGTTATCTGAACATTTCCGCCACGTCTATCGTCTGTTCGATTTCCGCCATTTCCGGAATGTCAATCAGGTACGTACCGTCGGCCAGCCTGTAGAACAGCACTTTCTCCGGCTGCCGGTGCTCAAGCAGCACTCCGGTGTCGACGATTCCGTTGCGGTTGACGTCCTCCGTTATGCGGATCGAATACTTACCGGCCTTCAGGTAGGGGAACACGAGCGCCTTGTCGCCCTCGATGATATAGGAACGGAGCACATTGTCCCTCTTTTCGTTCAGCAGGTCGACGATGTATTTGTTGTGCACATTGTTCATGTTCATCGTCAGCGTGCTCAGTTTGTCGTCGTTCGGAAGACTGACCTTCACGTCGAGGCTGTCGTTGCGGAAACCGTTGATGTCCATGAATTTGCGGTGAGGGACTTTCATCTTGTACTCCCAACCGGGCATGTACTGGAGCCGAGGGGTGAGCGTATATTTCCTCAGGTTCAGGCTGTCCCGGACCACATCGAACTTCTCCGCCTTCTCCTGCTGCCGGGGATTTACGGATATGAAGGAAATCGAATCGAAGGCGGTCTCCACCACCGGGTACTTGAACTCGAACACGAATCCGTACTGCTCGATGTTCTCCGGCTTCGCGTCCACCGTGAACACGCACAGCGTATCCTCCTTCTTCAGATCCTTGGTCGAACTCTTGCGTGCGGCCGCAGCTGTCTTGCGGGGTTTCGTAAGCTTCACGACCTCGGTGAAATCGGCGAGGACGCCGGTGGTGTCGGTCTTCATGTACTTGACGTTCAGATAGAAAGTGTCCGGCTGAGTCTTCGGGTCGTTCACCCATATCTCCATGCTGTCCCGCTGCAGGTTGAACTGGGTGATGAGCCTTTCCCCCGGGACACCCTTGATCCAGACTGAATCCACCTGCGCATACGGAGCCATGAAAGTAATGTACGCCGTCCTTTCCCCGATACGTTCCCTGTTGACAATCATCTGTTTGGACGGTTTCTCCCGGAACACGTTCAGCGTGTGCTCGGATTTCCTCGCCAGACAGGCAGCCGTGTCCTTCATGTCGTATTTCCGGAGTTCCGGCAGCGAATCCGCCACTCTCATGACAGGCCGGATGAGGGAGTCGATGAAAGCGACCCGCTCATTGTCGGGGTCATATTTGTTGTTTCCGTTTTCGTCGATGACGGCATACATCCGATAGACGGTGTCCTGAATGTTGCGGATGGCGAAATATCCCCAGTCGTCAGTTTTCGCGGATGCCACAGGACGGCTGAGAAACACTGCGGAATCCGCCTGGTCTTTGTAGAGCATCACCGTAGCCCCCTTTATCGGCTTGAGGGTGTTGCAGTCCTGGACGGTTCCGGTGACAAGCATCGAGTCAATGGCTCCGCCCGTTGAAAACACGAGCGTATATCCCTGAAACATGTTCCCCTCGTTGTTGTCCGCAATCGCCCCCGTCAGGTCAAGGGTGTAGGTCCGGTTGGAGTCGAGGTCGCTTTCAAACGACACCACGACGCTCTTTCCTTCAATCTTGTATTTCGGGCGCTTCTCCAGAGGAGGGGAGAGATAGATTCCCGCAGGGTCCTTGACGACGACATATTCGTCGAAAGTGAACTTCAGCTTTGTCTTGTGCACGGGGACGTTTATGCTTCCGTCCGCAGGATTCACTTTCCTGATGACCGGCGGAATCGTGTCCTTCGGGCCTCCGCTCGGAGGGGTCGTGGTGTTGGCGCAGGAATACGGGAGAATCATCGCGCCGAGCACAATCCCGACGGGCAGGAGAGGGAAATATCGATTGAGAAATGCTCTGAAAATTCTTTTCATGCCATTGTTTCTTTGCCTGTAAATATCTTCTCCATAATCCTTTATAAATCCTTACGGGAGACGTTCCTGATTCCGTCAATCTTGGAAAGCTTCTTCAGCAGACCTTCGAGACTCTTCTTGTCGTGGACCATCAGATCCATCTCCCCCGAGAAAACCGAATCCTTCGACTCGAAGACAAGCCGCTGGAGATTGACTTTCATCACGCAGGAGATGTATTTCGTGATTTCATTCAGCAGCCCGACCCTGTCGATGCCGTTCAGCGACACGGAAGCGAGGAAATGCTGCTCGTCGTCAGCATCCCATTTCGGGGATACGATTGAATCTCCGTGTGTCGCGGCAAAGCTGTTGGCGACGGGGCAGGTCTTCTTGTGGACGGTTATCACCCCGTTCCTGTCGATGAAGCCGACCACCGGGTCACCCGGAATCGGGTGGCAGCATGTGGCGATGACGAACTGGTTGTCGGTGTTGCGGCTGTCGTTGATGACATAGGCGGTCTTGGATTTCGACGACCGGAAAAACGGAAGAGTCCATTTCCCCGAGTTCTTTTTCTCCTGTTCCTGCTCTTCTTCGGCTTTCTGGCGGTCGATTTTTTCAAAATAGTCGGAGACCACGTTGACGGCCTTCCGGGTCTTGAGGAACGAGAGCCATTCACGCTTCGGATTCTCGGTCTGCGCCGTGATGATTTCCACCTGATCTCCCGGACGTAGCACATAAGAAAGCGGTTCGAGCCTGAGGTTTATCTTCGCCGCGATGGCCTTGTTGCCTATGTGGGTGTGGATCATGTAGGCGAAATCCAGCGCTGTCGCCCCCTTCTGGATTGACTTCTGCTCTCCCTTCGGGGTGAAGACGAATATCTCCGAGGCCGTCAGGTCGTTGTGAATAAGATCCAGCAGCTCCATGGCGTTGACATCCGGATTCATCAGAATCTCCTGCACCTTCGCGATCCACTTGTCCATCTCGCTGTCATTCTCACCGACAAACCCGTCCCGCTTGTAGGCCCAGTGCGCCGCGATGCCCTTCTCCGCGATGTCGTCCATCCTCCGCGAGCGAATCTGAACCTCGATCCAGAGTCCGGACTTGCTCATCACCGTGCAGTGCAGAGCCTCGTAGCCGTTGTTCTTGGGCTGCTTTATCCAGTCGCGGAAGCGGTCGGCCTTGTAGTCGAACTTGTTGGTGATGGCGACATAGATGCTGTAGCAGTCCTCCCTTTCCTTTTCGATGTCGTTGGCTCTCTTCGGGTCGAAGATTATCCTCACGGCGTAGAGGTCATAGACCTGCTCGAAAGTCACGTTCTTCGTCTTCATCTTGTGCCAGATGGAGTAGGGAGACTTCACCCTCTTCTTGATTTCGTAGCTTATCCCCATCCTGTCGAGAAGTTCGCGGACCGTGCCGATGAACTCGTCGACCTGCTTCTCCTTGTCGCTGACGTTGCGGTTGATCTTGGCCTGGATCTCGTTGAATGCCTGCGGCTCCTTGTAGCGGAGCCAGATGTCCTCCATCTCGGACTTTATGCTGTAGAGGCCGAGCCTGTGCGCGAGCGGGATGAAGATGAACATGGTCTCGCTCAGAATCTTGTCCCTCTTGTGCTCCGGCATGAACTCTATGGTGCGGCAGTTGTGCAGACGGTCGGCGAGCTTTATCAGCACGACCCTCACGTCGTCGTTGAGCGTGAGGAGTATGCGCTTGAAATTCTCCGCCTGTATGCTCTTGGTCTGAGCCTTGTCCTCATTGTCGAGCACCGTCTTGATTTTCGTCAGACCGTCCACGAGCGAGGCTATCTTGTCTCCGAAAAGGTTCCTTATGTCTTCCGTGGTATATTCCGTGTCTTCCACGACATCGTGGAGAAGGGCGGCTACAATCGACTTGTAGCCGAGTCCTATGTCGCCCACGACGATTTTCGCCACCTCGATCGGATGTATGATATAAGGTTCTCCGGAGCGCCGTCTCACACCTTTGTGCGCCTCGTTCGCGAAGTCGAATGCCTTCTGCACCACGTCAAGTTCTTTCTCGTTCGCGCAGCGGCGTTTCGCGGCCTCCTTGAGCGAGGCGTATTCCCTGGCGATGAGCGCGTAGTCCTGCGGAGTGAATTCTGAAATTGCAGCCATATGTTCCTGTAAACGTATTCCTGTTTTGGGAAAGTGTTGTCCTGTTTATATTTTGAGGTGTTCCCGTGTGATTATGAAGCGGATGAATCTGAACCGCAGCTAAAACAGGCTCAGCTGTTCTCCTCCGTGACGCTCCGGAGTTCCGGAATCCATGTCCGTCTCCCTCTTCGGAACACCTTCCGCCGCACCGTCCCTGTCCTGTTCCGGCAGTCCGCCGCCGTCTTCCTGGCCGGAGCCTGAAATCATCCTCATGAACTCCTCTTCTGAGATTATGCGGATTCCGAGTGACTCCGCCTTTTTGATTTTCTCCGGACCGGGCTTTTCGCCCGCGAGCAGATAGTCGGTCTTTCCGCTCACCGATGAGGAGTTTCTGCCTCCGTTCGCCTCGACGAGGGCCTTCATGCGGTTGCGCGGGATGCTGTAGTTGCCCGTAATCACGATTGACGCGCCTCCGAGAACGTCGCTCGACTGTTCCCTGCCCTCATCGGAGCTCATCTTCAGCCCTGCGGCTCTCAGACGCTGAACCTCGCGGATGTTGTCCGGATCCATGAAGAAATCGCAGATGCTGTCGGCAATTACCCCGCCCACGTCCGGAACAGAAAGCAGCGTCTCCCTGTCAGCGGCCGCGACTGCATCGATGTTCTTGAAGAACCTCGCGACCGTCTTGGCCGTGGTTTCTCCCACATAGCGTATTCCGATTGCGAACAGGACTCTCTCGAACGGAGTCTCCTTCGAGTCGCGGATGCTCTTGAGGAAGCGTTCCGCAGAACGTTCCTTCCATCCGTCAAGCGTCAGAAGCTGCTCTTTGTCAAGATTATAGAAATCTGACGGAGTCCTGACGAGGGACAGGTTGTACAACTGGTCCACTGTCGCGTCGCCCGCAAGTATGTTCATCGCCTTGCGGCTGAGGAAATGCACGAGCCTTCCCTTGATCTGCGTCGGGCAGCCGTGGACGTTCGGGCAGAAGAACTTCGCCTCGCCCTCGTCCCGCACCAGGGTGCAGCCGCAGTCGGGGCAATGCTGCGGGAAATCGGGCTTTTTCAGCGCGGCATTGCGCATGGAAAGTTCCACTCCGGTAATCTTCGGGATAATCTCCCCGCCCTTCTCCACATAGACATAGTCCCCGATGCGCACGTCCAGAAGCTCCATCTGCTCGGAGTTGTGCAGGCTTGCGCGCCTGATTGTCGTTCCCGAAAGAAGCACCGGCTCAAGATTCGCCACGGGAGTCACCGCTCCTGTCCTTCCAACCTGATAGTCAATCGAAAGCAGCTTCGTAAGCGCCTGTTCCGCCTTGAACTTGTAGGCGACGGCCCAGCGGGGGAACTTGGAGGTGTAGCCGAGCGCCTTCTGGTAGGGCAGCTCATTCACCTTGATCACGATGCCGTCAGTCGCGAAAGGGAGTTTCTTCCGCTCGGTGTCCCAATAAGTTATATATTCCTCGATTTCCCCGATGCTGTGGCAGACCTTCATCTTGTCCGACACTGGAAGCCCCCATGACTTCGCGGCCGCAAGCGCCTGGGTGTGGGTCTCGAAAGGCAGATTCTCGCCGAGAAGATGGTAGAGCGTACATTCCAGACCGCGCTTTCCCACCTCCGAAGGGTTCAGCAGTTTCAGGGAACCGGATGCCGCGTTGCGAGGGTTGGCGAACGGCGGATCCTCATCGCGCTCGCGTTCCGCATTGAGCCTGTCGAAAGCCTCATAGGGCATGTAAATCTCTCCCCGGATTTCAAATTCGTCCGGGAACGCGCCTCCGCGGAGCTTCTGCGGGATGTTGGAAATATGCCTGACATTGGCCGTCACGTCGTCCCCGACGGCTCCGTCGCCGCGTGTGAGAGCCCGGAGAAGTTCCCCGTTCCTGTAGGTCAGGCAGATTGCCGTGCCGTCGAACTTGAGTTCGCAGCTGTAGCTGAACGCCGTGCCGCTCAATGATTTGGAGACCCGTTCGGAGAAAGCGGCGACTTCGGATATGTCGTAGGTGTTGCCGAGCGAGAGCATCGGGTAGCGG
>CAVFTG010000054.1:0-4695 GCA_963625415.1 Barnesiella intestinihominis
TCGAATGCGAGGTCATCAGCAACGACAATGTGGCGACTTTCATCAAGGAATTCACAGTCAAGCTTCCTGAAGGCGAGCATCTCGAATTCAAGAGCGGCGAGTACATCCAGATTGACATACCAGCATACGAACTGGATTTCAAGGACATCGACGTTTCGCCGGAGTACAGGGCGGACTGGGAGAAGTACGGGTTCTTCAACCTCCATGCTTCCAATCCTTTCACGACCATCCGAGCCTACTCCATGGCCTCTTATCCGGGAGAGAAGGGCATCATAAAGCTCAACGTGCGCATCGCCACGCCTCCTTTCGACAGGAGCGTCCCGCGCGAACTCGGTCCGAAGCTGCTTCCGGTCAACCCTGGAATCGGTTCATCCTATGTGTTCACGCGCAAGCCGGGTGACAAGGTGATTATCAGCGGGCCTTACGGCGAGTTCCTCCTTCCGAAGAACGACCCTGATTCACAGGAATACATCTTCGTCGGCGGCGGCGCAGGTATGGCTCCTCTCCGCAGCCACATTATGGAACTCTTCAAGACGCAGAAGACCAAGAAGGAAGTTCACTTCTTCTACGGTGCACGCGCCCTCGTCGAAGCCTTCTATCTTGACGACTTCGCGCAGATTGAGAAGGAATTCCCGAATTTCCATTTCCATCTCGCACTCGACCGTCCGGATCCGAAAGCCGATGCCGCAGGAGTGGCCTACACGGCGGGCTTCGTTCACAATGTGATGAACGAGACCTACCTCAAGAACCACGAGGCACCGGAAGACATCAAGTACTTCATGTGCGGTCCGCCTATGATGGTGAGCAGCGTGAACGGTCTGCTTGATTCGCTCGGAGTGCCGCCGGAGAATATACTCTACGACAACTTCGGCGCATAGGGAAAAACTGCGGCAATTGTTCCGGACAATCAAGTGATCGTTTTTTTAAGAAAGAGGGGACTGACTAAAAAGTATTAGTCAAGCCCCTTTTTCTTGTTTTTCGCTGTGGTCGACCTCGACCTTGCTTCAAATTTTCAATTCTCAGAAAGTTATTCTGACTTTTCAGTCTGCCTCCTCTTTTTCCTCTTACCACCCCCAGACTGGCGTATGCGCCCCCCTATCAGGGGTATATCGCGCCTCCGGCGCGGAGTCCCAGCGCCTCGATATAGGAGCGGTTCACGCGGCAGTTCCCGAATTTGAGGCTTTCCAGATAGTCGTCGAGCGTCTTGCGGACGCGTTCCCTGTCGGGAGCGTTCTCGCGGATGGCGGCGAAAGTGGAGCGGTCGGAGGCTATGAACGACACGAGATTATCCCAGCCATCCGGCTTATCCGTGCTCACGAACGCACGGCCGGTGTCAAGACGCTTGTAGGTCCAGAATGTCCAACCGATTGAAACGGAGTCAAGCGCCTCGCGGAAGGACTTCACCCATTCATCGGTGTTCTCACCTGTCTCGCCCATATACATCGGCTTCCCGGACTTCTCCCTGAACCTCAGGAATCCGCCGAGGGAAGCCTTTGTCGGGGGACATTTGTAGATGTGGCAGGAATATGCGACGTTGTCGTCGAAACAGAAGTCGTCATAGACCCGGAAATTCGTGTTCCACTGCGCACCGCCGAGTATCACGACATGACGGCGGTCGTGTCTGCGGATTTCGGACACCGCCTTTTTCATGAGTGGCTGGAACTTCAGGTTCAGGCTGTCCTTGTCAGGGAAATAATGGGCTATGGGTTCGTTCATGAGGTCATAGCCGAGAACCGCCGGCTCGTCCGCGTAGTGTGCGGCGATTTCGCCCCAGATGCGCAGGAACTCCCCCTGAGCCTGCCGGTCGGAGAAAAGCCACGGGTAGCCGTAGGAGTCGTCGATGTTGTCGCCGGTCTGTCCTCCCGGGCAGGCGTGCATGTCGAGAATCACCCTCAGCCCCCGTTCCCGGCTCCAGTCCACCACCCTGTCAATCAGTCTGAATCCCTCCTGCGGGTCGGAGGAACCGAGATAGGTCTCTGAGGTGAAAAGCTTGTAGTGGAAAGGAAGGCGGATAACTGTCGCCCCCGTGGACGCGATGAACTCGATGTCCTCTTCGCTCACATAGTTTTCCCTGAAGCGTTTCCAGAAATCTGACATGTACCTGTCTCCCGCAGCCTCGCAGAGCGCGTCGTTTATGGTCCGGGGACTTGAGGCACTCTTGGGAAACTGGAACATATATCCCTCCGGGTTCAACCAGTTCCCGAGATTGACACCACGGATTTCAAACGGAACACCGTCCTCCGTCACGAACCCCGTCCCGTCCGTGCGGACGAACGGGATGGATGTTTCGTTTCTGCATGATCCGAGCGTCAGCACCGATGCCAGCAGCACCGCCGCCATGGCGGGAAGAAAATCATTTCGCATAAATCTCATTGTTCGGGTTCAGTGATGAGTAGTACTCTCCGAGGGCCGTGATGTTCCCGTCAGAGTCATAGAAGCGTGATGAACTCAGCCCGAGCATCGAGTCGCTCGCACAGCCGAACCAGGAATAGCGGAAGACTTCGTTCATTCCCTCGTAGGCCGGGAGAAGGATCTGCATTTGGGCGAGCACGCGTGCTACGGTGTAGCTGTTGTAACCGTTCTGTCTGGCGTTGTCGTCCCTCGGCGCAAATTCCGTAATCCAGATTTTCTTGCCGTACCTGTTGTACACGGTCCGGATTACGGACTGGTAGTTCTCCGTGCCTATCCCGGCGTACATGTGGACGGCGACATAGTCGCAGCGCAGCCCGCGTTCCTTCACTCCGGTCATGAACTCTTCCAGCCACGCCCTTGTCGGATAGGACGGGGCGGGACTCACGAGCTTTATCCTGCTGTCGAGGTTCTCGCAGAGGAATTCCCATTTGTCCAGCGCGTCGGAAACGCTCATCGACGCCTCCTCGCTGAGATCAGGCTCGTTGAATCCGAGCACATGGAAGATTTTCCCCTCTTCATAGAGCTTGTTCACCTTGTCGCAATTTTCCTTTGTCACCGAGGATGCGCCCCAAAACATAGGAACGAACTCCACTCCTCCGACATTTCCGTCAGGTTCGAGTCCCCATGTGTAGTACCAGTTCGCCTTGAGTCCCACGAGCCTTGTCGCGAAATCGATGCTTGAAGTGCTCTGGCAGACACCCCTTTTGGCGGTCGTCTCGCCTATGGCGCTTTCCTCCGGCTTGTTTATGTCCTCCGGAAGGTCAGATATCATCTGTGCCCTGGTGCAGGAGGCGAGGGCGAGGAGAACTCCGATTATTACAGTCAACTTTTTCATTTTCAAAACTGTTCTCAAAAATCTATCATATCTTACATGTCACCGGAACTTACTTTACCATGACTCCGGCATCGCACCCGACTTTCCGGAGAACCGGGGCTGAAGAGTCGGCATCCCATTGCCATACGGTGTCGAAGTCATACCCGAGCGCCGCGAGTTCAGCCTGCGTCAGCTTCTTCTCAGTTCCGTCCTGTCCGTACGTATCTGATGCCAGAGGGACATAGGCCGAAGGCTCTGTGGAATAGGTCACATTCCAGCGGCAGTTGTCCGATGCGGAGATGTTCGCCGACGCCGTGCCGTAGATTGCGAATCCCTTGGCCTCGATGACGGTGTTCAGCACATAGCAGCCTGTCGTCTTCGGGTTGTTGCCGTTCCTGACATTGACTACCCCGGCAGTGAAGGACGTACCCTTCGGCCCGCCGGTCACACGCGCACCGCTTACGACACATCTCGACACGTCGCCCTTCACCGCAGCGGAGACTCCGGCTGCGGCGGCAGTGCTTGAAGAGGTCACGCTCGTCGCCTGGACGGTTCCGCCCACATGGCAGTCACGGACTGAGCAGCAGACTCCGCCGACACCTCCGACAGCGTTGCCCGCGCTGACCTTGCCCATGAATGAGCACTTCTCCACAGTGATGCCGCCCACATAGTCTCCATGCACATCACTGCCCTGGAGCGCCCCGAATATGCCTCCGATCATGTTCGATCCCGTTCCAGTGATGGAGATTTCAGTGTTCACGAGGCAGCCTGTAATCCTGTCCTGCGACGACTGGTTCTTGTTGGTCTTGCGGCCGAGTACGCCTCCGACCTTGGTAATGTTCTGCGAGGATGTCACCTTGCCGTCAATCGTGGAATTGGACATCGTAACATTGTCCGTTTCCTTGATGACTCCGACAAGTCCTCCGTAGGCGAAGTTTCCGCCGACAATATCCGTCTCCACATTGACATGACAATTGTCGATTGTCGCACTTCCGACAGCCTGACCTGCCACTGGCGAGAGTCCGGTGTCACCTGATCCGGCCTTCTGTGGAGCGGAAAGCTTGCCCTGCACCCCGACTGAAGTGACTTTCCCGGAGAGCTTGTCCGCGACGGCTCCGCAGTTTCCCGTGCCTGCGGTGATGTCGATGTCCCTGAACTTGATGTTCCTGGCTTCTCCGGACAGCAGTTCCGCGAACGGGGAGCAGAGGCCGGAAACCGTGTGCGAGTCTCCGTCAAGAGTTCCGGAGAACTCTGAAATGCTCTCCCATGAAGAGAGGCTTATGTCGGAAGAGAGTTTCACGCAGGAAGCGGGATAGCTGTGCAGGGTGGCGGTGAACTGATCCGCGTCGGCAACGACATAAGGGTCACCCTCAATGCCGCTTCCGCTCTCGTACATATTCTTTGAAGTGACGGAGAAAACCCTCGCTGTCGCCTTCACGTTGCTTCCGAGGCTGACAGTGAACGAAACG
>CAVFTG010000054.1:4705-5484 GCA_963625415.1 Barnesiella intestinihominis
CCCGTGAAAGAAGAAAGGCGGGTGACCGTGAATTCCCCCCTGTCCGGGTCATAGCTCCAATCCGTCCCTGTCGAACCAGCATCGAAAGAGACGCTCGCGCCCTTTGTGATGACTCCGAGAGATTCGGTGTAAGTGGATGCGCCCATCGGGATGTTGACATATTGCGGTACATCGGAAAATTCGATGACCTCGGCATCCCTCCCCTCTCCAGAGGCGACGAGCGCGGCCACATGGTTCTCGCCTTCGACACTCACCCCGTCGGCATTAACTCCGCTCAAATTCCCGTCGCTGCACGCGACGGCGGCGCTCACATAGTCGCGTCCCCTCACGCTGCCTTCAAGCACGAGATTCTTTATCTCCGCGCCATTTCCGGCGTGCGAGATGAAAGCCACATAGTCCTCCGCAGGGCGGTTGATGTTCATGGTCACCTTATGGCCTCCTCCGTCGATTCCGCCCATGAACGGAGTTTCGGAAGAGCCTGCCGGAGTCCAGTCGGAGGAAAGTTCGATGTCCCTGCCGAGACGGAAGAACGAGCCGAGTCCGTACTGGATTCTGTCCATCTCCGCTGAGGTCGTGACCTCGTAAGGAGAGGCTTCCGTCCCCTCGCCCGAAGCGAAGGCCGAAAGCGCGACGGTCTTCACCTGAGCCTCTCTCGCACCGAATGACGCAGTGAGCGAGAGCTTCCCTCCGAGGAAATTCTCCGCCGGATTGAGCGTCACCGTACCCTTGCCGGTGTCCGGATTGGAGGTCACCATGACCCTCAGACCGTCAATCTGTTC
>CAVFTG010000054.1:5494-7852 GCA_963625415.1 Barnesiella intestinihominis
GTTCTGAACTCTCCTTCACGCCCGCCATTGTCGGGCTGACTGTGAACGGAATCTCCACCTGCGAAGTGAGGCAGCAGATTGAAGCCTCGTCTATCGTGAACACGATGACTCCGCTCGGATCCTGGTCTTCAAGAACCGTGATTTCAACACTTGAAAGGTATTTCTTTCCGTTGTAGGAGATGTTGAGCTGAAGGAAAGTGGTCTCGCAGCGGAGCGGAGTGCCCTCCACTGAAAGAAGCGCTTCGCCCTCGCCTTCGGAGAGCGTGACGGTCTGTTCCGGGATGCTCACGCCGTTCTCTTTAGGGGCGCTGAACACCGCGCTGCCGCCTTCCGCGCCTTCATAAGGCACTCTGACGCGGTTCTGCTCCGAAAGCGCCACTCCCTGGACGAAACTTCCCTCGGCATAGCAGTTTTCTGTGTCAATCGCGAGTTCATTCAGCCGGAATGACTCCTTTATGTCTGAGTTGCAGGCGGAAAGCGTCGTGAGGATGCCCGCCGCCAAAACGTATAGTCCTTTTTTCATGTCATCTTCTGATTTTAGTCTTTGCTCCATGTCCACTCAATCGCGTCGTTGCCCGACGGGGTGTCGGCGGTGCGCAGAAGTATCTGGCGGAGTGACTTCTTTCCGTCAATCGTCGACCAGAGGAAAACTTTCATATGAGTCGGGGATATGGCTCTGATCTCATACTGGGTGTCCCAGCCGCAGAAATAGAAGAGGTAGCCGCCGTGACCTGCCGTCGTGGAAGGGAAGGAAATCCAATAGCTTCCGGAAGACTCAGAGAGACTCCAGCCCATCCCGGACGGAGGTGTGCAGGTAATGATGTAGTCGTTGATGGAAGCCTTTCCGTAGGCGCTGCCCCTCCATGCGCCGTCATTGTAGAGCGCCATGGCCGCCGTGCTGTTGTTCAGGGCGCAGCTCTTTCCGTTGTTCACATATTCGAAGCCCTGGCCCTTCTCGACATTCAGGTAGAAAGTCACCTCGTCGTCGTAGATTTCGCAGCCGTTCTTCGCGTCCGCGCCCGCTCCCCACCATTTGTCGGAGACATTGTTGGGGTTGAAGAGTCCTATGTGGTCCTGGCGGGCGTTGTCGAGCTTCCATGTCTTGCCCGCGCCGCCGATTTCCCCCGCGATGAGGGTGTACATCGGGTCGTCGAGGAGATAGAGATTCTCGGTGGTGACGCGGATTTTGATTGACACGTCGTTGGCCTTGCCGTTCGAGGCATAGGAACTCAGTTTCACATTGTAGGTGCCCGCGAAGGGGTATGAGGCGAGGACTTCGTTGACTCCGGATGCTCCGGAACCGTTTCCGAGATCCCAGAAGCAGATGATGTCAGTCCTGTTGGAGCGTAGAAGATAGGTGTTCTGAACCTCTCCCGGCGTGACGATGATTTTCACGTCCGCGACTCTGTCTTCCGGAAGATTCGGCCGGGGTTCCTGCGTGCAGCTTCCTATGAGGATGGCGCAGAGGGCGAGTCCCATTGCGTATGATATGTTTCTTTTCATGTCCGTATTTTTTCTATGCCAGGCGATTCCCGATCCATGTCGGGCGACTCCCGACCGGATGCCGTTGACGGCTTCTAATACCCGGGGTTCTGCCTGAGGGAATTCTTTGACTGTGTGATGTCATACTGGGGGATTGGCATGAGCCCCTTTTTCGCCTTGTCATATGTGACCGCGAAATCCCCCTCCTCTCCGTTGGTAAGGATGGATGAGGCGACGGCCTCTCCCTGACGGAGCACGTCCCAGTAGCGGTGACCCTCAAGGGCGAGTTCGAGCAGCCTCTCCTCGAAGATTTTCCCGAGGGTGAGATCCGACGCACTTCCCGCGCTTCCCGCTCCGAGAGCCCTTTCACGCACTTTGGCGTAATAGGTGAACGCCTTTGAGGCGGAACCGTGGCGTAATTCCATCTCGGCCGCCATCAGAAGTACGTCCGCCCAGCGGATGGAAGGGTAGTTGTTCGGATAGTTCAGCTCCCTTGAGCCTGAAGAGGCGTTGTTCGCGGTGAGCGGGGTGAACTTGCGGCAGAAATAGCCGGTGTTCTGGAATCCTTCGGTGTACTTGAGTCCCTCGCCGTCATTGTCGCCGGAAAGAGCGTTGGCGTTGATGATTGCAGCCCAGCGGCGCGGGTCGGCAGAGGAGTAGGAGTCGAACAGCCGTTTCGCCACCGGAGCGAACGACCAACCCGAAGCATATGGGGCTGACACGTCCCTGATGCCCCAGAGGATGACCGCCTGGTTCCCGGTGCAGCCCTCGCGGCTTGACCAGTCGCCCCATTTCGAGAGGGCTGAGTACTGGATTGTGAAGACTTCCTCGGAGGAGTTCTTGTTGGCGACATTCCAGAGCGGGGACACGCCGGAC
>CAVFTG010000054.1:7862-9437 GCA_963625415.1 Barnesiella intestinihominis
TCTCTGTTCCATGCGCCCGGAAGGAACGAGTAGTCGCCGCTGTCAGCGACTTCGTCAATCATCGCAAGCATCTCGGATGCTGATACCCCGGGAAGTTCCGCCTGCTCATAATATCCTGTGTAGTAAAGCCATACGCGACAGAGAAGCGCCTTCGCGGCATCCGCCGTCGCTCTTCCCTTGAGTTCGGAAGGAAGCGTCGGGGAAGACTGGTACATTGCCGGGCTTCCGTCCTCCTTCACTGCGGAGACCGCCGCGAGAAGGTCGTAGGCGATCTGTGCGTAAATTTCGGAAGGCGCAGCCTGCACCTGCGCATAGTCTGCCGGGGAGAGGGAGGAGAGGATGAGCGGGATATTGCCGAAAAGACGGACAAGGTCGAAGTAGAAGTATGCCCTCAGGAAATGGCATTCCGCCTTGTATGTGGTTCTGAGGTCTTCGCCGCCCTTGAAATCCGCTCCGTCAATCTTCTCGAAGAACTTGTTGCAGCGGTAGATTCCGGTGTAGTACTTGTGCCAGAGAGCCTCCGGGTAGAGGTCGGAGACATTCATCGTGAAGCGGTCGAGACGCGAAGTCTGCACAGCATCGTTGGCGCTCGCCCCGCCCGCGTAGCAGCAGTCCCCGAGAATCTCGCTGACCACCTCGAATGCGCAGTTCTGCGCCCCGCCGCTTATTGCCTTCGGGGCGCTCCACAGGAGCACATTGTAGGCGGAGGTCAGCGATTTGTACATATCCTCCGGAGTCCGGTAGAAATTCTCTTCCACCTCGTTCATCGGAGGCACGAGATTCAGCGCCTTTTCGCAGGAGACGAGCGCTCCGAGCGAAAGGACGGTCAATATGATATGTTTCAGAAATGTATTTTTCATATCAGTACGATTTTGAAAGAATCGGTTCAATCAGTTCAATTCAAAAATGTCCAGTTCAATCCGGGCAGAGTCCGTCAGGTTCAGAACGAAACGTTCACGCCGAATGAGACAGTGCGCGGTCTCGGATAGACTCCCCTGTCGATGCCGGAGCCGAGGATTGAACCGCCGTTTCCGATTTCGGGATCATATCCCCGGTAACGGGTGAAGACGAATGCGTTGTCCACGCTGACGAACGCACGAACCTTATTGATGTAGAAGCGCTCCGGAATCTTCACGGTGTAGCCGAGGGTGATGTTGCGGATTCGCCAGAAGTCGCCTTTCTGAAGGTAGAAGTCGGACGGACGCGTCCAGTTGAGGTTCGTGTCGCTCCAGCTCACACGTGGAACCGTATTGGAAGTGCCTTCGCCGTGCCAGCGGTCAAGAACCCATGCCCCGTAGTTGCTCATCGGGAGGTCGGCTCTGCGGAGGACGCTGAAAATCTCGTTCCCGGCCTGTCCGGAAGTGGTTACGGAGAGGTCGAAACCGTAGGCGGCCACGCTGAAGTTGAATCCGAAGGTGACATCCGGGAACGGGTTGCCGAGATCCACCCTGTCGGAGTCGTCAATCACTCCGTCGTCGTTGGTGTCCTGATAGCGGAAATCGCCCGGCTTCGCGTCAGGCTGACGGACGACGCCCTCGGAGTTGACCCATGAGTCGATTTCCTCCTGATTCTGGA
>CAVFTG010000054.1:9447-10888 GCA_963625415.1 Barnesiella intestinihominis
ATATGACATTGCGTGCCCCTCTTCCATCCTTGTCACCGCACCGGTGAGTCCCTGCACCGTAGAGCCTGTCACATAGCCGACATCCGTGCCGACATATGTCACCCTGTTGCGGTTGTAGGCTATGTTCGCGTCCGCGCTGAGATAGACCTTGCCAATCTGGCGGTGGAAATCGACCGCGAACTCGACTCCGGTGTTGAGCACGTTGCCGGCATTCCCCATCGGGGCGTTGTTGCCGAGGAAAAGCGGGATGGAGGTTCTCACAAGCAGGTCTCTGGTCTCCTTCCGGTACCAGTCGAAGGTGAATCCGAGGCAGTTCAGGACATTGAAGTCCACTCCGAGGTCGGTCTGCGCGGAGGTCTCCCATTTGAGATCCGGGTTGGCGAGCGTGGTCGGAGCACCGCCCGTGGTGAGGCTTGCCGCAGAGTCCTGCGAACCGAAAGGATAGCTCAGACCCCATGCCGATATGGTGGACATGTAGGCGAAGTCGCCGATGTTCTCATTTCCGTTCATTCCCCACGATGCCCTGAGCTTCAGTGCGTCAATCCACCTGATGTCTTTCATGAAATCCTCGTTGGAGATGTTCCATCCGGCGGAGAACGACGGGAAGCAGCCGAAACGGTTGTTCTGCCCGAAGCGGGATGAGCCGTCGTAGCGGAAAGTGGCGGTGGCGATGTAGCGGCTGTCGTAGGCGTAGTTCGCTCTCGCGAAGAAAGACACGAGGGCTGAAGGCGAGCCAGGTCCGCCGCTTGCGGAGGCGTTTGAACTTGTGGCCATGGATATGTAGGCATGGTCTTCGTCATCGATACGCAGATCATTGCGGCTCGCGCTCAGCGAGAGGGAACTTCTCCGGAGATAGGATGCTCCGGCCATCGCCGTGACATCGTGCTTCCCCCCGAAAATGTGGTTCCATGTGGCAGTACCCTCATAGTTGAGACGGACGGTCTTGCCGTAGCTCTGGGAAGCTCCGTTTGCGGTGGTGTTTCCGGTTGAGGAGTTCAGTTTGTACAGCGGGGTGTAGCCGAATGTGTCGCTCCATGTCAGGTCGGCGTTGGCCGAGCCTCTGATTTTCAGTTCCTTGAAAAGGGTGAGTTCGGCATAGGCGTTGGCCTTCACCGTGGTGTAGCCGGACTTGCCGTTGGACCAGTGGATTCTTGCCACAGGGTTCACGACCTCCTGCGCCACATATTTCGACACCCCGAACCCGTCATAAAGCTCGTCTGTCTGGTAAGGGTCATAGACCGGGGTGAGCGGATCCATGTTCAGCGCTCCGAGAAGCGGCCCGCCCGTTGATGAATTCTGGGACACTGACTGCTTCTTCACATGAGTCACCACGACATTCTCGCCCACCTTGAGAATGTCCCCCGGGAGGAGACGGTGGTCGGCGGAGAGGTTGGCGGTGTATCTCTTGAAGTTTGACTTGCCTTCCGCTATTATGCCGTCC
>CAVFTG010000055.1:0-10833 GCA_963625415.1 Barnesiella intestinihominis
TCCCCGTACCTTCCCAGACGCATCCGGAAGGGGCGGTGACGGTTATGGAGTTCGGGCTTTCCCCGAGGTTGTTCTCCGAGAGCGTGAATTTCAGCGCCGCCTTGTCCCTCGCGGAGCTGAGGAGGATCTTCACCGGGGTCGAATGCCCCTTTTCAAATGTCCTTCCGCCAAGGCTGACGGGGTCGCAGGAATAGACTTTTGTGGAGGAATTCGACGCGGAGTACACCTCTATGCTGAAAGTCTCGCCCGCGTCCGCAGTGAAAGGGAACATGGCGAGAGCCGCATAATTCCTTTCTTCTGCTGAAGAGGACGGCTGCAATCCGTCAGCGAGCTTGAGCCTGATTGACTTCGTCCCTTCCGCAAGGGAGGTTCCGGCATCGGGATCGGTGTAGTCCGCAGTGAGTTTCCCGACGATGTCCCGCGCGAATGTGAGTATGAGCCTGTCGGGTGTTTCTTCCGTGCTCATGCCCTCACCCTCGGGAAGGTAGAGTCTGAAATGGTGGAGAAGATGACGCATCTTCATGCCTATGGGCGTGCAGTCGGCAATCGTGGAGGCCTCGTCGAGCGCCCCGTACTCCGCCGGAGACGCCACGAGGATGTCGGCTCCGCCGGAAACCTTTCCGTCCTGGACTGAGGGGATGGTGAACGTCACCGCCGTGCCGCTGACGGCATCAGGAACAGGGTAGGCTGCATAGTAGGTGTAGTCGCCCCCGGGCATCGCTGAAGAGAGTTTCGCCGTGAACACGCCCCCTCTGACATTGTCGTCGTCGAAATTTCTCGTGTCCGTGAAAACCGTACCGTCAAGAACAGCCTCCCCCTCCTGGTTCTTCGCCCAGACAGCAATCCTGTCGCCGCGCTCCCACGCGACCGAAAGCCCGTCAGAGCCCAATGAGGTGCGAGTCTGAACGCCGTCCCCCATGCGGAACCCGACAACGCACGGCCCGCCGCTCACCGCAGCATGATCCGCCGCGCTTTTCTGGCACGACACGGCAGCGAACAGCAGTCCTGCAAAAAAAATCTGTTCAAGACATCTCATTGTCCCATTCTTTATGCGCACGACACGCCCACGGGCAGTTCTTTCCCTTAGGCTGAATGTCTGTATTTCAGGAGATTCCGAAGAAGATTTCTCCCATATGTGCTGCAAATCCGCCGCAAATATATAAAAAATCCGGATAACAAAATGTTTTTTTCAACACTCTGCTGTCCGGATTTCATTCGGATTTCCACAAACGGAATTCTGTGATCACTTACATCAGAAGTCCGGTTATGTCCCGGCATGTGTCAGGATTTATGTTTGCCGCCTGACTGGCGGTCATCTTCTCCCGCTCCGGGCCGTCAGCCGCGAGCGCGACCGCTCGGCGCACCTGCTCCGCGACATCGATGGTGGCGTAGGAAATGCCGTGATAGTGGAAGAACAGGGCGTTGCAGGTCTCGCAGCCCGGGATGGGCGCGGTGTGGATGATAGGTATGTGCTTGGCCGCCGCCTCCGTACTGGAGAGTCCGCCCGGTTTGGTGAAAAGCACGTCGCAGGCATCCATCAGCAGCGGAATCTTGTCCGTGAACCCGAGCGTGACAACATTGGAGTCGTGTCTGAAATTCCTGTGCAGCCTCTCCCTCAGCGCGGCGTTGTTCCCGCAGACCAGAATGATTTCAACGCTGTCTCCGCACTGATGGAGAATGGCTCTCACCGTGTCCTGGATATGCCCGAATCCCATACTCCCGGACATAATCAGAAACCACTTCTTGGAAGAGTCCATATATCCGTATTCGAGTATGCACTGTGCCCTGGCCTCGTTCTTCGCCGCCCCAGGCTGGTGGAACACCGCCCGCACCGGTATCCCGAACGGATGAAGTTTCTCCCTCGGAAGCCCCTTCTTGACACATTCCTCGATGAGATGCCCGTGAGGAATGACATAGTGGTCGAGTTCGGTGTCCTTCATGAACGGGATGCAGGTGTAGTCGGTCATGATGAAGACCGACTTCGCCGTCAGCTTGCCTTTGCGCTTGAGCGCCGTGACAGCCTCCGCAGGAAAAATGTGCACGCAGACCACCACGTCGAAGCCGTTCTGCTCGATGTAGTCGTGCAGGCGGTCGCAGTAGAGCTTGTTGGCATAATAGACCGGAGATTTCGACGTCTCAAGGGCGTTGCTGACCACGGAACCTGCGCGATAGGCCATCTCGAAGAGTTTTGTGCGCGTCGAAAACAGGTATATCTCCGAAGAACGCTCCTTCGCCTCCGGACTCACGAGTCCCATCGTGTCCTGGACCTCAGCTTCGATTCCCTGTGACTGCAGATATTCAAGATAGGCTTTCGCCGCCGAATTGTGCCCTTCTCCCGTGGAGCAGGATAATATGAGAACTTTCATACAATATTTTATTTTGTGTGTCTTTTTGATCCATATCCATTTTCTCATCGGTCATATACGCCCGGCATGCTCCCCCCTCCCTCGTATTCCGTCGGCAAAAATAGAAATTTTATATCATATCCCGAAAAATCGGACAATTCCGGGCGATTTGCTAACTTTGCCGGTTGATTGTGTTTTTTTTGTCGGTTGATTGAGATCAGGGAACGTGAGACAGGGAGTATTTTCGGAAAGGGAATGAAAAGATATTTCATCAGCATAATTTCAGCCGTTGTCCTGCTGCTTCCGCCATTCGCGGCGAGAGCGCAGTTCTTCACTGCCGGCGACGACCCGGGGCTCAGAAGATGGTACAGCATCGAAAGCGGAAACTACCGCATCATCTACCCCAAGGGGCTGGATTCGCTGGCCCGGGTCTATGCCCGTGAACTGGAGCGGTTCAGAAGACCCGTGGGCCTGACTTCCGGCTATCTGCCGGGGGAGCATGCGAGGGGGAAGATGCCTGTGGTGCTGCATGCCTTCAATTCCGTGTCCAACGGTTCCGTGGCATGGGCTCCGAAGAGGATGGACGCATTCACTCTGCCTCAGTTCTATGACTCAGAAGCGACTCCGTGGGTTTCGGAGCTTGCAGTGCACGAGTCCCGCCACATCAGCCAGATGCAGTTCGGACTCAGTCACGCGCTCAGACCTTTCAACTGGTTTTTCGGCGAGATGTGGAACGGGCTTACGGCCGGAATCTATACGGACATCTCCCTGCTTGAGGGGGACGCGGTCATCGCCGAGACCGAACTGACGCGCTCCGGACGCGGGCGCAAGGCCGATTTCCTGAACTACTACATGGTCTGCTTCGACCAGGGTGACCTGCGCGACTACGACCGGTGGCGCTACGGATCGCAGAGGAATTACACACCGGATCACTACGCGCTGGGCTACCTGACCTACGGCGGTCTGCGCTGGCTGTACGACAGGGACGACTACATGGCCGAATATCTCGATTACGCATCCCGTCACCCCATTCGCTTCGACGTGCGCGAAGTGATTGCCCGGCACACGACGGGAAAGGATCTGGTGAACTCTTTCCCGGCGGTGAGGGACAGTCTGACATCGGCATGGAAGGCGAAAGCCGACCTGCGCGCTCCGTACATGCCGGCGGAACAGGTGACCCGGACGCCGAAGATGCCGACGGACTACGAAGGGACGGTGATTGCCGGAGACGGGCTTTTTGCCGTAAAACACGGATATTCAGACAATTATCAGCTGGTGCGCATCAGTCTTCCGGAGGATGGGACTGAATCGGAAGGGGATATTTCCGGAATATCCCCGGAAAACGGAACGGCGGAGGACATGTTCCCCGAGAAATTCGTCACCCATTTCGGAAGTTATGCGGGAGCGCTGAAACATTCGCCGGTGACGGGGCGGATTTACTGGAGCGAGTCCGTGCCTGACGCGAGGTGGACGTTGAAATACACTTCGAGGATACGGAGCGTCGCGGAGAACGGGCGGAGGGCGAAGAACCTGACCTACGGAAAATGGATGTACAATCCGACGCCTTCCGGGGAATACGCCCATGTCGCGGTCGCCGAATCCCGCCCTGAAGGAGGGTCGCGGCTGACGTTCATAAACGCCGGGGGCGGAAAAACGGAGATTTCGTTCGACGCTCCGGATTCCCTGCAGATTGTCGAGACGGCGTGGTGCGAAGATGTAATATATGTTTCCGGGATATCGGAGGGAGGATTCGGGATATATCGTCTCGACATCGACGACGACCACCGCCACAATCTCGCCGGGGCGTTCCGCAGCCCGACCTGGTTCCGTCACGAAGTGCCTTCCGGAGAATTCCGGTGGACGACGGTGCTTGAGCCTCAGCCGGTTCACATAAAGAACCTGCAATGCGGCCGGGCCGAAGTCCGTTTGCCGGACGGCGACCCGGAGGACAAAAGGGCGGAAGGCATCCATGAGGACATCCGGACGAAAGACATCCATGAAGGGGGAACGCCACTGCTCTTCACCTGCGACAGAACGGGGGTGAACGAGCTCTACAGCCTCGACCCCGGGTCGGGCGTACTGCGGCAGCTGACCTCCACGAGATACGGAGCCTCCGACTATCAGTTCGACGCGGACGGCCAGTGGCTCTACTACTCTTCGCAGACGATTGAGGGAAAGATGATTTTCCGCACGCGGACGGACAGCCTTTTCAACAGGGAGGCCGACTGGGGGGAGCGCTGCGGATGGATTATCGCGGACAGGCTCTCCGAACAGGCCCGCCGCAGAGCCGAGAAGATTTACGGAGACAGGGATTTCCTTGAAAAGGAAGCCGCCCGCGCCGACACCGTCATACTGTCCGCCCCGAAGAGATACCATAAGATTCCGCAGATGTTCCGCGTCCACTCATGGGCTCCGTTCTATGCGGACATTCCGACGCTGATGAATGCCAACGACCTGGGTGACAATCTTTTCGACTATGTGAACCTCGGAGCCACGGCGGTGATTCAGAACCAGCTCGGGACATTCTCCGGCATAGTGGGCTACAAGGCGGCGAAAGACCCCTACGACAAGTCACGCTGGCGGCACTCAGCCCACCTCAACCTTACCTACAGCGGGCTCTATCCGGTGTTTGAACTCAATCTCGACTTCAACGACAGGGCGGCAAGGCAGGGCGGCATCTTCTGCAAGGAGAGGGACGGGGGCTACTATTCGGTCGAACTGCTTTCGACGGCATATCCGTCTGTTCCCAACATCTCGGGAAGCATAAGCGCCTACATCCCGTTCCGTTTCTCGTCAGGCGGATGGTCCAGAGGCTTCACCCCGCGTGTGACCTACTACATAAGCAACGACCGCAGGGACGCCGACGCATACATATTCTCGAAACCGGGGATTCCCGGCAGCGGAGAGAAAATCACCCCCGAGGGACTGGACTGGAATCTGACATACGACGGCAAGAGCTGGAACACGATGTACACCTGCTCGCGCAAGATGCAGTCCTACGGCAACCGCCCCGCGCAGAACCTCACGGCATCCGCGACCCTCTACGGGATGCTTCCGGTGAACAACTCGGGAGTCTACCCGCGATGGGGAGGCGGAGTGCAGGCCGGTCTGAGCTACCCGCTCGGAATGACGCACTGGTACTCCCCGGCAGCCTACGGCTATGCCTACGGTTACTTCCCGGGATTCACCCGCGAGCAGGGGCTTAAGCTCACGGGAATGTGGCACGGGCAGATACCTTCCCGCGAGAAGGGCAGACTCTACACCGGAGCGCCGTTCAAGACTGCGGCCGCAGGCATACTCCCACGCGGCATCCCGTCAGCGTCGCTCCGCTCCTCCCTCGTCCAGAAAACGGAAAACCTCGCCAAGTTCACGGCCGACTACGCCATCCCGATTTATGCCGGCGACCGCTCCCTGCTCTGGAGCTGCCTCTATGTCCGCCGCCTGCTGCTCACCCCGCACTTCGACTGCACCCTCTTCAGCAACGCCGCACTCGGCCTCGGCAGCGGTACGGGAGCCCTGATGACCTACGGCTTCGACTTCGCGTTCGACATCCAGTGCATACTCTGGCTCACGCTCCCGTGCACTCTCGGCGTCAGCGTGAACTTCAACGGCGCTCCGGACTGGAACGGACTCTCCTCCGTCGGAAACGCCCTCGGCATCCCGGATGTCCCGAAGTTCTACATAGGACCGGTCATCAGCATAAACATGTTTTAAACAACTTCCAATCACATGTCACTTACAGCACAGGCTAACGGAGTCTGCTCCAAGTGCGGACAGACTGCAGGAATAACGGTTTACAAAAGCATCAACACGGCGGACGACCCGTCGCTCAGGGAAAAGGTGAAAAACGGGTCGCTGTTCCTTTGGGAATGTCCGCACTGCGGCACTGTCAATCTGGCGCGTTACGAGACGCTCTACCACGACCCTCAGAAGAAACTGATGTTCTGGCTCGTGCCGGACGGGAAAATCCCGGAGACTCAGATGCAGGCCATCACGAACCACACCAAGGCCATGGGAGGCTACACCCTCAGGCTTGTCCGCGACATGGGCGAGCTGATGGAGAAGGTCCTCATCTTTGAAGCCGGCCTTGACGATGTCGTTCTGGAATTATGCAAGTGGGTGACAAAGAGGGAGATGACAGCCGATGCAGGCAAGGAGACGAAACTGGAGGACAAGCGGCGCAATGAGGAAATAAGCTCGGCCGCATTCCATTTCTACCGCGTCGAGGGCGAAGGCGACAGCCGGAGCATCATACTCAGCTACGCGTCGCGGGGGCAGATGGTCGGGATGAAAGTCGGCTGGAATGTCTATGAGGACTGCGCAGGCATCATGGAGCGCAATCCGTCGGTATGCCCGGGCGAGGGCTTCGTGAGGGTGGATGCGGAGTGGCTTGAATCAATCATGAAATAATCTGAGGCACAATGTATCGATAGACGGATTTCTATATCATTGCATAAAATCATGGAAATGAAGAAAATATTATTTTGCGGACTTATGTCGCTGACTGCGGCGTTTTCGGTGGACTCAATCGCGTGCAGCAACATTCTCGTGACAAAGGGAGCAAGCGCCGACGGCTCGAACATGATTTCGTATGCCGCTGATTCCCACCAGCTTTACGGTGAGCTCTACTACCTCCGGGGCGGTTTCTGGAAAGCGGGGGCGATGAGGGATGTGACCGACTGGGACACAGGAAAGTTCCTCGGATGCATTCCGCAGGCACGCGTGACCTACCAGAGAGTCGGGAATATGAACGAGCATCAGCTGATTGTGGCTGAGACGACCTACGGAGGGCGCACTGAACTCTGGGATTCGACCGGAGTGATGGACTACGGTTCATTGATTTACATCGCTCTCGAACGGGCGGCGACGGCACGGGAGGCGATTGATGTCATAGTGTCGCTCGCCAACGAATACGGCTATTATTCCGAAGGCGAATCATTCTCCATCGCCGACACGGAGGAGGTCTGGGTGATGGATCTCATCGGCAAGGGGACGAAGATTGTGGACGGGGTGAATGTCCGCAAGGGGATTGTCTGGGTGGCGCGCAGAGTTCCCGACGGTTACATCTGCGCCCACGCCAACCAGGCGCGAATCAGCACCTTCCCGCTCGATGACCCGGAGAACTGTCTCTACGCACCGGACGTGATTTCTTTCGCCCGCGAGATGGGCTGGTTCGACGGCAAGGACAGCGAGTTCAGCTTCTGCGACACCTACGCGCCGCTCGATTTCAGCGGGATGAGGGCCTGCGAGTCCCGTGCGTGGTCGGCTTTCAACATCCTCTGCAAAGGCAGGTTCACCTTCGAGGATGAGAACGGAGTCGAAGTGACCCGCGATGCGGACGACTATCTCGACTACGCGATGGGCTACGACAAGACCAAGCGTTTCCCGCTGTTCGTGAAACCTGCGGAGAAGGTCTCCGTCAAGGAGGTCGCCGATGCGATGCGCGACCATTTCGAGGGCACTCCGATGGACATGACGCAGGACATCGGAGCGGGCGGAAACGCGCTGCCTTACCGCTGGCGGCCTATGAGTTTCGAGGTCGACGGCAAGACCTATGTCAACGAGAGGGCGATGGCGACCCAGCAGACCGGCTTCTGGTTCGTGGGACAGAGCCGGGGATGGCTGCCGGATGCCGTGGGAGGCGTAATCTGGTTCGGCTGCGACGATGCGGCGACTTCCTGGCTCACACCGGTTTACACAAACACGCAGAAGATTCCGGAATGCTTCCGCGAGGGCAACGGCGACATCCTGCACTACTCCGCGACTTCGGCGTTCTGGATGTGCAACCGCGTGGCGAACGCCTGCTACAAGGCCTACGACATGATGGCTCCGACCGTGCGCGAGGCCATCGACAAATGGGAGACGGAACAGATTGCAAGGCTCGCCGATAATGACGCGAAGGCTCTGGAAATATACAATCACGAGATTCGGAAGAAACGGAAGAATGTCAAAAGGAACGACAGGAATCCCAAAGTCGTGAACCCGCTTCCGCAGACAAGGGCGTTCGTGACGGAGTTCTCCGTGAATACGGCTCAGGAGATTTTCGGCAAATGGGTCGCGATGGAGGAATTCCTGCTCGTGAAGTTCCTTGACGGCAACGTGAAGGCGCAGAACCCGGACGGCAGCTGGGTCACCAACGGCTGGTCGGACAAGATTCCGGACAAAATCGGCTGGCCTGGCTACACCGAAACCTGGAAACGGGCTGTCGCCCGCGACCACGGCTCCGTTGTCGAGGCAAAATAATGGGGTGATTGCTGCGTTATGCTCGTCGCCCAAGTCCTCACAACCTTCAGGTTGCTGCGGGTCGGGCTTCTCGCAAGCCTTGCACTCACCACCATTCTTTTGCCTCGCCCCTTCAGAGATTCATCTTTATTCATAATGGCAAATTCATATAACCAATTATATAATGGCAAAAAAAACACGATTTTTACAGAACTGGCCCAAGCACCTGCTTCAGTGGGGCGTGCTGGTTTCACTTGTGCTGGTGCTCACCGGCGTCGTCAAACTCGGGACGGAAAAGGCTGACCCGGAAGCGTGGTGCCCGATGGGCGGCCTGCAGGCTCTCGCGACTTTCCTCGCGAACAGCACGCTGCCCTGCTCGATGTCCTCGGTGCAGGTCATGATGGGAATCGTGCTCGCCGTGGCGGCCATGCTTTTCGCGAAGCTCTTCTGCGGCTATCTCTGCCCCGTCGGCACCGTGGAGGACTTTCTCTCGGGGCTGCGCAAGGGACTGGGATGGAAGAAAGGCATATCGGTGCGCAGCGGAAGCATCGCCGACAAGATTCTGCGAATCCTGAAATATGCCCTGCTCTTCATCGTCTTCTACTCGACCGTCACGGCAAGCGAACTCTTCTGCAAGAACTTCGACCCCTACTATGCAGTGGCCACGGGATTCAAGGGAGAGATAACTCTTTGGATGGCAATCACCTCCGTGACCCTTGTCGTTCTCGGAGGCTTTCTTGTGGACCGTTTCTGGTGCCGATGGATCTGTCCTCTCGGAGCGGCTTCGAATTCGTTGAAATACTGGTGGTGGATTGCCGTGCTTTTCGGGACGGTGCTCGTGCTCGGCCTCTGCAATGTCAGCGTGAACTGGGTCGCTGTGCTCGCCGTGTTCTGCGCGGCCGGCTACCTTCTTGAGATTCTTGTCCCGAACGGAGCCTACCAGAGTCTCGCCATCATCAAGGACGAGAGCCTTTGCAACCGCTGCAAGATGTGCACCCGCCACTGCCCTTACCACATCGCAGTCGACAAGTGCCGCAGCCGCGTCAGCCACGTTGACTGCACCCTCTGCGGGGAATGCTGCGCCGCCTGCCGCACCGGTGCGCTCCAAGTCGGCGTGAGCCAGCGCGCGAAGGGAGGTTTCCGGAAATATGTGCCGGCTCTTCTGACCGTCGCGCTCACCGCCGCCGGCATCTGGGCCGGGACTCAGTTCGAACTCCCGACCATAAACGTCAAATGGGGGATTGAGCAGGCGGACTCCACCGGAGCCGTCGTCGCACGGATTGTTCCGCAGGAGAATCTCGAAACCGTCCATCTCGACGGGCTGCGCTCCGTCAAGTGCTACGGAAGTTCGATGGCGTTCAAGGCCAGACTCCAGAAGATTCAGGGAGTGCACGGGGTGAAGACATTCGTGCATCATCACAAGGCTGACGTGCTCATCGACAAGACAGTTCTCGACGAAGAAAAGCTCAAGGAGGCGATTTTCACCCCGTCTATGTTCCGCATCTGGACTCCGGATCCGGCGAAGCTCGACTCCCTGAAAATCGTGACCATCCGCACAGAGAAAATGTACGACAAGGTTGACCTGAACTATCTCGGCCTCCAGATCCGCAACACCGGAAAGAGCATCTTCGGACTTGAGTCCGAGTTCGCCTGCCCGCTGATTGTCCGTGTCTATATGAGTCCGGAGGAGACTGTCGACGAACAGTGGTTCAAGGAGACCGTTGAACTCAAGATGCTCAGGATGCCTGTCCACGGCGGCGGAACGAAGGACACCCCGGTGGATTACAAGTTCGTGAGAATGGAGCCGGGATTCGGAATGATCGGCATCGGCGACTACCTGCACCGCATGTTCGACAACACGTCGGCGTTCACCGCCGAGTTCCCGACGCGCGTGGCCGAATACGAGGGCAGACCGCAGTTCATCTACGAGATTCCTGACAGGAACTACGAAAAACCGATAATCCGCCGCACAATGCCTTTCGTCAGCAACCATCTGTCAAAGGAAGAGGGGATAATCGGGATATACACCCGTCTGAACGCCGCTCTTGTGCCTTCAATTCAGATACGCTACGCCGCCCCGATGACAGCGGAGCGCATCTGGCAGCTGCTCAATGAGGAGAAATGGACCATCACCTATTCAAAGGATGACGTCCGCGAAGTTCCGGCGAAGATGAAGTTCACGGAAGAAGGCGTTTCATATAGGTTTCAACCCGAGGGGCGATGAGGAAGCCCTGCGTCTTTCTGCCCTGTCAGCGAGCGTCAGTGA
>CAVFTG010000056.1:0-10831 GCA_963625415.1 Barnesiella intestinihominis
GCCACAGGTCATGATGAACAAGGCCAACGACCTTCTCAAGGCCAAGAACTTCGCCGGAGCGATTGAGACATACAAGGCGGTCATCGCCCTCAATCCGGACAACGGGGTGGCATACCTCCGTCTCGGAATGGCATACGCGCAGTCCGGTGACCTTGCGGCCGCTGAAACGGCCTACCTTGCCGCCGCAGCCAACGGTCAGGAGAAATCAGCGAACAAGCAGCTCGCGAACATCTCCCTGAAACAGGCTCAGGCTGCCCTCAAGGCGAAGAACTACACCGCCGCCTATGAAAACGCGATGAAGTCCGCAGGTTTCGCCGAGAGCGGCAACGCATACTACATCGCGGGAATGGCCGCCCAGAAACTCGGGCAGGATGCCAAAGCCATCGAGACTTTCGAGAAATTCCTCGCTGTCGCTCCGAACGACAAGAGAGCCGATGACATCAAGTGCACGCTCGCCGTCTCCTACCAGAAAGCCGGGAACAAGGAGAAGGCGATAGATTTCTACAAGCAGATTCTGACGAATCCGAAATACACTGAGGTTGCGAAGGCTCAGATTGCGGCTCTTCAGAAATAATCCGCCTGACGGCAGCACGTTTTCCGGAAATGAGAGAACTTGAACTGCTTGCTCCGGCAAGAAACGTTGAAATCGGCATCGCGGCCATCGACTGCGGTGCCGATGCCGTTTATCTCGCAGGACCGGCCTTCGGGGCGAGACAGGCGGCGGGGAACAGCGTGGAGGACATACGCAGACTTTGCGGATATGCCCACCGGTTCGGGGCGAGAGTTTTCGTCACCCTCAACACAATCATCTTCGACGGGGAACTTGACGAGGCGCTCGCGCTGGCCGTGCAGCTGCAGCAGGCGGGGGCGGACGCACTGATTGTGCAGGATTTCGCGCTTCCGGCCTTCGAATCGGAGCATCCGGAGAAATTGTCGATTCCGCTGCACGCCTCGACCCAATGCTCAATCAGGACAGTGGAGGAGGCACGCAGGATGGAGGCTCTCGGATTTTCGAGGATTGTGCTTGAGAGGGAGCTGCCCATGGCCGCCGTCAGGGAGATATGTTCTGCTGTGAGCTGCGAGGTGGAGGCGTTCGTGCATGGGGCGCTGTGCGTGTGCTACAGCGGAGAGTGCTATCTCTCCGAAATGCTGAGCGGGCGGAGCGCGAACAGGGGCGAATGCGTGCAGGCGTGCAGGTCAAGGTACGACCTCGTGAATGCCGGAGGAGAAGCCGTCAGATGGCCCGCGGCTGAGGACGGACAAACAAAACGGGCATGGACGGAGGGCGGACAGGCAGGAACGGAAGAAAGAGTCGGGAAACCGGTCGCCATGAACCGGACGCTGCTGTCGCTGCGGGATCTGAATCTCCTTGACCGGCTTCCGGAAATGGCAGACGGAGGAGTGAGTTCCTTCAAGATTGAGGGAAGGCTCAAGAACATCTCCTATGTCAGAAACATCGTCGCAGCATATTCCCAGGCTCTCGACCGTCTCGTGTCCGACCGCCCGGACAGATACCGCCGCGCATCGTTCGGCCGCGTCAGGTTCGGCTTCGCTCCGGTTCCGGCCAAGAGTTTCAACAGAGGCTTCACTCAGCTCTTCTTCGACGGCAGACGCGGCCGCTGGGCCTGTCTCGATGCAGGGAAAGCCCTTGGAGAAGAGGTCGGCACGGTTTCCGCCGTACAGCGAACGAAAGACGGGATGAGGGTGAGCGTCAAGAGCCCGTCCATGAGGGATGCCGGAGAGATGCGGAAAAGTTCCGGCTCGGAAGCGGAGGCTTCCCCGCTGCGCTTCCACAACGGGGACGGATTCTCGTTCATCGGTGCGAACGGGGAGGAGACCGGGTTCAAAGCCGACATATGCGAGGGGAACGCCATTCTTTGCAGACCTGTCGATGGACTTTCACCCGGAGTCAGGCTGTACCGCAATCTTGACACGGCTTTCGAAAAGGAACTCGGAAAAGGGGCGGCACGCAGAATCGCGGTCAGGCTGTCGGTGGAAATCAGGCCGGCGGCGGAAACCGGCGGCACAAAGTCCGGAAACGACCGCATAACCGGCGGAGAACACGAAGAAAGCTTCCGCATGCTTGTCCGCGCAGTCAGTGAAGACGGGCGCGAAATCCCGTACTCGGAGGAAATCAAGTCCGAGCCTGCAAGAAACCGGGAACGCATGCTGGACATGATTTCCGGGCAGCTCGGCAAGGACACGGACATCTACAGCTTTTCCGTGGAAGAGATTGTCTGCGACGGCGGGAAAACCTCATCGGGAGAGAGAACCGGAAGAATCCCCGGGAGCATTCCGATGATGTCCGCCGCACGGCTCAACGCCATCCGCCGCGCCATCGCAGAGAAGCTCGACCCGCTTCCCTGCAACGCCCGACCGATAACCCGCCGGACAATCCGGGACAATCTTCCGGAAGCGTTGGAGTTCTCCGGATGCATCAGCTACAAAAAAGATGTGGCGAACGCTCTCGCAGCCTCGTTCTACCGCCGTCTCGGAGCGGAGAAAGTCGAACCGGCCTACGAGATCCGGAACCGGGGGCTGCAAATCGGAATCCCCGGCGGTGCATCCCACGCAGGCGGCTCAACCGTCACCGTGTGCGGAGAACACGCCTCCGTCGAACTCATGCGCAGCAGATACTGCATCCTCCATGAACTCGGATTCTGCCGCAAAACTCCGGCCTACACCGCCCTCGCCGCCGCCAACGACCTCGGCAAGGGTATCTTCCTGCGCAACAACGGCCGTCTCCTCCGCCTTGACTTTGACTGCGGCAGCTGCGAGATGATTGTCCTGTCAAAATAATCCCCTGTAATATAATCCAGTTCAGGGGGGGATGCAGGCCGTCCAACGCCGCAGACCGCTCATTCTGCGCCCCGGCTCAGTACTCCAGAACTTCGAAGGTGATGTCAACATCCCCGAAATGCCCGGTCATATTGCTCGTGGCTTCGATGAACCTGCGGCTGAGCTGACCGCGCCAGACGATGTCGTCACGGGAGTTGAACGGGAGCGAAACGTCGAAGCCGTAGCTCTTGGACTTGATTTTGACCACGGCGGAACATTTCCACTGCTCCACCCTGCCTCCGTCATCCTCCACAATCATGAACGCCACTTTTTCCAGCTGCTCCGACCAGTCGGACACCAGCACGGTGTTGAACGTCAGAGCCTGCCCCTTCTGCTTGCGCTTGACCACAATCATGAAATCGGTGACCAGCGGGTTGTAAAGCTGAAGCTCAGCCTCCGTGGCGGCGTAGAAGTCCGAGACGGAACCCGCCTTGACGAAGAACTCCGAGCCGCCCGCAAACCAGCAGTCGTAGTTGCGCTTCATCGTGAAATCCTTGAGGACGAGAGTCTTCAGCGCAGTCCCTCCGGCTTTCGTGCCCGTACCGCCGCCGATTATAAGCGCACCGCCGCCGTTGTCCCACTCCGGATGCTCGCGGCGCATGATTTCGAGCGATGTGAATCCGCAGTCCGAATTGCGGTTCACCACCCAGACGGGGTTCTTCTCGGCATAGTCCTCCGTCACCTCTATCTTCTCGACGCTCGCATTCCCGAATTCGTCCTTAAGGACACGGTAGCCGACATTGACCTCCGAGTCGTCCCCCGGGTCGAAAGTGAATACCGGCGGAGTCTCCCCGTCCCAATTTTCTGAATAGGGCCAGTAAATCTGCACGTCGGAGGCGGCAAGCGCTGAAAGATAGGCCTCGGCATCGTCCCCGTAGGCCGAATCCCCGCCGGCCCTGGTGGCCACCGACGAACGGACATGGTCGCGTATCAGTTCACGCAAAGGAGTGGAAAAGGCCTTGGACACGGCCGCAGCCTTTGTCTGAGTATCCCCCACCCCCTTTCCCGGAGAGGCGAATAGGTCAGACATCGTATATTCCTCATCATAGCCGTTCCCCGACGAAGCCTCCACGGCGGAATACACTTCACGGAAATGCTCCCGTTCAAGAGGCAGTTCCGAAAGCATCCCGGCCACGACATCAAGCGCAATCCGGCCGGCTTCCGGTTCCTGTTTATCCGCAGACTCGATACTCATCCCCTTTTCGCAGGAGAACAACACTGGCAGGAACAGAATTCCCGCGACAAAAACCTTAAATGTCAAGCTCTTCATGGCAATAAATTTTATCCGCCGCAAAGAAACAACCAATTAGCCGTTGAATGAAATATTCAACGGCTAATTTACAAAATCGGCCGCAGAGCGCCGTGCAGAACCGATTTATCTTTGAGAAATGCGGGAAGTTCGCGCAAACTTTCCGGAGCTGCGGCGACGGGACATGGAGCGGGAAGCACCGATGCAGATTCGCAGGAGACTATTTCCGGGCGAAGATGAAGCGGGGTTTTCCGAAATAGTCGTTGAAAATCCCGTGACCCGAAAAATCTGAAAAAACAGCCTCCGTCTCCTCTGAAAGCGCCTCGTTGATTTCCAGAAAGAGCAGTCCGCCCGGCACGAGAAAGCGTTCAGACCAGTCGCGGACGGCCCTGTAGAATTTCAGCGGATTCCCGTCAGGGACGAATAGAGCGAGTGAAGGCTCATGTTCAAGGACATTGCGCCGCATCAGGGGACGCTCGCTCATGCGGACATAGGGCGGATTCGAGACGATGACATCAAACCCATCCCCCGCTTCGCCCGGAAATGCGTCCGGACCGCGCAGGATGTCACATTTCACGAATTTCGGAGCCTTCCCTCCATCGGAGTCGCACAACCCGGACTGCGGAGGAAGCGTCAGGTCAAGCGGAGCATGAGGCAGAAGATCCTGATTCTTCGCAACTTCCAGTGCCGCAGAAGAGATGTCCACGCCCGTCACATCAGAACCGGGAAGCTCGAGAGCGAGCGTCCATGCGATGCAGCCCGAGCCCGTGCACAAATCCAGAATGCGCAGCGGCTCCGGAGCAAGGTCCGATGACTGGACACCGTGCGCATCGCAGACCTCAACTGGCGGAACCGCATGCGATGAGCATGCTCCGATTCTGTCGGGAAAGGCCAGACGGGTGTTTTCCACGACCTCCCGGCAGAGCTGCTCAGTCTCCGGACGGGGAATCAGCACCTGCGGCCCGACCTTGAAACGCCGTCCGTAAAACTCCGTCCAGCCCAAGACATGCTGCACCGGCTCTCCCGAAGCGAGACGGCGGACACAGCCGAGGAACTGATCGCAGTCCCATTCGTCAATGTCCTGAAACGGATCCGTGAAGACGGAATAGCGCGAAAGGTGCAGGACATCCTCCAGAAGAACGTTGAGCAGGCTGTCACGCTCGCGCACGTCCGGATATTCACCCGACGCGAGTTCCCGCCCCATGGCATACAAGTCTTTCAGCCACATGATAAAGGCTACCTTCCCGTATTGTCAATTATCGTGTTCAGGAAATCCGTCATGTCGAGACCGGCCGTACGCACCATCTTCGGCACGAGGGAGGCCTCGGTCATTCCCGGAATCGTGTTCATTTCAAGAAAATAGAGTCCGTCGGACGAAAGGATATAATCCATGCGGACGACACCCGAACAGCCTATCCGGGAATATATCTTCCGGGACGCCTCCTGAACCGCCGCCGTGGTCCGTGCATCGAGCGGAGCGGGGCATATCTCCTCGCTTGCGCCGTTGTACTTCGCCTCATAGTCAAAAAATTCACGGTCGGTCACTATCTCTATGACAGGAAGAGCGACCGTCGACCGGCCGTCGAAATAGACGGCACAGGTAATCTCCCTCCCGACAACAGCCTCTTCCGCAAGCACCGTGGAACTGTCCTCGAAAGCGTACGCGAGTGCCCTGTCAAAGTCTTCCGCCGTCTTGACCTTCGTCACTCCGAAACTTGACCCTCCGTCCGTAGGCTTGACGAACATCGGCAGCCCGAGTTCCGCCACCGCCCTGTCAGCAAGGCCTTCCGTATTCTCGCCCTTGCGGATGAACAAATCTTTCGCGACTTTCACGAAATCAACATCCTTGAGATAGTTCTTGCAGGAGAATTTGTCGAAAGTGATCGCAGAGACGAACGCGCTGCAGCTGCTCAGCGGGATGCCGAGCATTTCGAGATAGCCCTGCATCTGGCCGTTCTCCCCCGGGATGCCGTGCTGCATGATGTAGGCGTAGTCGAATTTGACCTTGACTCCGTCAATCACGGCCGAGAAATCGGTCTTGTCAACCTGAGGAGCGTCCGCTTCCGCGAATTCCCGTCTCGCGCCGCCTCTGGGACGGACGGCGGCCACGCTCCATTTCCCGAAACGCGCAAAAATTTCATAGACATCGTACCTCGTCCCGTCAATCTGCGACGAAGTGAACTTTCCGCTGCGGCAGGACACCTCCCATTCCGAGGAGTCGCTGCCGTAAATCACCGCTATATTACTGTAGTTCTTCATATATCACCCTATTCGAAATAATAGTCCTCTTCCGCAGCCTCCGGCGTCTCGACGGTCTTCTTCTCGCCCGGAGCCTTTGTCGCGAGCGCATCGCAGCCGATGTTCATCACCACTCCCGAAGGCGGGGTGAAACGGTCATCCTCGCTCACTCCGAGAGTCCCGTCCCGCAGAACCTTCTTCATGAACAGCCCCCAAATCGGAAGCGCCATGTTCGAACCTCCTCCGAGAGCGGTTGAATTGAAGTGAATCTGACGGTCTTCGCCGCCGACCCACACACCGGCAGTAATCGTCGGGGTGTAGCCGATGAACCATCCGTCGGAGTTGTCGTTCGTCGTTCCTGTCTTCCCTGCAATCTCCCCTTTCAGCCCGTATTTCGCCCGAAGCCTGATTCCCGTTCCGTGATCCACGACCGAGCGCATCATGTCCACCATCTCATAAGCCGTGTATTCGCTGATCGCAACTCTCTTGTGGTTCGTGAACTCGCTCAGCCTGTTGCCCGTGTTGTCCTCGATTCTTGTGACATAAAGAGGAGTAACCGCCATCCCCTTGGACGGGAAGGTGTTGTAGGCTGCGATCATGTCATACGGCATCTGGTCTGTCGAGCCGACGCAGAGCGACTCCACCTCGTCGAGATGGCCGTTTATCCCCATCTTATGCATCATCTCCGCCATCGCGTGGGGGCCGTACTGTTTCATGAGATAGGCCGAAATGTTGTTCGAGCTCTTCGTGAGCCCCCATTTCAGCGTCACCGTAAGCCCGATCCACTCGTCGCGGTCGGTGCTTCGCGGAGTCCATGTGTCATCTCCGACGATGAAAGTCTGCGGCACGTTCACGACCTCCGTACACGGGGTGAGACCGTCCTGCATCGCGAGGGAGTAGAGAAAAGGCTTGATGGTCGAACCCACCTGCCGCTTGCCCTGACGGGCGTTGTCGTACTTGAACCAGCGGTAGTTCGGGCCGCCGACATAGGCTCTGACGAATCCCGTGTTGGGCTCAATCGCCACGAACGCCGCGCGGAGGAATGACTTGTAATATCTTATGGAGTCGTCGGGGGTCATCAGGGTGTCGACATATCCCTTCCCCTTCCACGAGAACACCCTCATCCGTGTCTTCTCGCCGAAACTCCTTGAAATCTCGGATTCAGACTTCCCGTCCCGCTTCATCATGCGGTAGCGGTCACTCCAGCGGCGCGCCTGCTTCATCAGCCTGTCCCTTGTCTCCGCGTCCACGTCCGACGCGAAAGGAGCGTTCGTCCTGTACCTGAGTTCACGGAAGAAAGCCGGCTGCAGGTCCTTGCCGAGATGCTCCGCCACGGCCTCCTCGGCGTAGCGCTGCATATTCCTGTCAATCGTGGAGTAAATCCGCAGTCCGTCGCGGTAGAGGTCATACTTCGAGCCGTCGGCCTTGCGGTTCTTGTCAAGCCAGCCGTAGAGTCCGTCGGTTTCCCAGCGCAGCGAGTCTGCGGCATAGTCCTCGGCGTAAAAATAGTCGCTGCGGCGTGGCTTTGACGCATTCATGGTGCGGATGAGCATATCCTTGAAATACGGCCCGAGACCGGCGTTGTGATCCTGGACCTGATGGGAGGAGACATTTATCGGAATCTGCTGGATGGAGTCCCGCTGCGCCGCCGTGAGATAGCCTGCCTTCTCCATCTGGGAAATCACGAAATTCCTGCGCATCAGCGACTTGTCCGGGTTGAGTACAGGATTGTAGCGCGTCGGCTTGTTCACCATCCCGACCAGAGTCGCGCTCTCCTCGACAGTGAGTTCGGACGGATTTTTCGCGAAGAAAGTCCTCGACGCCGACTTGACCCCGTAGGCGTTGCTCCCGAAGAACACGGCGTTCATGTACATGTCCATGATTTCGTCCTTGGTGTAGTTCCGTTCAAGCTTCACCGCCGTAATCCACTCCTTCATCTTGACCCACACCATCTTGACCTTCGACCAGCCCGGAATCCTGCTGCTCATGTCCTCCCTCGGATAGAGAGTCTTGGCGAGCTGCTGGGTGATGGTGCTTCCGCCGCCCTGGCTCGAATCGTGAGCGAGAAGAGTCTTGAAGAACACCCTGCCCAGACTTATGAAATCGATTCCGGAATGGCTGTAGAAACGGGAGTCCTCCGTGGCCACCGCCGCCTGCACGAGATAGGGGGAGAGTTCTCCGTAGCTGACATAGAGACGGTTCTCGTCATGGATGGTCGTCAGAATCTCCCCGTTGGACGCGACAATCTGCGTGGCGAGCTTGCTGTCCGGGTTTTCCAGTTCCTCGAACGAAGGTATATCAGCGAAGGTCCAGACAAGCAGGAACATCAGCCCAAGCAGACATATCGGGGCGAAGAACAGCCCCCAGAACCATCGGGTTATCTTTTTTTTCGTATTTTCGGTCATATTTTTCTTTTGGCTCGGATTTTCTTTGTCCCGGATTTTCTCCCTCCGGGCATTTTTCGGATTTCAAAACCGCAAAATTAGTCAATAAATTTGGAAATATGGGCGAATTCTCCGTTACTTTGCAGCCGCAAAACGGAATGCGTTATAATAAGGTGAAATTTAAAGGATATATACGATATGGCGGAAAATCTTGTGATTGTCGAGTCTCCGACGAAAGCGAAAAAGATTCAGGAATATCTGGGCAAGGGGAAATATCTCGTAAAATCGAGTGAAGGACACATCAGAGACCTGCACGACAATGAGTTGAGCGTTGACATAGAGCACGGGTTCAAACCGGAATATGTCGTGCCCGCGGGCAAGCGCAGACTGGTTTCCGAACTGAAGAAACTCGCATCCGAATCAAGCACCGTCTGGCTCGCGTCCGATGCCGACCGCGAGGGAGAGGCCATCTCATGGCATCTTTACGAGACTCTCGGGCTGAAAAAGGAGAACACCCGGAGAATCACATTCCAGGAAATCACGAAATCAGCCATACTGAACGCAGTGGAGAATCCCAGGGAGATTGACATGGATCTCGTTGACGCGCAGCAGGCGCGCCGCGTGCTCGACCGTCTGGTCGGATTCGAACTGTCCCCTGTGCTCTGGAGAAAAGTGCAGCCGAAACTTTCCGCAGGAAGAGTACAGTCGGTCGCTCTCAGACTCATAGTTGACCGTGAACGGGAAATCCAGAATTTCTCACGGGAGCAGTTCTACCGCGTCGAAGCCCTGTTCCACCCGGAGAACACGGGAACCGGCACATTCCTCAAGGCTGTCCTGGACAGGAAGTTCGGCACGCTCGAAGAGGCGAGGGAGTTTCTCGGGAAATGCATCGGGGCGCAGTTCGCGGTGAGCGAGGTCGAGGAGAAAGAGGGTTCGCGCACCCCGGCCGCTCCGTTCACGACATCGACCCTTCAGCAGGAAGCCTCCCGTAAACTGCATCTCCCCGTGGGTCAGACCATGAGGATTGCGCAGTCGCTCTACGAGAGCGGACTCATCACCTATATGCGTACCGACTCCACCAATCTCTCCTCGCTCGCAATCAATGCCGCGAAAGAATATGTCTGCCGGACATACGGCGAAGAATATTCAAAGGTCCGCAACTACAAGACCAAGTCAAAAGGAGCGCAGGAAGCCCACGAGGCCATCCGACCGACCTACATGGACCGCATCTCCATCGACGGCACGCCGCAGGAGAAGAAGCTCTACGAACTCATCTGGAAGCGCACGGTGGCATCCCAGATGGCCGATGCGAAGACGCTCAGGACAGAGGTGAGGCTCGCCTCCGGAAATGTCGACGGCAAGTTCACGGCGCAGGCGACGAAGATTCTGTTCGACGGATTCCTCAGACTCTACATCGAGGGACGGGACGACGAGCAGCAGGACGATGACGAGATGACCCTGATTCCGGACATCAGGCCGGGAAGACCGGTCCAGCAGGTGGAGATGACGGCGGAATGCCGTTTCACCGCCGCGCCTCCGCGCTACTCAGAGGCCACCATCATCAAGAAAATCGAGGAACTCGGCATCGGCCGGCCTTCGACCTACTCTACGATTGTCGGAACCCTCACAAGAGAAAGGGGCTATGTCACAATCGGGGACAAGAACGGAACGGAAATGAAAGTCACCGACCTCAAGATGAGGGACGGCGTGATTTCGGAACTGGATCGCAGCGAGATTGTCGGGGCGGAGAGGAACAAGCTCCTCCCGCAGGACATCGGAGTCATAGTCACGGACTTCCTCGTGAAGAACTTCAGCGGCATCCTCGACTACAATTTCACGGCGAACGTGGAGAATGAACTTGACGAGATTGCCTCCGGCGAACTGAAATGGAACAGCGTCATAGGCGACTTCTACGCCCCTTTCCACAAAACCGTGGAGGAGTGCCTGCACAACGGCGAGTACAGCCATGTCAGCCGCGAACTCGGCGCCGACCCCTCAGACGGGCAGCCTGTCGTGGCGAAGTTCGGAAAATTCGGCCCTTATGTCCAGAAAGGAGAGGGGGAGAACCGCAAGTTCGCGAATCTCGCTCCGGGGCAGCTCATCGAGTCCATCACGCTTGAGG
>CAVFTG010000057.1:0-10812 GCA_963625415.1 Barnesiella intestinihominis
CGGATTTTGTCGAACTGCGGAGCGCCATAAGGCAGTTTCGACTCCGTCAAAAGCGGATTTTCCATATTACAAGAAGTGACAGTCGCGAGCGCGAGACCCGCAGCAAAAACAAACTTTTTCATCCTTTATACAATCTTGATACGAACCTATACAATCTTGATACGAACCTGCAAAGTTAGAAAAATTTCACGACAAGCGCCGCCCGAAATCCCTCTCACATTCTGGAAATGGCGAAAATCCGGCTGTCGGTGAGGTTGTAGCGTATGTCGAAACAGCTGCACTCGCTGTAGCGCGGCCGGCGCAGGCATCCTGTCATGTAGCCCGGGTTGAACCCCCTGAAAATCATCTGGGTGATGTCCAGGCTCATTATGTTCTCGTGAAGAAGATCACGCAGGACAGAATAGTTGCGTCCCAGGATTTTCATGACATCGGATCTGTTCCTGATGCTCTGCCTGCGCTCCACATAGTGCCACCTGTTCTTGCAGGATTCACTGCAATAGAGTTTGTCCGTGCGTCCGTAAGGAAGCGGCTCCCCGCACTCCAGACAGCGCTTCACATACCCGTTGACCCCGTCGTTGAAATCGTAACCCATAAGAAATCGTTTTGCCGCGAATATAATGAGAATCGCAGGCATGGAGGTCCCATCACAATAAATCATGAATCAGATTTTTATCTTTTTTGATGTTTTATACGAATCCATGATTTCTCCGCCCGCGCGGAACCGGCTTCCGCAAGCCCGCGCTTTTCTCCCGAAAAAGACACATGTCCATATGAAAAAAGCAAAAACATATGAATTCAGAAATAAATCGTCCGCCGTCGGCCGTGAATCTTTGACGTTCAGAACTATTTTGCAGTACTTTGCGGAACGCGGCGGAGAAGAGAGCTCCTGAACCGGCGCGGACAGCAAGGGCGTTTTCCGGAAGCCGTCCTGAAGCACAAACAAATCATAATTCAGAAACATGGAAACAATCAACAGAGTGGAACTGCAGGGAACTG
Organism: Barnesiella intestinihominis; assembly: GCA_963625415.1. GTDB lineage: Bacteria > Bacteroidota > Bacteroidia > Bacteroidales > UBA932 > Cryptobacteroides. The sequence goes on from CAVFTG010000057.1 coordinate 997, forward strand.
TCGGGAACGTCAGGCTGCAGGAAGCGGGAGACAGGAAAGTGATCCATTTCTCGCTCGTGACCAACAGGGTCGCACGCAACAGGGAAGGGGAAAACATCGTCGAAACATGCTGGCACAACGTGGAGGCATGGGAGGGCCAGAACATCGCCGACCTTGACAGAATCGTGAAGGGCTGCAACGTGCATGTGTCCGGAAGAATCAGGTACTCGAAATATGTCGGCAACGACAAAATCGAACGGACAAGCACCGACATAATCGCGTCAAAGCTCGAATTGGTGGAGGACGGCGCGGCTTAGGGCTGTTCCGGAGACCTGATTTTTCAGGACAGATTCTTGGAGACGGCGTGCGTTTTTCACACGCCTCGACATTCCGGAAGCCCGAACCCGGAACGGAGAATTGACACGGGCTTCCGGTTTTCCCGATTTTTTTTGTAGTTTTTCTGTCATTTTTGTAGTTTTGCGGTCATTCTTGACTGAACATTCTGATTGAGAACTGACTAAACGGTTACAAAAATGCTGAGAAAAACAAGAATCGCTCTTGCAGCGGTGTTTTTCACCGGAATCACGCTGCTGTTTCTCGATTTCACGGGAGTTCTGCATCTCTGGCTCGGCTGGATGGCGAAAGTCCAGTTCATTCCCGCAGTGCTCGCGATGAATTTCGGCATCGTCGCCGCACTTCTGCTGCTGACGCTGCTTTTGGGAAGGGTCTATTGCTCCGTCATCTGCCCTCTCGGCGTGATGCAGGACATAATCTCGTGGATTCACGGAAAGACAAAAAAGAAGAATCTCTACAGATTCAGATACCGCAAGCCCCTGACTGTGCTGCGCTACGGGGTGCTTGCCGCCTTCATCGCGGCGATGGCGCTCGGAGTGACATCCATAGCCGCGCTTATTGCGCCTTACAGCGCATACGGAAGAATCGCCACGGAACTGTTCGCTCCGGTCTATCGCGGATGCAACAACCTGTTCGCGATGATTGCGGAGCATTTCGACAGCTACGCATTCTACACGACGGAGGTCTGGGTGAAAAGCGGGGTGACTCTCGCCGTCGCGGCCGTGACCTTCGCGCTGCTCGCCGTACTTTCATGGAAATGGGGGCGGATCTGGTGCAACAGCATCTGCCCTGTGGGGTCGCTGCTCGGACTCGTGTCGAGGTTCAGCCTTTTCGCGCCGGTGATTGACACTGCGAAATGCCGCAACTGCGGGCTGTGCGGAAAACGCTGCAAATCCTCCTGTATTGACGTGAAGAGCCACCTGGTTGACCGCAGCCGCTGCGTCGTATGTCTGGACTGCATTTCAGTCTGCCGCGACGGAGCGATTCAGTACAGATTCCGATTCGGGGAGAATGTAATCCGGAGCGGTGAGCCTGAGAACGGCACGCGCAGGGAGTTCCTCAAGACCACGGCACTTGCCGCAGGAACGCTGGCGGCGGCCGAAATGGCGCGACCGCTTGAAGCCGCCGCACAGCAGATGAAGGTTGACGGAGGGCTGATTACGCTGCCGGAGAAGAAAGCCCCGAAGAGGGGGATCTCTCTCAAGCCGGCCGGCTCCGGAAGCCTGAAACATTTCTCCGACCACTGCATAGCCTGCCAGCTCTGCGTCTCGGCCTGTCCGAGCCATGTGCTCAGGCCGTCCCTGAGCCTTGACACTCTGATGCAGCCTGAGATGTCCTACGAGAAAGGCTACTGCCGCCCGGAGTGCACGGAATGTTCGTCTGTCTGCCCTGCGGGAGCGATTGCCCCGGTGAGCCGCGAGGAGAAGTCCTCCATCCAGATCGGGCACGCCGTCGTGGACTACAGCCTCTGTGTCGCCGATGCCGAAGGGGTCAAGTGCGGGAACTGCGCGAGACACTGCCCGGCGGGAGCGATAAGGATGGTGCGCAAGGACACGGCTGTCGGAGCATCCGGCGGGAATCTGTCAGCAAGCGATGCCGCCGGCAAGGATTCCGTCAGGATTCCGTCCGTGAACGAGGAGCGCTGCATAGGCTGCGGAGCCTGCGAGTACAACTGCCCGGCCGCTCCGCTGAGCGCAATCCGGGTGGAGGGGCATAATGTCCACCGCGAACTGTAAACAAACCTTGATTTCAAAACATCTTCGGCATCATGAAAAGAAGAGAATTCATAAAAGTGGGCGGGAGCGCCGCTGCAGCCGCTGCAATGGCGGGTACAGCCGCGACGGCTGCGGCGGGTCTGGTGACCGGCTGCGGGACGGGAAGCGGTGACGGGAACGGAGGAAACGGCAGTCACGGCTCCGGCGCGGAGGAAAACGGCGGCGAAGGCGGAATGACTTACAGAACCGACCCGGAAACCGGGGAGAAAGTCAGCGTGCTCGGCTACGGCTGCATGCGCTGGCAGATGAAAAAGGATGAAAACGGCAAGGACATAATCGACCAGGACTCAGTGAACGAGCTTGTGGACTACGCGCTCGCCCACGGCATCAACTACTTCGACTCCTCCCCCGTCTATCTTCAGGGGCAGAGCGAGGCGGCGACCGGACTCGCGCTGAGCCGCCACCCGAGGAAGTCCTATCTCATCGCCACCAAACTCTCCAATTTCAGCAACTGGACGAGGGAGAACTCCCTGCTGATGTACCGCAAGTCATTCGAGAACTTCCGCACGGATTACATCGACTACTACCTCCTGCACAGCATAGGGCGCAGCGTCGAGGACTTCGAGAACCGCTATGTGAAGAACGGGATGCTCGACTTTCTGATGAAGGAGCGCGAGGCGGGGCGGATCCGGCATCTGGGCTTCTCCTTCCACGGGAACAAGGACATTTTCGACGAACTGCTCAAGACCCACGAAAAATATCACTGGGACTTCGTTCAGATTCAGCTGAACTATCTCGACTGGGACTATGCCTCCGGAAGGAACACCAACGCGTCCTATCTCTATGAACAGCTGCACGCAAGGAACATCCCGATGACGATTATGGAGCCGCTGCTCGGAGGCCGTCTGGCCAAGGTTTCGGACAATGTCGCCGCAAAACTCAAGGAACGCGACCCGGCCTCAAGCGTCGCCTCATGGGCGTTCCGCTTCGCGGGGTCACCGGAAGGGGTGCTCTGCGTACTGAGCGGAATGACCTATATGGAGCATCTGCAGGACAACCTGAAGACCTATTCTCCGCTGAAGACGCTGACCGCGGATGACATTACATTCCTGAAAGAAGTCGCGGATCTGATTCACAGCTACCCGACAGTGCCCTGCAACGACTGCAAATACTGTATGCCCTGCCCTTACGGGATTGACATCCCGGCCATTCTTCTGCACTACAACAAGTGCGTGAACGCGGGACTTGTGGTTCCGCCGCCGGAAGAGAACGATGAGGATTATGCCGGAGAGATGAAGGCGTACAGAAAAGCCCGCCGTGCCTATCTCGTCAGCTACGGCCGCAGCGTAGAGAAGATCCGGCAGGCGAACCGCTGCATCGGGTGCGGACAGTGCGTCGAACATTGTCCGCAGAGCATTCAGATTCCGCGCGAGCTGCACCGTATAGACCGCCTCGTCGAATCCTTGAGGCGGCAGGCTTAAAAGGCGAACTGCCGCGTTACACTCCTTGACAAAATCCTCACAACCATAAGGTTGCTGCGGTTTTGCCTGAGTCGCAAGCCGTGTGAGGCTGCCGCCCCTGACGCACCTTTAAGACTTGATTCCCCTGGTTTTTACAACAGGGGCTTCCCGGAAGCCGCCGCCGGGATTCCTTCTCCGGAGAATGACTTCGTGCCATAGTCCTCAGCATCTTTTATGACGGAGTCCGGAATGGTCGTGCGGACATAGACGCAGACTCCCAGTCCCGCCGCTTCCGGATTCTCCAGAGTCAGACGGTCGCCTTCGACGGAGAAATCGTAAGCTCCGCCCCATGATTTCTCATCACTGTAAGTGCCGCTGAGCAGACCATCCTGATTGAGGGCGTAAATGCCGTAGAATGCGGTGTAATGCCCCGCCTCTCCAAGCTTCTGGTACAACTCGAATGTCCCGTCCGCGGAGAAGGAGAGATAGACGTCGGCCGGGACATCTCCTTCTCCGGCCGGCTGACCGTACCAGCTTTCAAGTCGCCATTCTCCATGGATTACGTCAAGACTGACGGCTTTTTCTTTTTCGCAGGCCGAAAGGACTGCCATTGTCACGCAGAGAACGAATATCTTCTTTATATTTTTCATTGCCTCATGTCAAATTAAAGTCTTACAGATGACCGATCCGGCACACGGCCGGCCTGTCTTTCTTCCACCAAACCGCACGCCCGCTCCTTACAGCCATGCGCCGTTGGAGGCTTTCTCCGGACGGGCGATTATGGACACCGTCCTGCTGATTTCAATACCGCCAGGCTCGCTGTCCGTAGGAAGGGAGCCGCCGGCCACCGCAGTGATGACGACCCGTGCGCATCCCGCCTTTGTCGGGGTCAGGTAGAGTTTTCCGTACTTCACCTGCGGCTCCTCTGAAAGCCCGAGGACTTCCGAGCCGTTGTCAAGAATCTCGACTGAGGTATAGGTCAGATTGGACGAGTTGCCTCCGAAATAGTCGGAAAGGTCGAGGTTCTGGGCATTTCCCACAGTGGCCAATACGGAAGGTGTTCCGTCAATCTGCATATAGAGACTCCACGCGTCAACGGCTCCGGTTCCCATTTTCTTGCGGAATCCACTGAGCGACATCGAACCGATGTAATTGCCCACCCTCGTTGTCTTGCTCCCGTTCAGACGGCTGTCAAACCCGTACACGGAAGACAGAAGTATGGATTTGAACTCCTCGTTGGTGAAATGCCTGCCCTGCTTGAGGGCGTATGAAAGCCCGAGAGCGGCGACTCCGCTGACATGCGGACAGGCCATGGAAGTCCCCTGCATATACCCGTAATCCGTCGGAGTCGTTTCAATCTTTCCGTCCCTTTGGTATTCTATCGTTTTCGTCGGCATCGTGGACAGTATCGCGCCCTCATCTCCGTCGGTTTTTCCGCCGGTGTAGTACTCGCCGCCCGGAGCGGTGACATTGCAGCCCGGTCCGAAGTTGGTGTAGTAGGCGGGAAGTCCGTCCGATCCGACGGAACATACGGAAATGCACTGCTGGAGAGCACCCGGATAACCTGCCTGCTCCGTGCTCTCGTTTCCGGCGGCAAAAATGACAAGACCCCCGTCAATCGCGCTGCAGTTTGACGTGGCGATGAAGAAATTTATCGCGTCCACTTCAGCCTTATTGGCTCTCGCGTACCCTTCGTCACCGCCGGAGAAAGACATCGGGTCGTATCCCCATGAGCACTGCGCGATGCAGGCTCCGTTGTCGGCGGCATACTCAAAAGCCTTGGCGCTCGCAGTCGAGCTGCCTGACCCGCCGCTGAAAATCTGACATGACATGATTTTCACGCCGTCGCCGTTCCCTGTTCCCCCGGCGATTCCGCAGACTCCGGCTCCGTTGTTGTTCACTGCGGCCACCGTGCCGGCCACATGAGTGCCGTGACCGGAATTATTGAAGCCGTCCCAGTCAAGATCTTCGCTGTTGTCCACGAAATTCCATCCGTGGAGGTCGTTCTTGGTCGGATTCGGATTTGTCCAGATGTTCGCCGCCAAATCAGGATGGTCACACTGGACGGCCTCGTCAAGAACCGCGACTATTACATCCGGATTGCCCGCGCAGAGCGTCCACGCCTGTTTGACGTTGATGTCGGCACCCTCCCTCGCGGTCGGAGCCACGCCTGTGTCGCCGGTGTTGTCGTATGACCACTGGTCTTTTACATAAGGGTCGTTGAAGGAAGCCTCCGCAATGCTTTTGGTCGCCGGAGACGGCACATACGGCTTGGGGTCTCCCACCGAGCACTTCTGATAACGCTCATTGAACTGGACTCTCTGCACTCCCGCGGAAGATGCAAGGACTTCAGCCGCTGTTCCGAGCTGCGAGCCGTCCTCGAACACGGCCTCGTACCAATTGTGAAGCCCGCAGCGGCGCTTCAGCTGCACGTCGCCCCGCGTGAGGTCGAACAGATGGGCGACGGAAGCCGCTCCGGCCGCCGCCCCGAGACTGTCAATCTGCGCATCGGAGAGGTTTCCGGCATAGAACAGAAGCACATTCCCGCTCACGTCGGAAGCCGACGGGTTGACAATCTTGCTTTCCGCCCCACCCGCATCCGCATCGTTTTCAAGCGGTTCCACGGCGCAGGAGACCATCGCCAGGCAGCACAGCACCGGCACGACCAAAAATCTGCTTTTCATAAAGTCAATTCTATAACACTGTTACACTACTTGCAGACAGGATGAACCGAATCAATCGGGACAATCCGCCCAAAAAGGCGGAAAACAGCCGCAAAAATCACGCCTTAGAAGCCGTCTGAAGCCAGCCGGAGGTCTGAAGTTTCATATCCGAGATTTTTTTGTATCTTTGCGGGTTATTTGTTTTTTACGGAAAATTTAAAATTTCACGATATGTCATTAAGCTTACTTCAGAGCATTGCGGACACGGCTGCGACGGTTTCGGAGGTCGTGGCGGCTCCTGTGCAGCAGGAGGTCAAAATGTCTTACTTCGAACTGGCCAAGGCCGGCGGATGGCTGATGATTGTGCTGCTTCTGCTCTCAATCATAGCCGTTTACATCTTCGCCAGCAGATGGTGGATGATTCACAGGGCAGGAAAGACGGAAAAGAACTTCATGAATGAAATCAGAGACCTCATACATGAGGGCAAGATCAAGTCGGCGGTTTCGCTCTGTCAGAAATATGACACTCCTTCGGCAAGGCTTGTCGAAAAGGGTATCGAAAGGATTGGACGGCCTCTCCAGGACATACAGACGGCGGTGGAGAACACGGGCAGCGTGGAAGTCGCCAAACTCGAAAAGGGGCTGCCGATGCTTGCCACGATTGCGGGAGGAGCTCCGATGATCGGATTCCTCGGGACGGTGACGGGCATGATACGGGCATTCTTCAACATGTCCACCGCAGGCAGCAACATAGACATATCCCTCCTCTCCGGAGGAATCTATGAGGCGATGGTCACCACCGTAGGCGGTCTTGTCGTCGGCATCCTCGCATATTTCGCCTACAACTACCTGACCTCGCAGATTTCAAACCTCGTGTTCAAGATGGAGTCCGTCACAATCGACTTCATGGATCTGCTGCACGAGCCGGCGGAAAACGGTTCGCGGGACTGACAGCTTCCATAAGGGATTAAGAGCTTCTTAGAAAAAGAGACTATGGCTATAAGGAGAACGACAAAGGTGGAGTCCGGATTCTCGATGTCATCGATGACTGACATCGTGTTCCTGCTGCTCATATTCTTTCTGGTCACATCGACGCTGATAAGCCCGAACGCGCTTAAGCTCCTGCTCCCGAAAAGTACGGGACAGGTTTCGGCGAAGGCGACGGTGAGCGTTTCGATTGCCGACCACGGAAACGGGGAGTACACTTTCCACATAAACGGGGACAGGAATCCCGTGCCTTTCGCCGAGGTGGAGGACGACCTGATTGACCTGCTGCAGGGCGAGAGCGACCCGACTTTCTCGATTTATGCTGACGAGACGGTGCATGTGGGGGAAGTCGTGCGGGTGATGAACATCGCCAAGCGGAACCATTATAAAGTGATTATGGCGACAAGACCGGAGTGATGTAAAATTCCGTGAAATATTACGACATACGAAAGTAATGTAATATGGAAGAGTACAGACAGGACAGGGAGAAGCAGCGGAAGCTGTCGCGGGCGGCCGGAATAGGGCTGACTCTGGCGGTTCATGCCGTGGCGCTGTCCTGCGCGTGCTTTGCCGGAATGACCTATCTCGATCCTCCGCCTCCGGAGAGGGAGGAGATTCTGATTGACTTCGACGAAGTGGAAGTCCAGCAGGTGAAGCCGGAAAGGAACCGGAGCCGGACGCGGGTGAAGTCGCCGGAGCCTGACAGGACAAGACCGGACGAAATCGTGAAGATGTCCAGAGCGCAGATGGAGGGTACGAAACAGAACCTCGCGCAGGAAGCGACCGTGGGGCCGGACGGGGACGTGGAGGTGAACGAGCCGAAGCGGGAGAAGGAAATAAACCGCCGTGCGCTGTTCCATGCCGCCGACAATCCGGAGGCCAAGGACACGCTCGCCCCTCAGACCGCGAGAGAGACTTCCGACCGCCTTGAGACCGGGCATGCAGGCGGAAATGTCGAACGCGGGAAAGTTTCCGGCGAGCCGAACGCGAGGCTCAAGGGGCGCAGCGTCGTGGGGCATCTCGCCAGACCGGTCTACAATACGCAGAAGGAAGGCACGGTCGTTGTCAGAATCGCGGTGGATCAGACGGGAAGGGTCATTGAGGCCATCCCCGGGGACGACGGAACGACAGTCACCGACAAGACTCTGTGGAACGCGGCAAGGAACGCCGCGATGGAGGCCAGATTCGATCCGACGGCTGACGTGACGAAGATGAAACAATACGGGACGATAACATATATATTCAAATTAAAATAAAACAATCAATATCAGGCTGACGTGAAGTCAGGAATATTTAATCTTAAACGCCGGAAGGCAAAGAAAATGGAGAACAACGAAAGAGGTGGCAACGACCACAGCGCTGAAGGCCGTAGGGAGTACGGCAGCAACGAATCAAGACCTTACAGGTCACGCTCAGAGAATGGCGGAAGACGACGCATAGTCACGAGAAAAAGGGAGGATCGCCCGTACATCACGTCATCTGACAGCAGGGAGACATTCGCCGACAGGGGTGAACGCCGTCCCTATGGAGAAAGAAAATCTTACGGAGACGAAAGAAGAAACTATGGAGACAGGAGACCTTCGGCCGGAGGCGGAAGAGCTTATGGGGAGCACAGACAGCCGCGCCGTGAGGATGGTGAGAGACCTTACGGGGAGCGCCGCTCCTATGGGGACAGGAAACCTTCGTTCGGAGGGGAGAGACCTTACGGAGAACGCCGTTCCTATGGGGACAGGAAACCTTCGTTCGGCGGAGAGAGGCCTTACGGAGAACACAGGCAGCCGCGCCGTGAGGATGGTGAGAGACCTTACGGGGAGCGCCGCTCCTACGGGGACAGAAAGCCTTCGTTCGGAGGGGACAGGAAGCCTTCGTTCAACGGAGACAGGAAACCGGGATTCAAGAAGGCCGCGAAACCGGGATTCGAAAAAGGCAGGAAGCGTCCTGCGCCGAAGCCGATGTTCCGCTCCGAGGACGAGAGCGGAATCGGACAGATGATAAACAGGAGAAAGGAATTTGAGCAGGAGAGGCTCTCGGACAACGACAATGTCGCAATCCCGTTCAAGGAGGAATGCCGTCTGAACAAGTACATCGCAAATTCCGGAATATGCTCGAGGCGCGAAGCCGACAATTTCATCCTCGCCGGCTGCGTGACCGTGAACGGAAGCGTGGTGACCGAACTCGGGACAAAAATCAATGTCACCAAGGACGACGTGCGCTTCAACGGTGAGAGGCTTCACGGAGAGGAGAAGGTCTATATCGTGATGAACAAACCGAAGGGCTTCGTGACCACGACTTCCGACCCGCACGCGGAGAAGACCGTGATGGAACTCCTGAAAAAATGCACGGCGAGGGTCTTCCCTGTCGGCCGTCTCGACAAGAACACCACCGGAGTGCTGATGTTCACCAACGACGGGGAGATTGCCGAGAGGCTCACGCATCCGGCCTACGACAAGAAGAAGATTTATCAGGTTTCGCTCGACAAGGACCTCACGCAGGAGGACTATGACAAGATTCTCTCGGGCGTGACCCTCTCCGACGGCGAAGTCGCGGCGGACGCGCTCGACTACATCGAGGAGAATGACCACCGCAAGATGGGCATCGAGATACACTCCGGCAAGAACCGCATCGTGCGCCGCATCTTCGAGTCGCTCGGCTACGATG
>CAVFTG010000058.1:0-3303 GCA_963625415.1 Barnesiella intestinihominis
ACATCCGGAAAAGAGCCTCCGGAGTCCGCGCCTTGAGTATCGTGCGGAAATGGTGCTCGCGCCCGTAGGCGGTGTTCCGAGCTTTCCACAGGATTCTCCTCAGAGAGCGGTCGCTCGCCAGTTTTGGGTCGCGGGATGCGATGTTCAATGAAACGCGGGGACGGAATGAAAGAATCCGCAGTCCCAGATTTATAAGTTGATATGGTACTGTAATCATCAGATGCTGTTTGGAATTTTTCAGGGCTGTCGCAGCCCGCAGTTGTCTTGAAGTTGATGCGGTCACACCTCGTCAAAAAGACGTTTGAGAACAGGTATGCGGCAGATCCAGCCGACGCAATGCTGCGGAAGCAGGCTGCAGAAGACCACGGCAAGTTTCGCGATGACGGTCGGAATGTAGATGCGCCTCCCCCGGAACATCTTTTTGAGGGCGCCGCGCACGAGAGTCTGCGGATATATCATCACGCCGAGCCTGTGGGCCAGTCTTCGGAGATTGGGGGCGAGCGTTATGAGAGGGGTGTCGACTGCCGAAGGGCAGACTGTGGTGACGCTTATCCCGAAGCCGCGCAGCTCGTGCCAGAGGGAGGTGCCGAGACTCTTCGAGTAGGCTTTCGTGGCGGAGTAGGTCGAGATGGTGGGATAGGGAAGATAGGCGGCGAGCGAAGACATGATCAGGATGTGTCCGCACTCCCCTTTCCGCAATTTCCCCGCACGCCGGGCCTTGCGGCTTCCCGGCTTCGCCCCGGCTTTTTCTACCGCCTTGACACGGGATTCGGAAAGAGCCAGCGCACGCGCCTTCATGTCCGCGCCGAACAGCCGGCAGAGGTGCGTCGTCGCGAGACAGTGTACTCCGACTATGAGGTCGACCTTGCGCGCCGGGGTGTTCTCGAGTTTGTTCCACACAAGCATCCCGGCGTTGCTTATGAGAATGTCGATTACATATCCCTGTTCCATGGTCCAGTCGTACAGGGCCTGACAGTTCCCGGATTCCGAAAGGTCGGCATAATACGGGACAGCCTCGACTCCATATTCCCCGGCGAGCATCCCGGCGACTTTCCGGTTGTCCTCGTCCCTGTTGCTTACGACGATGATGTTGTAGCCTTTCGCCGCCAGCTGTTTCGCATATTCAAGCCCCATCCCGGACGACGCTCCGGTCACAAGGGCGAATCTGTTCTGTGATTTTTCCATTTTCATGCAGTTCCCGCAAAAAGTTTCATTTGTCACCTGAAGCCTCCACGGCCGTTCCCCGGCGGCCGGCATACCATTCAGCGAACTTCCGCAGCCCCTCCCGCAAAGGGGTGGACGGTCTGAAGCCGAAATCCTCCTCAAGCGGAGCGGTGTCGGCATAAGTCACCGGAACGTCTCCCGGCTGCATGGGGACAAGTTCCCTGTGCGCGGCGAAATCATAGTCCCGGGGAAGCGCTCCCGCACGGACAAGTTCGCTCTGGAGGATGTCCACGAAATCGAGAAGGTTCTCCGGATGGCTGTTGCCTATGTTATATATCTTATATGGAGGAACCGGCAGACCGTCCTCTCCGACCCGGCGTTCCGGCGCATGCCGCATCACCCGGACCACGCCCTCGACGATGTCGTCGATGTAGGTGAAGTCCCGGAGGCAGTTGCCGTAGTTGAAGATTCTTATCTTCCCGCCCCCTACAAGACTGTCCGTAAAACTGAAATAGGCCATGTCCGGACGGCCGGCCGGGCCGTAAACCGTAAAGAAGCGCAGACCCGTGGAAGGGATGTCGTAGAGTTTGCTGTAGGCGTGGGCGAGAAGCTCGCCGCTCTTCTTCGTGGCGGCGTAGAGGCTCAACGGACTGTCCGTCTTGTCATCTGTCGAATACGGAATCTTGACGTTGCCGCCATAGACCGAGGATGAGCTTGCATAGACAAGATGCCCGACCTTGTGGTGACGGCAGGCTTCGAGGATATTGTAGAAACCCGTGATGTTGCTCGCGACGTATGCGTCCGGATCGGATATGGAGCCGCGGACTCCGGCCTGGGCCGCGAGGTTCACAACGATGTCGATGTCATATGCGGAGAAAAGTCCGTCAATCCCGCTCTTGTCAGCAATGTCCATTTTGAGGAACATGCAGCGGCCGGGGTATTTCACGCTGCGGTATTCCTTTCCTTCCGCAAACGGAGAAATCCCATTCCGGGACTCTGCGGAGCCGGTATCAGAACCGGTATCAGAACCGGATCCGGAGTCTCCGGGGATGATTTCCGGAGTAAAACCCAGACCGGCCAGACGGGCGTATTTGAGACGGGCGTCGTAGTAGGCGTTGAGGGAATCCACCCCGATGACCTTCACCCCTGCGAAGTCTTCAAGAAGCCTCGCGGCAAGGCGGCCTCCGATGAATCCGGCCATTCCGGTCACGAGAACCGTCTTTCCTTCGAGATTTATGTTGTATTCAAGCATTGTCGGATTTTTCTCGTTTTCGAACCGTTCGGAGACGGAGCCTCAATCCTTTCCGAATATGTCCCTCGTATAGACCTTGTCCCGGACATCGTCGAGACAGGAGTCGTAGCGGTTGGCTATTATCGCATCGCTCCGGGACTTGAACGCGTCAAGGTCATTGACGACGGCGGAGCCGAAGAAAGTCGTTCCGCCCCCGAGGCTCGGTTCATAGATGATTATCTCCGCCCCCTTCGCCTTTATGCGCTTCATCACTCCCTGAATCGAACTCTGGCGGAAATTGTCCGAATTCGACTTCATCGTCAGGCGGAACACGCCGATGACGCAGCTGTGTTCCCTGTCCGCCTCCCACTGGCCGTTTCCGGAGTAGTAGCCCACCTTGCGGAGCACCGCGTCGGCGATGTAGTCCTTGCGGGTGCGGTTGCTTTCGACGATGGCTCCGATGAGATTCTCCGGAACATCCGAATAGTTCGCCAGAAGCTGTTTGGTGTCTTTCGGGAGACAGTAGCCGCCGTATCCGAAGGATGGATTGTTGTAGTGCATGCCTATGCGCGGGTCGAGACATACGCCCCTGATGATTGACATGGTGTCGAGCCCCTTGATCTCCGCGTAGGTGTCAAGCTCGTTGAAGTAGCTGATTCTCAAGGCAAGATAAGTGTTGGCGAAGAGTTTCACCGCTTCGGCCTCCTTCATGCCCATGAAGAGTTTGTCGATGTCCCTTTTGAGCGCCCCCTCCTGAAGCAGTGCGGCGAATGTCCCCGCGTGCCTTTCCGCCTCCGGGTTTCCGATTGCGTTTATCGCCGCATTCTCCTCGTCCCACTTCCTGTCCACGTCGGAAGGGAGTATCTCCGGATAGCCGACTATGATGCGCGAAGGATAGAGGTTGTCAT
>CAVFTG010000058.1:3313-10796 GCA_963625415.1 Barnesiella intestinihominis
GTCATAGAGCGCCTTGCTTTCGCGCAGGAACTCCGGAGAGAACAGCAGGTTGAACTTCTTCCCCTCCAGCGCCGGGTCTGTCCGGAACTTCGGAGCGTATTTCGCATAGAGACTGCGCGTGTAGCCCACCGGAACCGTCGATTTTATGACCATCACCGCGTCCGGATTGACGCTCAGGACAATGTCCACCACGTCTTCGATGCAGTGGGTGTCGAAATAATTCTTCTGCGGGTCGTAGTTTGTCGGAGCCGCGATGACCACGAAATCCGCGTCAGAGTAGGCTGCGGCACCGTCGGTGGTCGCCGTAAGGTTGAGGCTGCAAGGCTTTCCCGTCTTTTCCCATTCGCCGAATTCCCCACGGAAATATTTCTCTATGTATTCGTCCTGTATCGGGCTGACGCGCCTGTTGATTTTCTCGACTTTTTCGGGGATTATGTCCACTGCAGTCACCTTGTGGTGCTGCGAGAGCAGGGTCGCGATGCTAAGCCCGACATAGCCAGTGCCGGCGACCGCAATCCGTATGTCCTTGAATTCCCTCATGTCCTCATCCTTTCTTTCAGAAACCTTCAAAAAAAACAGTTTCCCAGCAACCTCATGATTACCTGAAATCCCGCAAAGTTACGCATTCTCCGAAAATAATCGGAAATCCCGGCCGACTTTTTAGAAGGACTTTTTCTGAGAGGATATCAGACCCGCATGAGCGGTTTTGTATAAAATGCGCGTGAAACTGCTTATGACAAAATGACTGAAGCCCATGCCACCGGAATGAATTTTGAGTAATGGGGCAACCTCAGAAACACAAAATAACAGTAGTGATGAAAAAATTTCTTACAATTTCGATGATGGCGCTGGCAATGGTGCTGGCATCATCATGCAACAAGGATGAGAATCCTGAGGAGAGCAACAATTCCAAGTATGTCAACACATGGGTGGCCGAGAATGTCGCGGTCAGCGAAGTTCTGGAAGATCTTGACGGCACGACCATCGACGAAATTCTGGGTAGTCTTCCCGAGACCGTCAAAAACCAGATTGCGACGAAGAAAGTCAATGCCATCGTGAAATTCGACGGGAACGGAAAAGGAAATGCGGGAGTGCTGCTTGACACCGAATTGCTCGGCATGATGAAAGTGCTGATTGCGAGCCTTCCCGCACAGGGCATAACTGTTCCGGAGGAAGTCACGGTTCTGCTCAACTCATTGAAAGCCAACGACTGCATCGGCATAACATTCGACTACACCGCAACCCCGGCAGATGCGACGAAAGGCAAGTTCGAATTCGCTGTCACCGTTGACGGAAAGACGGAGAAGACCGATGTCGATTACACCGATCTCAGCGACGACTCGATAACGATAAGTTACACGGAAGATTCCCAGACATACAAGTACACCCTCAAGAGTCTCAGCTCCACGAAACTGACCGTCAACAATTTCATTGACGTCATGACACTTGCGGGTCTGCTGCCGGGCACTGACGAGTAGCAGGCATGGAAAGCCGAAGGCTCGGCCGGAATCACGGCGGGTCTTGGGAATACGGTTCCCAGTGCCCCCATGGGCTGTCACGAAGTGACTGGGGGTACAAAAAAGAAAAAGAGAGGGTGACTGAAAAGTCTTCCTCTCTTTTTCTTTTTTGTACCCCCGTGCGGAATCGAACCGCAACCGTCAGAACCGGAATCTGAAATTCTATCCATTAAACTACGGAGGCATCAGAACCTGTCACTCTTCACCGTGACGCTTCACCGCCGCAAGGCAGCCCGTCCGGACGAACAGGACTGCAAAGATAAGAATTTTTTGATTACCCGCAGCATATATGAGGACACAAAAACAGGAAAAAGGCACAGACTTTGACGCGGCAGGACGGATTTTGATATTGAAAAAAAACACCAGACAATATGGAAAAGAAAGAAATTCCGGTGCTCCTGCTCACCGGTTACCTCGGAAGCGGCAAGACGACGCTCCTCAACAGGATTCTGTCAAATAGGAAAGGCATACGTTTCGCCGTGATTGTCAATGACATCGGAGAAGTGAACATCGACGCGGATCTCATCCAGAAGGGCGGTGTTGTCGGAAAGAAGGATGAAAGTCTCGTGGCTCTCCAGAACGGCTGCATCTGCTGTACGCTCAAGACTGACCTGATTGAGCAGATTTTCGAACTCATGAAGATGCAGAAATTCGACTACATCGTCATCGAGGCCAGCGGGATATGCGAACCGGAGCCGATTGCGCGGACGATATGCAGCATACCGACATTCGGGGGGCCTTACACCAAGTACGGGATCTGCCGGCTCGACAACATCGTGACAGTCGTCGATGCGATGAGAATGCAGAGCGAGTTCGACTGCGGTGACACCCTCGTAATGAAGGATATCGATGAAGAGGATATCGAAAATCTTGTGATTCAGCAGATTGAATTCTGCAACACCATTCTTCTCAACAAGGCCTCAGAAGTCTCTCCGAAAGAACTCGAACGGATAAAGAGCATCATACGCGAACTTCAGCCGAAGGCGGAAATCATCGAGTGCGATTATGCGGACGTGGATCTTGACAGGCTGCTCGACACTCACCTTTTCGACTATGACAGCGTGTCAGCCTCCGCAGGCTGGGCCAGGGGGATAGAACTGTCCGAAGAGGAGGCCCGCGAAAGCGAGCACGGCGGGGAGCACGGAAATGACGGGCATCACCACGATGACGATGGACACCATCACCACCACCATGAGCATGAGGGCGGCGAGGTCGAGGAATACGGCATCGGGACGTTCGTCTATTGCCGCCGGCCGGCTTTCGACATGAACCGCTTCGACAATTTCGTGGCAAAGAAATGGCCGCACAACATAATACGCGCCAAAGGTCTATGCTACTTCAGCGACGACACCGACATGTCCTACCTTTTTGAACAGGCAGGACGGCAGTTCCAGCTCAAGGCCGCCGGCAGATGGTATGCGACAGCGCCGGAGGAAGACCTCAAAGAAATCGCCGCACAGGATCCCGATTTCATGAAAGACTGGGATCCGAAGTACGGCGACCGCATGCAGAAACTGGTGTTCATCGGCCAGAATCTCGACAGGAAGCAGCTCGCCGAAGACCTCGACTTCTGTCTTGCCGGCGAGAACTGAGAGTTTAACCGTTCCAGTGATTTTGTTCCGATTCCGAAAGTGCGATGAGCAACGCGGCAATCCGCTCTCTGATTCGCCCGTCGCTAATAGCCGAAGATTTCTTCAAGCGAAACGGTCTTCACCGGGCCGAGCGTGCGGAGGTACTTGATGTCGAGATCCTTGATGTCGCCGAGAATGGCGTAGGTGTAATGGCGGTCTTTCACCCACTCGGAGTGGACGGCCTTCACATCCTCGAAGGTCATGTTCTGGAGAGCTTCGAAGATTTCCCTGTCGAGAGGCTCGGCCAGACCGAGGTCACGGCAGCTGATGTAGCTGTTCAGAACCCCCATGCCGATTGTGCGGGAAGTGCGGAGAGTCGCGATGAGAGACTCCTTTGCGATCTTGAACGCGGCTTCGGACTCCGGAAGATTGTTGATGATGTCATCGAAAGCCTCTATGGCCTGCTTCATCTTGTCGTTCTGGGTGGCGATGAATGCGAAGTAGCAATATTTCCCGTCCTTGCAGTAAGGGGAAATCAGCGAAGCCCATGCCGAGTAGGCAAGACCTCGCGCCTCGCGCATCTCCTGGAACACGATGCTGTTCATTCCGCCGCCGAAGTAGCTGTTGTACAGATCTATGCCAGCCTCCGCAGCAGGAGAGAAGCGGCGGCCGTCGCAGGAGTTCTGGATGTAGTAGAGCTGTTTCGCGTCATACTGCACCAGCACGACAGAGTTTTCGGCGGTCGTCAGATACTCCGGCCAGAGAATCCCGGTGTCCTCAAGAGCCTTGTCCTTGACATGGATCTCGGCAAGAGCCGCCTTGAGGGACTTCTCGGAATCCGGTCCGTAATAGACCACCTCATGTTTTTTGTCGAAAAGTCCGCGGACCTTGGCAAGCAGCTCCTCTGAAGTGAGGGAAAGAATCTTCTCGTCGGAAAGCGTCCCCCTGCGGATGGACTCGCCTCCGAGCATGGTGTAGCGCTGAAGTGCACGGAAGCAGGACTGCTGGCTGAGTTTGTTGTCGGCGCGGCTCTTGAGAATGTCCGACTTGAGCTCATCGAGAATCTCATCGTCGCCAACGGCGTTGTAAATCACGTCCTCGACAATCTCCATCACGTCCTTCATCGACTCTCCGAGTCCGCTCATCGTGACATAAGTCCTCGTGTTGCCCACGGAGCAGCTGTAGTCGGCCGCAAGGTCGTAGAGTTCCCTGGCAATCTCATCGTGGCTCTTCGTCGCCGTTCCGAGGTAGGAAATGTAGTCAAGGGCTATTGAAAGTTCCGGATCCTGCTCGCGGTTGATGTCGAACACATATTCGAGGTTGAACAGGCCGTTGGTCTCATTCTTCTTGTAGAGCATGTCAATCCCGTCGGCAAGCGCAGACTCGGACATCTCCTTCTTGAAATCGACGAATACAGGCTCAATCGGCTTGACCTCGGTGTTCTGGATTTCAGCGAGGAAACCGGACTGAAGGTCGCGGTTGGTCACGATCGGCGTGATTTTCGGTGCGGAAATCTTCTTCACGCTCTTGTCCTCGCCCTGTCTCTTGTTGATTGCCACATAGTTGTCCTCGCCGAGATACTCGTTCGCCCATGCGATGACATCCTCCTTCGTCACTTTGGAGCAGCGGTCGAACTTTCCGACGCAGTCCGCCCAGTCCTCGCCGTTGATGAAGGCGTTGACATAGCTCATAGCCCTCTGCGAGTTGTCTTCAAGCGAAGCCATATAGTCTTTCTTGAAATTGTTGACCGAAGCCGTGATGAGTTCTTCGTCGAAATCGCCCTCGCGGAGTTCCGCCACCTGTTCGAGAAGCAGGTCTCGGACTTCCTCAAGCGTCTGTCCCTGCTTCGGATAACCGATCATCATGAACATTCCGTAATCGGGCATATTGCTGCAGAAACCAGCCGACATCATCACCTTCTGCTGCTGGTTCACGTTCAGGTCGAGCATTCCGGCCTTTCCGTTGTAGATGATTGAAGACGCGATTTCAGCGACATCGTTCGATTTGTCAGCGGCGGCCGGAAGCCTCCATGCGAGATAGACATACTCGGACTCGAGACCATAGACATCGCGCACGATGGGTTCGGCAATCGGAGTCTCGGGCGCGAACTCGAGTTTCGGAAGTTCCGGATTCGGCTGCATGTCTCCGAAGTATTTCTCGATTATTGACAGCATCTCGTCCGGGTCGAAGTCGCCGGAAAGACATATCGCCATGTTGTTCGGCACATACCAGGTCTTATGGTAGGCCTTCACGTTGGTGATTGAAGGGTTCTTCAGATGCTCCTGCGTCCCGAGAACCGTCTGCGTCCCGTAAGGATGGTGAGGGAAAAGAGCCGAAAGCACGGCCTCATACATCTTGCGACCGTCTTTGGTCAGGGACATGTTCTTTTCCTCATAAATCGTCTCAAGTTCAGTGTGGAATCCCCGGATTACCGGATGCCGGAACCTGTCCGCCTGAATCTTCGCCCAGTTCTCAATCTGGTTTGAAGGGATGTTCTCGACATACACCGTTTCGTCCGTCGAAGTGAAGGCGTTGGTCCCCTCCGCCCCGATCATCGACATGAGTTTGTCATATTCGTTCGGAATGGCAATCTTCGACGCCTCGTAGCTGACGGAGTCAATCCGGTGATATATCTTCGCCCTCTCCCCCTCGTCGGCCGTCTTCCTGTAAACTTCGAAAAGGTTCTCGATTTCGTCGAGCATAGGCTTCTCGGCCGCATAGTCGCTCGTTCCGAACTGCTCCGTCCCCTTGAACATCAGGTGCTCGAAATAGTGGGCGAGTCCCGTCGTCTCGGCCGGGTCGTTCTTTCCTCCGACCTTCACTGCGATGTAAGTCTGGATTCTCGGGGTTTCCCTGTTTACGCTCATATAGACCTTGAGTCCGTTGTCGAGCGTGTAGATCCGCGTGTGCATCGGGTCGTTTTTGACCGTCTCATACTTCTGCCCGCAGCAGGAGGAGACGAGCGCGGCAACCACCGCCGCCGCAATGAAAAATAAACGCTTCATATTGTCATACATTATGTTATGTCAAAATAAATCCCCGAAGACACGGCATTCAGAGCGTGAATCTTCGGGGATATGTTTTCTTCGTTGACATAATCGCCTGTCAATCGTTTCGAGCGGGTGGCGAGGATCGAACTCGTGGCCCTCGGCTTGGGAAGCCGATGCTCTACCACTGAGCTACACCCGCTTTTCCGTCATTTCTGAACGGACTGCAAATATATGAATTATTTTCCGAATAATGCAAAAGTTTCTGACTATCTTTGCACCGCAAGGCGGTTTCCGCGACATTATTCATATCACATAACATATTTATATGGCAAATTCGGTCAAGGCGATTGTTTTCGACATGGGAGGGGTTCTTCTCGATTTGGATCTGGAGGCATGTTTCAAGGCCTGCCGTGAAGACCTCGGATTCGAGCGGGTTGCGGAATTCGTAGGCCCGTGTCATCAGAAAGGCCTGTTCATGCGGCTCGAGGAGGGGGCGATCACCCCTGACGAGTTCTATGCCGGCGTGCTGGAGATGTCCGCTCCGGGAAAGACAAGGGAGGACGTAATCTCTGCGTTCAGGCATTTCCTCATCGGGCTGGAGCCATACAAAGTTCAACTGATCAAGGAGTTGAGCACACGGTACGAACTCTATATGCTCAGCAACAACAACGCGATGTGCATGCCTTTCGCCCGGGAGGAGTTTGCCCGCAAAGGCCTTCCTCTCGAAAGCGTGTTCAAGAAGATGTTTCTCTCTTACGAGATGCGGCTGCTGAAGCCCGGGGACGGGATTTTCCAGGAGACCATCCGTGAAATCGGAAGACTGTCCGGCACTCCGGAAACTCCGCTCCCGGCTGAAGAGATGCTGTTCATCGACGACTCCCCCGCCAATGTCGAGGCGGCGCTCCGCAACGGAATGAGAGCGGTGCACTACAATCAGGGAGACGACCTCCGCACTGTGCTGGAGCAGGCTCTGGAACAGCACGGATAAGTCTCACCCCCGCAGGGATGCGACCACTTCGCACATCTGCGGGAACTGCGCCTCCATCGACTGGAGAAGTCTGTACTGGGCGCGGGCGCGGACAAGGTTGTGTTCCGGATATTTCGTCTTGTAGTAGGTGTCGCCGTCGAGATAGTCCATCAGGAAACGGAGAACCTGCTCGAAAGTGATGAAGCGGCCGGAGAAAGCGAGGTTGTCGAGTTCCGCCGGGCAAAGGGAGGAGCCCATTTCGGAAAGATAGCCACGGATGTATGCCGTGAACATCTCTATGGACATCGAAACGGTCGAAAGATCCTGCGCGTCCTCCGCTCCGGTGTTGGTGTAGCAGCGCAGAGCGTCACCCACATCGTTGAGAACAGTGGCGGACATCACCGTGTCAAGGTCGATGGCGCAGAGAACCTCACGGGT
>CAVFTG010000059.1:0-10529 GCA_963625415.1 Barnesiella intestinihominis
GTTCTACGACATGGTGCAGATCAACCGCGAACTCCGTGACCTCGATTTCAGGAAGAATCTCGAGGTGAAGGAGAAATTCTGCGAGGCTGCCGAGAAACTTGCCGAAAACGAGAATGTCGTCGATGCATTCAAGGCGCTCCAGAAACTTCACGAGCAGTGGAAGGAGTACGGACCGGTGGCGAAGGAGTACAGGGATGACATATGGAACCGCTTCAAGGCGGCCACGGCCGTAATCAACAGGAAATATCAGGGGTTCTACGAAGGCATAAAGAAGCAGCAGGAGGATAACCTCGCGGCCAAGACCGCGCTTTGCGAGAAAGTTGAGGAGATCGCCTCAAGGGAGGCCGGCAGTTCGAACGAGTGGAACGCCTTTTCCAAGGAAATCGAGGGGATTCAGCAGGAATGGAGGAAGATAGGCTTCGCCTCGAAGAAGGAGAATCAGAAGATATATGACCGTTTCCGTGCCGCATGTGATGCGTTCTATGCGAAGAAAAGGGAATATTACGCAAGTTTCAAGGACGGTCTGAACGCCAATCTCGAGAAAAAGATCGCTCTCTGCGAGGCTGCCGAGGCTCTCAAGTCCAGCACCGAGTGGAAGAAGACTTCCGAGCAGCTGATTGAGCTGCAGAAACAGTGGAAGGAAATCGGCGCGGTTCCGCACAAGAAGTCAGAACAGGTCTGGAAACGCTTCCGTGCCGCATGCGACGAGTTCTTCGCCGAAAGGGACAAGAACGATGTCAGACCTGACGACTACCGCAGGAATCTCCGGGTGAAACAGGCTCTGATAAAAGAGATTGAGCAGTATCAGAATGTGGATGCCGAGACGGACGCGAAGGCTCTCGCGGACTTCCGCCGGAAATGGCAGGAGATAGGCTTCGTTCCGTTCAAGGACAAGGAGGCTGTCAATGAGGCCTACAGGGCTGCGGTGAAAGCGAAGTTCGGAGCAGAGACTGCGTCCGAAAAGCGCGGGGCACGCGGCGGGAGACCTCAGCGTTCGGAGAAGGAGATTCTCATCGACAAGTTCACCAGGCTTCAGCAGGACATCGCCACTTACGAGAACAACATCGGCTTCTTCACGGCCGGCAAGAACTCCGGCGGGCTGATTGACCAGATGCGCAGGCGCATCGAAGACTCGAAGGCCGAGCTGGCGAAACTCGCCGAGAAGATCAGAACTCTGGACACGACACAGGAATAGGCCGCAAGGTAAGGAGGGTGACTGAATGTTTTGTTCACCCTCCTTGGTTTTGTGTAATGTGGTGTGAATTATTAAGTGATATATTATACTGATGACATCGGAAAGAAAAAATACGATTATAGGCTTCGTGCTGATCGGCGTAATCATGTTCGGCTTCACATGGTACCAGTCGCGCCAGTACAGGAAACAGATGGAGTATCAGGCGCAGCTGGATTCGATTGCCCGTGCGGAGCGGCTTGAAGCCATGGCGCTTGACTCGCTGGACCGCATCGCGTCGGGAGACACGCTCGGGACCACGACGGTAACCGTGAGCACGAAACCGGCGCTCAAGCCGTTCAAGGACGGCAATCTCACAAGGGCGCGCGAGGCGGAGGCGTCGTTGCTGACACTCTCCAACGACAAACTGGAAATTGTCTTCACGACAAAGGGCGCACAGCCGTACTCCGTGAAACTCTCCGACTATGTGAAGTTCGACAGCACCGCCCTCTATCTCGTTCCGCCTCAGGCGAGCGAACTGAACGTGAACGTGTTCGCCGGAGAATCGGTCGACACGAAGGAGTTTGTCTTCGACGTCGCCGAGGTGACGGACTCTTCGGTGGTGATGCGCCTTCCGTTCGAGCAGGGCGGATATATCCAGCAGAAATATGTCCTTTCGAAGGGCAGTTACATGGTTCACAACGAACTTTCGTTCGTGGGGATGGACGATGTGATTCCGAACAGGGTCTCATCTGTGGACATGAACTGGAAGACGGTCATTCCGCGTCTGGAGAAAGGCTACAAGAACGAGAAACAGTATTCGAAAATAGAATATTATGTTCCGGATGAGAAATCTCCGGAGGAAATCGGCAAGGACGGGGAGAAGCGTCTTGACGCGAAATTCGAATGGGTCGCTTTCCAACAGCAGTTCTTTTCAGTGATTCTCACGGCTCCTGACGGCTTCGAGTCCGGAAGGTTCGATTTGAAGTATTTTCCGGAGGATGACGCCGACAGGAATCTGATGGCGTGCGAATCCCATGCGAGAGCCGGCATCGACATGATGCAGAGCGGGGACAAGGTGATACCGTTTGAATTCTATTTCGGTCCGAACCATTTCAAGACTCTCAAGGCATATGACCGGAAATATGAAAAGATCATTCCTCTCGGAGGATGGCTCGTGGGCTGGATTTCACGTTTCTTCATCATCCCGTGCTTCGATTTCCTCGGACGTTTCATAAGCAGCTACGGACTCATAATCCTGATTATGACGGTGCTCCTGAAGATAGTCATATCTCCGCTCACCATCAAGTCGTATATGTCTTCGGCGAAGATGTCGGCGCTCAAGCCCGAGATGGACAAGCTCAACGAGAAATATCCGAAGCAGGAGGACGCGCTCAAGAAGCAGCAGGCGACAATGGAACTCTACCGCAGGGCCGGAGTGAAACCGCTCGGCGGCTGTCTCCCGATGCTGCTCCAGTTCCCTATACTCTGGGCGATGTTCCGCTTCTTCCCGGCGTCCATAGAACTCCGTCAGAAATCCTTCCTCTGGGCCGACGACCTCAGCGCATACGATTCGATTCTGGATTTCGGCTTCAACATCCCGCTGTTCGGCGACCACCTGTCGCTGTTCGCGCTGCTGATGGCGGTGTCCATGTTCCTCTATTCGAAGATGACCTCAAGCCAGATGTCCAGCGACCCTCAGATGGCCGGCATGAAGTTCATGAGCGTGTGGCTGATGCCTATAATGATGCTTTTCATCTGCAACAACCTTTCTTCAGGTCTTTCCTACTACTATTTCATCTCGAATCTCCTCACCATGGCGCAGACTTTCGTGATAAAGAAGTGGGTCGTGAAGCCGGAGAAGATTCTCGCGCAGGTGGAGGCTTCGAAGGGGAAGCCGCTTCCGAAGTCGAAGTGGCAGCAGAGACTTGAGGAGGCTCAGAAGATGCAGCAGGAGCAGCTTAAGCAGCAGCAGAAACGTCGGAAATGAGTGAATAAGAAGCGGATTGCTTCGTTGCCGCTCGCGGAAAATCCTCACAACCGACAGGTTGCTCCGGTGTTTCCGCTTCGCTTGCGCCTTGCACTCCATCTTCTTCTTCACTCATTTCCCCAAGCTGTTTTTTTCTGAAAATATTTGAACGGTCTATGTTTCAGATAGAAATAGATGATTGACATGAGCATCTGTGATAATATCGAAAATATAAGAAAGGAACTGCCATCAGGAGTGAAACTGGTGGCAGTTTCCAAATTCCACCCCGTGGAGGCGCTTCGCGAGGCCTATGACGCGGGGCAGAGGGTTTTCGGGGAGAGCCGTCCTCAGGAACTTGCGGCGAAGGCGGGGATGATGCCGGCGGACGTGCAGTGGCATTTCATCGGGCATCTCCAGAAGAACAAGCTGAAGCTGGTGCTTCCGTATGTCTCGATGATTGAGTCGGTTGACTCCGTGGAACTTCTGGGCGCGATTGAAAGATGGGCCGCGGAGCATCCGGAGACTGTTCCGGACAGGGTCAATGTCCTTCTGGAATGTCATATAGCACAGGAAGAAACCAAGCAGGGATTCACTCCGGAGGAGGCGCTTTCCGTGCTCACCGGTCCGGCCGGGTGGCCGCACATCCGTTTCTGCGGACTGATGGGAATGGCCACCGCCACGGATGACGAGTCAGTCATCAGGAGTGATTTCAACAAGCTGCTCGCGCTGGATGCCGTTCTCCGTCCGATGATCGGCATCTGTCCGAATCTTACTTCCGATTTCCGTGAACTCTCGTTCGGGATGTCCGGAGATTACAGGATTGCCGTCACGATGGGCGCGACAATAGTCCGCATCGGCACCGCCATCTTCGGGGCGCGTGAGTGAGTGTCCGAAGCGGTTTCTTCTTACAGAAGGTAGGCCGTGAAACCTGCCGCAAGAAGGATTGACAGGGCGAACGTGCCCATCACCAGCATAGGCAGATATTTGTCGAGGGCATGGTCTCTGCATTTCCAGACCCCGACAAGGTGGATGAGGTAGAGCGGCAGAGTCACGATGAAGAGGCAGTGCCGCCAGTCGAAAATCCGGCAGCCGAAGACATATCCGAGCAGCAGCGCCCATCCCCCGAGAATCAGGATCGTCTGATATATTCTCGCATTCCTTTCCCCGAGTTTCATCGCCACGGTGACTCTGGTCGCGGCATCTGTCTTAAGGTCGCGTATATTGTTTATGTTCAGTACCCCAACGCTGAAGAGACCGATTGCCGCCGCCGGAAGCAGGAGGTAGAACGACGGAATCTCGTGGGCGACCACGAAATAGGAGCCGAGCACCGAGACTATTCCGAAAAATGTGAATACGGCGATGTCCCCGTGCCCCCGGTAGCCGTAGGGATTCCGTCCGAGCGTGTACCGCATCGCCGCCATGATTGCGGCCGCCCCCAGAATCATCAGCAGAACCGGTTCAAGCTGGAGCAGCGTGCCGTAGGAAGTGTAGAGCATCGCCGCGCCGGAGATGCAGCTCATCAGTGCCCAGAACGCGATCATCCCCCGGTAGTCCCTGTCGCCGAGATGCCCCTCGGAATAGTTCGGACCCTGTCTGTCACCCCCGTCAGTGCCGCTGAGACTGTCTCCGTATTCGTTTGAGACATTCGAGAGAATCTGAAGACATACGGCTGTCAGCGCCACGAGGACGGCCGTCCCCCAACCGACGCGATAGTCCGCGGCGGCCAGTCCGATTCCCGTTATTATCCCTGCGAGAGAAAGCGGCAGCGTGCGCAGCCTTGCCGACATCAGATAATACTTGAACTTTTTCATATTCTTGTCATTTGTCTATTGTTGATGCCACGCCCGTCAGTCGGGCGATCATGTCCTCCGCGACGGCGGCGGAGGCGCCGGAACCGCCGAGCATCGCGCGGATTTCGGCATAATCGGCGAGCATCCGTTTCCGGTAGGAACTGTCTTCGATGAGTGCCCTGACTTCGGCGACAAGGGCATCCGGATTGCAGTCGTTCTGGATGAACTCCTTGAAGGCAAATCGGTCGAGGCAGAGGTTTCCGAGACTTATGTACTTGACTTTCACAATCAGTTTCGCTATGGCGTAGGTCAGCCGGCTGCCCATGATGAAGCCCACGACCTGGGGGGTGCCGAGAAGCACCGTTTCGAGCGATGCCGTGCCGGAGTTCACCACCGCGGCCTCGGCCTGTCTGACAATCGACTGGGTCTCGCCGAACAGCACGCGGACATAGTCCTGATTGCGGAGATGGGGGAGATAGTCGTCCGGAGAGCGTCCCGGCGCTCCGGCGATGACAAACTGCCAGTTTTCATACTGCGGCAGACTGTGCATCTTCTCCGCGAACTCGGTGAGCACCGGCATCATGGTGCCGATTTCGCTCTTGCGTGAGCCGGCGAGCATCGCCACAATCGGCTTGTCCGGAAGGGCGCAGCGCGACAGGAACTCCTCTCTCGTTTCGTTCATCGCCCTTGAACCGTCCACCGCGTCCACGAGCGGATTCCCCTTGTAGACGAACGGGACTCCCTTTTTCTCGAAATACGGAATCTCGAACGGGAAGACGATGTAGAGCATGTCCACATATTTCCTGAGTTTGCGTATGCGCCCCTCGCGTGACGCCCAGACTTTTGGGGCTATGTAATAGAACACCTTGAAACCTCGTTTGTGCGCGAATTCCGCAATCTTGAAGTTGAACCCGGGGTAGTCTATCAGTATCACGCAGTCGGGGGCGAAGTCCAGAATGTCCTTCTTGCAGCGTCTGAGGTTGCCGAGCAATTTGCCGGCTTTGGCGAGCACTTCCGCGAACCCCATCACCGCGCCTTCCCTGTAGTGCCTCACGAGACCTCCCTGATGTCCCGCGAAGACACCGTTCATGAGATCCCCTCCCCAGAAGCGGATGACCGCCCGGGGGTCTCTTTCATATATCCCGCGCATCAGATTGGAGCCATGCAGATCCCCTGACGCTTCTCCTGCGATGATGTAGTATTTCATTATGAGGAATTATGACGTTTTTTTCCATCCGCAAAGATAGTTTTATTATTTCATTATTTTTTGTATTTTTGCGCCGCTTTTCGGAAGGGGCTTGTCTCGGCGCGAAATTTGTGAATGCAATCCGGGTTTTGCCTTGCGGACCGTGACCGGGAAGCGGCTGAAATTTTGAAAAATCATTAACATCTTAATATTATTGCAAAATGATTAAACTTGGTATTAACGGATTCGGCCGCATCGGCCGTATGGTGTTCCGTGCTGCCGTTGAGAACTTCTCAAACGACATTCAGGTTGTAGGTATCAACGACCTTCTCGACGCAGACTATCTTGCTTACATGCTTAAGTATGATTCAGTTCACGGTCATTTCAACCATGACATCAAGGTTGAGGGCAACTATATGATCGTTGACGGCAACAAGATTCAGATTTTCGCGGAGAAAGACCCTTCACAGATCACATGGGGCGCTCTCGATGTCGACGTAGTGGTCGAGTCAACCGGCTTCTTCCTCACTGAGGAGCTCGCTTCAGCCCACATCAAGGCCGGCGCGAAGAAAGTCATCATGTCAGCTCCTTCAAAGGACGCCACTCCGATGTTCGTCTATGGAGTGAACGACAAGACTTATGCAGGTCAGAAGATCATCTCCAACGCTTCCTGCACCACCAACTGCCTTGCTCCTATCTCCAAGGTTCTCCACGAGACTTTCGGAATCAAGAGGGGTCTCATGACGACGGTTCACGCCGCAACTGCGACCCAGAAGACAGTCGACGGACCTTCAAAGAAGGACTGGAGAGGCGGACGTGGAATTCTTGAGAACATCATCCCTTCTTCAACAGGTGCAGCCAAGGCTGTCGGAAAGGTTCTTCCTGAACTCAACGGCAAGCTCACCGGCATGTCAATGCGTGTCCCTACTTCAGACGTTTCAGTTGTCGACCTCACCGTGGAGCTTGAGAAGCCTGCGACTTACGAGGAAATCTGCGCTGCGATGAAGAAGGCTTCAGAGGGCGAGCTCAAGGGCGTTCTCGGATACACTGACGAGGCTGTCGTTTCAACCGACTTCCGCAACG
Source organism: Barnesiella intestinihominis (assembly GCA_963625415.1). Taxonomy (GTDB): domain Bacteria; phylum Bacteroidota; class Bacteroidia; order Bacteroidales; family UBA932; genus Cryptobacteroides. The sequence goes on from CAVFTG010000059.1 coordinate 7,200, forward strand.
ACTCACGCACTTCAATCTTCGACGTAAAGGCCGGCATCCAGCTCGACCCTACTTTCGTCAAGGTTGTGTCATGGTATGACAACGAGTGGGGTTATTCAAACAAGGTCTGCGAGATGGCCCGCGTGATTGCAAAGTAAGTTGAATTACCGACGTAACGACCTATAATCAAGGGTCGATTCAAAAGAATCTGTCGAGTGGATGACTGAAGATTTTACAGTCATCCACTCGTTTTTGTGACAGCCCATGGGGCACTGGAGACCGTATTCCCTGCTATATCCCCTAAAACTCAAGGAAGAGGCGGGAGAGAGCATCAGATGGCATCCTCCAGTCTCCGCGAGGGGAGAGGGTGACGCTGCCGACCTTCGGACTGTCCGGCAGACAGGAACGCTTGAACTGCTGTGAGAAGAAGCGGCGGATGAAGATGCGGAGCCATTTGTCGACGGTCGCGCTGTCGTAGCTGCCGGCGAAAGCCTTTTTCGCGAGGAAGCGGAGCTTCTCCGGAGCGTAGCCGAAGCGGAAGAAATTGTAGAGGAAGAAATCGTGCAGTTCGTATGGGCCGACGAGGTCTTCCGTCACCTGGAGAATCTTCCCGTCCTCACCGGCCGGGAGCAGTTCCGGGCTTACCGGAGTCTCCGTGATGTCAATCAGTATGTCCCGGACACTCCTCCGACCTGTCTCCGGATTGTCCGCCGGAGCTTTCTCAGAATCTTTTGCGGAATCTTTTGCCGGGCCTGCGGCTGAATCGGCTGCGCCGGCCGCCATGCCCTCAATCGTGTCCGCTGTCCGGCGCACCAGATGGCGCACGAGCGTCTTGGGAATGCTGGCGTTCACCGCATACATCGACATGTGGTCGCCGTTGTAGGTCGCCCATCCGAGAGCGAGTTCCGAGAGGTCGCCGGTGCCCACCACGATTCCGCCCGTCTGGTTGGCGATGTCCATGAGTATCTGCGTCCTTTCCCGAGCCTGAGAGTTCTCGTAGGTTACGTCGTGGACATTCCTGTCATGTCCTATGTCGAGAAAATGACGGTCGCAGGCTGCTGCAATCGGGATTTCCCTTGCCGTCACCCCGAGTGCGGCCATGAGTTCCACGGCGTTCCGCCATGTCCTGTCCGTCGTTCCGTAGCCGGGCATGGTCACGCCCGTTATGCGGCTGCGTTCCCAGCCGAGCCTATCGAAAGCCTGAACTGTCACGAGCAGGGCGAGCGTGCTGTCGAGACCTCCGGAGATTCCGATGACGGCCGACTTTCCGCCGATGTGCGCGAGTCTTGTCAGCAGTCCTTCCACCTGAATGTCGGTGACTTCGCGGCAGCGCTCGTCAAGCGCGCCGGCGGAGGCGGAAGGAACGAAAGGATGCGGGTCGATGTTCCGGTGAAGGACTGCGCCGAAATCCGTGTCAGCGGTCTTTCCGAGCTGAACATTGCGGTAGAGCGCCTTCCAGTCTCCTCTGCCTTCGGGGGAGATTGCGCGGAAGGTGCTGTTTTTCTGTCTGACGGTTTCAAGTTTCTCGATGTCGATGTCGGCGGCAATCAGCGAATCCGTGAGGCTGAAGCGCCGGTTCTCAGCGAGAATCTGTCCGTTTTCAGCAATCAGGGCGGCTCCGGCATAGACCAGATCCTGGGTCGATTCTCCGAAGCCTGCCGAGCAATAGACGTATCCGCCGAGCGTTCTCGCAGACTGCATCGCGACCAGACTGCGCCTGTAGCCGTCTTTCCCGATGACTTCGTTGCTGGCGGAAAGATTCACCGTGAGCAGCGCTCCGGCGACGCTGTGGAAAGATGACGGCGGCGCCGGGGTCCACAGATCCTCGCAGATTTCCACAGCGAACGATGTCCGCCCGAGCGAGAAAATCTGATTGACTCCGAGGCAGGTCCGCTGTCCGGCGAAGTCCGTCTCCTGCGGCGTATCCATGAAATCGGCTCCGGAGGTGAACCACCGTGCCTCATAGAATTCCCCGTAGTTCGGGAGATGGATTTTCGGAACGAGACCGTGGATTTTTCCCCTGCGGATGACTGCGGCGCAGTTGTAGAGATGCCCGGCGAACCGCACCGGGATGCCGATTACGACAGTTACCGCCAGATTCTCCGTGTGCCGGGCAATCTCCGCCGCCGCCTTCCCGGCGGAATCAATCAGCAGGTTCTGCCCGAAGAGGTCGGCGCAGCTGTAGCCCGTGACGCAGAGCTCCGGGAATGAAAGCAGCGAGACCTGCTCTTCCTCCGCCTTGTCGATGAGACCGCAGATCGTTTCTGCATTACGCTCCGGGTCGGCGAGACTCACTCTTGGAACAGCCGCCGCAACCCGCACAAATCCATAATCTTTCATAATCTTACAACCTTTTGAAGCCCACGCACTTCTACTCCTTCTATCTGATGCATATCATCGACAGCGTGACCTTTTTCTCCGAATCCGTGAGGCTGACCAGCCCCGTCTCCCCGTCAATCTCCGAAACTTTCAGGGAAAGTCCGCTGATTGTCCTGACTTCGTTGCGGCTGCCGGCGGCCTTGTAGGACAGATCGGCCTTCACCGTCTGTCCGACTTCGGACGGGAAATCATCGCAACTGAGCCTGTACCAGTTGTTCCGGCCGTCGTCGGTCATGAGGAAGAGATTGTCCGGGCTGAAGAAAACCGCCTGCCATGTCTTTTCGTCATATTGAAAGACCTCCTCTCCGTTGACATTGAGAGCTGTGCCGTTCGAGCCGGGAACCGCTTCCTCTTCCGCGCATGATGCGAAGACCCATGCGGTGAGCGCAATGACCAGGAATTTTATCGTATTTCTCATTTTTCCATGTCTTTTGACAATCAATCCCTATCTTGTGACTATCCGTTTGCTGACCGTGACCTCCGTGCCGTCCCTGTAGGTCAGAACAGCCTTGAGCATACCGGATGAAGCCGGTTTGAAATCCGTGACGTCCACGATTTCCTTTTCATTGAAGAACCATTCCACATAGAGCGCCCCTTCCGAGTTGAGCAGCGACAGCGGAACTGATTTCCCCTTCCTGAACGAACCGTCGTCATTCCTTTGTGCGGCGCTGAAGTCCATCATCGGCGGATTGTCCCTGTCCGCCGTCGGCGAGTCGTCCTCCGACCCTGCTCCCGTGACGGTGAACGTGACGCTTCCGTCCGCATTGCGCACGATTCCGCTGATTGTCACCGGGCATTCCCCGCCGCTCCAGTACTTCAGCCCGTTTGACGCGTCCAGCATGTCGTGTTTTCCGGACGGGAAGAAGATGCTTCTGATCTGCGAACCTGTCGGGTTGAACTGGGAATATCTGTGATAGGCTTTCTTCACGACGGAAGGATCCGCCTCGACAAGATCCGCGCACTGCCTGTCCG
>CAVFTG010000060.1:0-10489 GCA_963625415.1 Barnesiella intestinihominis
GCCTTGTAGTCAGCGGGGTCGAGTTCAAAGAGGAAACTGTAGCGGTCCCTGTAGCGAAGGAAATCGGAATGGTCGCGGTAGGACTCCTCCGCTGAGGCATATTTCCGGAAACACTCGTGAGACCGGTCATCGTCTTCATATATTTTCTTCCCCGCCCAGTTGTGGCATTTTATCCCGAAATGGTTGTTCGCCTCGACCGCAAGACGGGACTTTCCCGCCCCGGACTCCAGCAGCCCCTGGGCGAGGGTTATGCTTGCCGGTATCCCCGAACGGTACATTTCCGACACGGCAATCTTCGAATATCTGCGTATATATTCCGCCTGCGTCGGATATACGTCGGAAGACATCGTCAGCGGCAGAAGCGTCGCAAAAGAAAGTATGGAGAGAAATCTTTTCATCATCTGCGTCATAATGATGCAAAGATAGGATTAATATTATAGATAGAATTAATATTTATAAAGATCGGACTAATATTTATAAAGATAAGTCAACGCGGAGATACGAATTATTGAGTATATTTGCAGAATCGTAAAACCACGGCCATTTGACATGGAGACACATAAGATAACGGTAGGACTGATAGGATACGGAAGGATGGGAGGCTTCTTCGCCGATGAATTCCGCAAAAGCGACAAATGGGACTTGAAGTATATATGCGACGTCTCGGAGGTTTCACTCGGCATCGCACGCGAAAAATTCCCGGACGTGCAGGTCATCAGCGATGAAAACATGATTTTCAATGACCCGGAAGTGCGGGCGGTTGCTCTCACGGCACTTGCCGACACCCGCTTGGGAAGAATCCGCAAGGCCGTAGCCGCAGGGAAGCACATAATCGCAGAAAAACCGGTTGCGGACTCGATTGCAAACGAATGGGAGGCGGTGCGGCTCACGGAAGAGTCCGGGCTTTTTTCAGCAGTGGATTTATATCTGCGCAACTCATGGTATTTCAATAAGATACAGGAGATTGTCGATTCCGGACAGCTCGGCGAACTTGCCATCGTCCGGATTTGCCACATGACTCCGGGGCTGTCTCCGGGAGAGGGACACGAATTCGAGGGCCCGGCGTTCCACGACTGCGGTATGCATTATGTGGACATAGCCCGCTGGCTCACCGGAAGCGAGTACAGGACATGGAACGCGCAGGCGGTGAGGATGTGGGAATGGAAGGATCCGTGGTGGCTTCAGGCCCACGGCACTTTCGAGAACGGAGTGGTCTTCGACATCACCCAGGGGCACAATTACGGGCAGCTCGCCAAGGACCAGACCCACAACTCCTACGCAGACATAATCGGCTCGAGGGGCGTGGTGCGGATGAGCCACGATTTCAAGACAGCCGTCATCGATCTGCACGGAGAGACGCTCACCGAGCGCATAGAACTGCCATACGGGGGCAAGAACATAGACAAGCTGATTGACGAGTTCGCCGACTGCATCACCACGGGCAAGACCGACCCGAGACTTCCGTCGATGAGGGATGCGGCGATTGCCTCCGACTTCGCATGGAAGATGCTCGACGACGCACGCACTCACGACCTCCCCGTCAAGGGGACGCACGAGGAGCTGGAGCGGATCTGGCACCGCAGGGCAACGGCGACAAACGGCTACGGACTCATCCGGAAGAAATAGATGCAGCCCGACTTCCGCCGGCTCAGACGGGGGCGGGTCACGAAAGTATAACACTAAAAATCAAAAATCATGTCAAAAGAATTTTCAAGAAGGTCATTCCTCAAGGTGGGGGCGGCCGCTGCCGCAGGCCTTGCAATCTCGCCGGAGTCGCTCTTCGCGGGAGTGGCCGGCGGAGAAGACGCTAAAGGGAAAGAGGCGCCGAAGCCGCTTGACCGCAAGCTCAAGATTCTCGCAGTGGGTATCGGAGGACGCGGCGCGGGCGTTCTCAGCGGACTTGAGACCGAGGACATCATCGGTCTGTGCGACGTGGACTGGAAATATGCCGACCATGTCTTCAAGAAGTATCCGAACGCCAAGAAGTACAACGACTACCGCAAGATGTACGAGGAACTCCTTCCGGAGTGCGACGCCGTTGTCTGCGCGACTGCGGATCACACTCACGCCATCATCTGCGCCGAGGCTCTCGCGGCAGGCAAGCATGTCTATTGCGAAAAGCCTCTGACACATACGGTTTATGAGTCAAGACTTCTCACGAAACTTGCCGCGAAGCACAAGGTGGCCACGCAGATGGGCAACCAGGGCGCTTCCGAAGAAGGAGTGCGGCTTGCCTGCGAATGGATCTGGAACGGAGAAATCGGCGAGGTGACCCGCGTTGACGCATTCACCGACAGACCGATCTGGCCGCAGGGACTTGAGCGCCCGACTGAGACCATGAGGATTCCGAAGACTCTCAACTGGGACGCGTTCATCGGACCGGCGCCTATGCGCCCGTACCATTCGATCTACACCCCATGGAACTTCCGCGGATGGTGGGATTTCGGAACCGGAGCGCTCGGAGACATGGCCTGCCACATCCTCCATGCACCGTTCGTCGCTTTGAAACTCGGTTATCCGATTCATGTCGAGGGTTCTTCAACAAAGCTCCTCAGCGAATCCTGCCCTTCAGCACAGCATGTGAAGTACACTTTCCCGGCCCGCGACAACATGCCTAAGGTCGGCATGCCAGAGGTCGAAATCAACTGGTACGACGGCGGACTTCTTCCGGATCGCCCGGAGGGACTTCCTGCAGGAGTTGAACTCAACTACGAAGGCGGCTGCGTCATTTTCCACGGCACGAAGGACACGCTCATCTGCGGATGCTACGGCCGTCGCCCGTACCTCGTTTCAGGCAGGGTGCCGGATGTTCCGAAGACTCTGCGCCGCGTGACCACGAGCCACCAGCAGGACTGGGTGAGAGCCTGCAAGGAGGATGCTTCAGTGCGTGTCCCTTCATCTTCAGACTTCAGCGTCGCCGGACCTTTCAACGAGATGGTCGTGATGGGAGTTCTTGCGGTCCGTCTTCAGGGGCTCAACCAGGTGCTCGACTGGGACGGCGCGAACATGCGCTTCACCAACATCCCGGAGGGCGCTACGGTCAAGGCCATGGTCAAGGACGGCTTCTCCATCAAGGACGGTCATCCTACTTTCCAGAACACCTACACCGAGCCTGTCGATGCGAACAAGTTCGCCGCCGAGCTGATCAGGCATACCTACCGTAACGGGTATGAACTTCCTGAAATGCCCGAATAATGTCAAATCGTGATAAAAGGCGCATTGCTGCGTTATGCTCCTCACCCAAATCCTCACAACCGTCAGGTTGCTGCGGTTTGGGTTCGTTGCAAGCCTTGCACTGCATCCCTTTATCGCAATTTGAATTGAATCTTAATCATCAAACAATTACAACACAATGAAAAAGAATATCATCATGGCATCCGCCGCCATTGCCGGCACACTGATGCTGGCGTCATGCGCATGCAACAACAACTCCAAGAAGGCGGAGGAGAAGACTCCGGCCGCTCCTGAATACACGGTGATTGAAAAACCTTGCGTGGATCTGTCGAAGCTCACCAAGGACACTGAAGACTACTATGTGATTTTCGACGGCAAATCCCTCGACGGTTGGAGGGGATACGGAAAGGACTATGTTCCTCCGAGATGGACTGTCAAGGACGGCTGCCTCCATTTTGCCGGCACAGGCACAGGCGAAGGCCAGACCGGCGAGGGCGGAGACATCATCTTCGCGCACAAGTTCAAGAATTTCATCCTCGAATTCGACTGGAAGGTGGAGAAGGGCTCGAACTCAGGCGTGTTCTACCTTGCGCAGGAGACTTCCGCAAAGGATTCCCAGGGCGAGGAACAGCTTCAGCCGATCTACATCTCCTGCCCGGAGTATCAGATTCTGGACAATGCCAACCATCCTGACGCGCTCCTCGGCGTGGACGGCAACCGCAAGTCCGCTTCCCTCTACGACATGATTCCGGCCAAACCGCAGAACTTCACAAAGTTCGGAGAGTGGCAGACCGGTAAAATCATGGTTTACAAGGGCACCGTGGTTCACTACCAGAACGGCGCGAACGTGCTCGAGTATCACCTCTGGACTCCGCAGTGGACAGAAATGCTCCAGAACAGCAAGTTCAGCCAGGAGAAATGGCCTCTTGCATTCGAACTGCTCAACAACTGCGGCGGTCCGAACCATGAGGGCTACATCGGTTTCCAGGATCATGGGGATGACGTGTGGTTCAGAAATATCCGCGTCAAAGTAATGGACTGATAGGAAACATATTCAAGATGAAACTCAAGTCATTGTTGATATTGTCTGGAGTGGCGGCGGTTCTCGCCGCCGGTTCCTGCTGCGGACAATCCGGGCAGAAGAACATCGGCATCCAGCTCTACACCGTCATGAATTCGATGAAGAGCGATGCACGGGGGACGCTTGAGGCTCTCAAGTCCTACGGCTACAACTCCTACGAGCTTGTCCAGTGGGGCGGAGACCCGAAAGTCTTCGGGCTTCCGGCTCCGGAGTTCAAGGGCATCTGTGACAGCCTCGGGGCGAAAATCGTCTCGACCCATTCCTCACTCGCCGAAGATCCGGAGAATGAAGAGGCCGTAATGAACCGCTGGAGGGAGCTCTTTGAAATCCAGAAGGCCTGCGGCGGAAAATATTTCGTCATTCCGAGCTACAAAGTGGACTACACCGTGGAAGAGGTGCAGCGCGAGTGCGACTACTTCAACCGCGTCGGCCGCGTGGCGGCGGAATACGGACTCAAACTCGGCTACCACAACCACGCCGGTGAGTTCCAGCCGCTCAAGGACAGCGACAAGGTGATGTGGGAATATCTCGTGGAGAACACTGACCCGAAGTATGTCTGCTTCGAGCTTGACGTCTTCTGGTGTCAGAGAGGTGGGAAGAATCCTGTGGACTATCTGAAGAAGTATCCGGACAGGATTGAACTTCTCCACGTCAAGGACGCGTTTGTCATCGGGCAGAGCGGCGAGATTGACTTCGAATCCATCTTCAACCAGTTCTACGCCAACGGGATGAAAGACTGGTTCGTCGAGATTGAGGCGGCGAAAGACTTCCTCAGGAACGCGGACGGCACCCCTTACACCCAGCCGCAGATTGACTCGGCAATGCTCCAGGCGGCAAAACAGAGCGCGGAATACCTTCTCGGCTCCTCCTTTGTTCTGTAAATCTAATTCAGACGCAGACCGATGCGGTTCCGGTCGAGATCGACCGAAACGACGGTGACGCTCACTTTCTGGTGGAGATGTACCGCCCTCGACGGGTCGCTGACCCTCTGGGGGCGGTTGTCTTTGCCGGGAACGCTCATCTGCGACACGTGGATGAGCCCGTTCTGCTTGATTCCTATGTCGACGAACGCTCCGAAGGCGGTGACATTGGTCACTATGCCAGGGAGAACCATGCCGGTCTTGAGGTCGTCTATGCTGCGGATGTCCTGGGCGAACTCGAATGTCTGGGCCTCCTCACGAGGGTCGCGCCCAGGCTTGACAAGTTCCTTGAGGATGTCGTTGAGCGTAGGAAGACCGAAATCCCCCTCCACAAAGTCCTCAGCCTTGATTTTTGAACACAGTTCCGCGTTGCCCACAAGTTCGGCCGTGCCCACTCCGAGCGATGCCGCCATACGGTCGACTATGTGGTAGGCCTCCGGATGAACCGCCGAGTTGTCAAGCGGGTTCACTGCGTCACGGATGCGCAGAAAGCCCGCGCACTGCTGATAGGCCTTCTCACCGAGGCGGCTGACATTCAGAAGTTCGCGGCGGGAAGAATACGGGCCGTGTTCGGTTCTGTAGGCGACGATGTTGTCCGCGAGAGCCGGGCCGACACCTGCGACATAGGCGAGAAGATGGCGGGAGGCGGTGTTCAGATTCACTCCCACGCTGTTCACGCAGGATTCGACCGTGCTGTCAAGTTTTTCCCTGAGCAGTTTCTGATCCACATCGTACTGATACTGACCGACTCCGAGCGACTTCGGGTCAATCTTCACCAGTTCCGCGAGCGGATCCATGAGCCTGCGGCCGATGGAAACCGCACCGCGCACGGTCACATCCTTGTCCGGAAACTCGTCCCGCGCGACTTCGGAGGCCGAATAGATTGACGCTCCGTCCTCACTGACCGTGAACACCCGCAGCGATGAAGGTTTTGGAACCCGCTTTATGAACTCCTCGGTCTCTCGGGAGGCCGTTCCGTTGCCTATGGCTATGACTTCGATTCCATACTGCGAAATCATCGAAGACACGGCTCTGATTGCGGCGACCTTGTCGTTTGCCGGGGGATGCGGGAATATGGCTTCGTGGTGCAGAAGATTGCCCTGCGCATCGAGACACACGACCTTGCAGCCCGTTCTGAAGCCCGGGTCAATCGCAAGTGTGCGCTTTTGTCCCACAGGAGCGGCGAGCAGGAGCTGGCGCAGGTTCTCGCCGAAGATGCGTATGGACTCGATGTCGGCCTTCTGCTTGGCCTCGCGTATCACCTCGCCGCTCACCGACGGTTCAAGCAGGCGCTTGAAGCAGTCCTCGACCGCGAGGTCAATCTGTTCGGCAAGCGGCTTCTGCGGATAGCGGTGTGCCTGGCAGTATTCGTAATAGATTTTCTTGCAGCATTTTTCCGGGTCAGCGTCAATCCTGACGCTCAGCACGCCTTCGTCCTGTCCGCGCAGCATCGCGAGAAGGCGGTGAGGGGCGACGTGGGCGAGCGGCTCCGACCAGTCGAAATAGCTGCGGTATTTGTCCGCCTTGTCGTCCGGAGCATTCTTCGACTTCTTGGAAACAATCCGGCGGGTGCGGAAAATCTGTCTCAGGGACTCGCGTATCACGGCGGTCTCGCTCAGGCGCTCCGCGATGATGTCACGCGCTCCGGCAAGGGCTGCCTCCGGGTCTTCGAACGCGGCCGCATCGCGCCTCGGGTCGGGCGTGGCGTTGTCCCACATCTTGTCGGCGAGAGGTTCATAGCCGGCTTCCTTCGCCGCCGTCGCCCTCGTGCGCCGTTTCGGACGGTACGGAAGATAGAGGTCCTCAAGAACATTCGGCTCGACGCACTCCTCAATCTGGACACGGAGTTCGTCCGTCAGCGCTCCCGCCGCGGCTATGGTCTCCATTATGCCCTCCTTGCGCTTTTCCATCGCGTCGAAATCCTCGGCGAGATGCTTGATCTGCGAGACGGCGACATCGTCAAGCGAACCCGTGCGCTCTTTTCTGTAGCGCGATATGAACGGCACCGTCGCCCCCTGGGACAGGAGTTCGACCGTGTTTTCAATCTGCCAGACCTTCACTCCGAGATCGGAGGCCATCTTCTTCAAATATACCTCTTTCATATTGTTTGAGTTTCTTTTTGGCCCATATTCATTTTCTCATCAGTCGTGTACGCCCGGTACATTCCTTCCTCCAAAATGAATCTATTCATGTGAGACTTCTTTCAGCTGGGTGCGGTAGGCGGAGAATATCTTCGACTTCGAGACGAAGCCGACATATTTCCGTTCCCGTGTGACGACCGGCAGATTCCATGCCCCTGTTTTTTCGAATTTGGACATCACGCTGTCCATTTTTTCGTCGTCATAGACATACTCCGGAGCGGACCGCATGTAATTGAAGACATGCCGCGAAGCGTAAAGTTCCGTCCTGAACATGTCGGGGCGGATGTCGTCAAGCATGACATAGCCCTGAAACCTTCCGTTGCCGTCAATCACAGGAAATATGTTGCGGTGCGAGTCCGAAACTATGTCGAGGAGATTGCCGAAGGTGTCATCGATTCTTACTGGACTGAAGTCATTCTCTATCAGGTCGGTGACTTTCAGCAGGGTGAGCACGGCCTGGTCGCTGTCGTGGGTGAGCAGCTCCCCCCTCTTGGCGATTCGCTTGGTGTAGATTGAGTACGGCTCGAAGATGCGGGTGACTCCGAAAGAGATTGTCGCGGTGATAATCAGCGGGATGAAAAGCTCGTAACCTCCGGAAATCTCGGCTATGAGGAAGATTGCGGTCATCGGAGCCTGCATGACTCCGGCCATAAGCCCCGCCATTCCGACGAGCACGAAATTCTGTTCCGGGACGGAAAGCGGAGAACTGCCGAGAATGAGGTTGATTGTCCTCGCGACGACGAATCCGGCGAGCGCCCCGATGAAAAGAGTCGGTCCGAATGTTCCTCCGACTCCCCCTCCGGCGTTGGTGAAGGACATGGAGAACACCTTGAGAATCAGAACCGTGAGAAAGAACAGAGGCACAGCCCAGCCGTATTTCAGAACCGGAGCGAGAACGGTCTGTCCGTCGTAGTCGATTGCGTGGCAGGCGAGCATTTCGTTCACGGTGTCGTAGCCCTCGCCGTAGAGCGGCGGGAAGAGGAATATGAGCAGGCCGAGTCCGAGCGCGGAGACTCCCCAGCGGAGCCAGGGGGACTTCATGTCCTTTATCCTGTCCTCAAGCCAGAGCGTGCAGCGGGTGAAATAGATTGAGAAACCGGCGCAGCACAAGCCGAGGATTATGTAGAACGGGATGTTCTGCATCGAGAACGGGATGAGTTCCGAGGCGAAAACGGCCTCGTTGCCGAGAAAGATGTAGGACACGACCGTTGCAGAGACCGTGGAGACCAGCAGCGGAAGGATGGAGGACATCGAGATGTTGAAGAGCAGAATCTCCAGGGTGAAGAGCACTCCGGCGAGAGGAGCCTTGAATATGCCGGCGACAGCACCCGCCGCGCCACAGCCGAGAAGGATGGTTATATTCTTGTAGCTCAAACCCATGTAGCTCCCGAGGTTTGATCCGATGGCGGCTCCGGTGTAGACGATCGGAGCCTCCGCTCCGACCGACCCTCCGAAACCGATGGTGACGGAACTGGCCGCGAGCGAGGTCCACATGTTGTGCGGCTTTATCTTGGACTCGTTCTTTGAGACGGCAAGCAGCACCTTGGTGACTCCGTGACCGATGTTGTCGCGGACTATGTATTTCACGAAAAGCAGGGAGATGAGCATTCCCACCCCGGGGTAGACGAAATAGAGCCAGTTGCAGCCGTCTTTCCCGTCAAACCATGAAGTCAGCGCATGATGTATGTGCTCGATGCCGAGTTTCAGGACTACGGCGGCAAGCCCGCAGAGAATGCCCACGACAAGGGAAAGCAGCAGCACAAGATTGCGCTCCGGCATCCTGTTCAGAAAGTTCCGCACCGGAGCCATCGCCGCCGCAATCCGCAATCTGGGTTTCCTGTCCATACTGGTGCACACGGAGGGTCACTCCGCCGTGTCGTCGTCGCCGTTTGAGTATTGGGATATGTTGTCGTCCGGAAGAGCGTCGCCGTTCTCCTCGCCTGATGCGTCATCATCGTCGCCATCGGTCTCGCTGTCGAGCCACCTCTCGATGTCCTCGGCATCGTCGGTGCGTATCTTGAGCTTCACAAGGCACACCGCATCCTCTGTCTCGATTGTCACGGCATAGAACGATGTTCCGTCAGGCTTCGGATATTCCTTGAGGTCAGAAAGATAGTCCTGGAATCCCTTGGGGTATTTCTCGTTGAAGGCGGCCGAGAGAGCCGCATCCATATTCTCGTAGCTGACTACACGTCTTTTCTTCGTTTCCATATCTGTTCTTATGCTTTTTCAAATTGCGGTGCAAGTATAAGACTATTTTTCTAATATGACAAAATTTTGTTCCGTCATTTTCCGGCATCATTTTCTGACGGTTTCGGAAACATAGGAAGCGAATCCCGTGACGACCATCATTACCGACTGAGACTCATGGGATATGGTGGCGAATATGATTCCGAGTTCAAAGGGGAGGTCATAGACCGTGCTCAGGGCGAGGGCCACGATGTAGTGGAAAGCGCCGAATCCACCGGGAACCGGGACAACCCAGCCGAGACTGCCGGCGAGCATCAGGAAAAGGGCGTCGACGGCGGAGAGGGAGTCCAGCAGCGGGACGGCCCGGAGAGACGTGTAGCTCATGAGGAAGTACGCCATCCAGATGAGCACAGTGTAACACAGGAATTTCCACCACCCCTTCATTCTGAAGCAGCTCAATGCGCCCTCCCAGAGTCCTTTGCAGAAACCCCAGATTTTTCCGGCGAAGACGCTGCGCCGTCTGTAACGGACGATGAGCAGCAGAGCCGCGACGACAAGCAGAACCACGATGGCGACAATCCACCAGAGACTGAAATCCAAGCGGCGGGAAAACGGCTCCCACATCCTGTCCAGGAAAAACGCTCCGAACTCCGCCCATCTGAGGGCGAGGAAGGCGATGAGTATGAGGAAAAGGACAATCATGTCGAAACCCCGCTCGGTCACGACGGTGCCGAGAACTTTGTCATAGCCGGCCTTTCCGTCTCCGGAATTTTTCGATATGACTCCGCAGCGGACGAATTCCCCCGCTCTGGGAAATACGAAATTGGCGAGATAGCCGATATTCACTGCGTTGAATGCCGTGAGACGGCCTGTCCGACCGTCAACCGGAAGCAGGATTTCACGCCAGCGTTCGCTCCTCAGCCAGTTTGACGCCACGCCGACGAATATGCTCGCGCCGACCCATTGCCAGCGGCAGAGAGAAA
>CAVFTG010000061.1:0-10284 GCA_963625415.1 Barnesiella intestinihominis
TTCCCTTGACGCAGACTTTGAGGAAATAGTCCTTTTCCCATCTGTCGAAGATGTCGCGAACTTCGAGAACGATGTCACTGAATCCGTTCGCGCTGTCAGAATACTGATTGACGGTGAACTGCGGATAGACCCTCATACCGATGAAGAGCGTCATCCTGTTCTTAAGATATTCCTTGAACCTGCAAGGCTCCCTTTCAAGGCTTTTCGACCTGATTTCAATCAGTTTCGACTGGACGGCGGCGAACTCCCGCGAGAGAACCTCCCGGAGAATGGCCGGTTTGCCGTCAAAATAGTAGTACACGGAGGTTTTTGTCTTGCCTATGCGCCCCGCGATGTCCTCCATCGTGGTCTTTTCGTAACCGTAGCGCCCGAAAAGCTCCACGGCCGCCTCCATAATCTTTTCCTTTGAACTGTTCTTTTCCGACATTTCAGAAATTCTTAGACTCCGAGTCCCTTTTTGCCACGGATTAGGCAACAAAAAAACGCCCGCCCCCGGCCAAGGGAACAGGCACAGACAAAGCGGATGCCAAAGTTTTATAATTTGAACAAATTGGTAAAAAATTCAAAACACGAGGCGGCTTTGCCCAATCCGCAGTGCCGGAGACCCGAAAACATAAAAGAGAGGGGTTGAAAAAAGAAAAAGGGGAGACGTCAGTCTGCGGGGGTTGAGATGGAAAAGGGGGGATGGCTAAAATCCTTTTTAGTCATCCCCCCTCATATTCATGATTCTGTTTTTAGAACTTATACCTTACGCCGAGACTGATTGCTCCGGCATAGAGACCGTCTGTGTAGAACCCTGAAGCATTAGTCTTTTCTGTCGTGTCAACTCCTCCGCCGGAAATCGTAGTCTTCGCCCAACTGAAAGAAGGTCCGAGAACAGGTCTCCAATCCAGAGAAATCTGAAGCGGGAACCAGAAATTGTATTCGACGCCGATACGGCCTGCGACTCCGACGCTGAACCAGTTCGAGCTTGTCTTGTGGGTAACGTCCCCGTATGTGTCCTTTGATACATCCGGGAAACCGAGCCCAAGTCCGGCGCCGACACCCATATACCAGTTCCATTCGCCTTTGTCATTCCAAGGAATCATCGCGTTGAACGGGTTGATCCAATCATAAGTGGCAGCCGCTCCGATGCCGTGGAAAGCGGGAAATGTAAGTTCGGCGGAAAGCATGTTGGCCTCACTGAGCGAGTGCTGGTAGGAAACCTCGATACCGTATCCGAAACGGACACCGATAGCGCGCGGCTGTGCGCTTACAGCAACGGCAGCAAGAACAGACGCCGCCAAAACAAGGATAAACTTTTTCATTGTAATAAATTTAATAATAGTGTTTTTCTTCACAATTCACTGTCCACCGCCGGAGAAGAAGATCCGCCCGCGAACAAAGCAATGCAAATGTAGACAAATAATTCCTAAATCACAAGGGGGGGGGAGGCTGTGACATCCTCGGGAGGGGACTGAACAATGTTTGTATCACGAGTCGCCGTCGCGGTCCCTGCGGGACTTTTCAGTACCCGCCCACTCAAGCGGAGAGACTCCCGTGATGGCGGTGAAATTCCTCCATGCGGTGACGCGCGAACGGTAGCCGGCACGGTAGAAAGCATCTTGAATGTTTTCAGTTTCACCCGAAGAGAGGCTCTCGCAGACATATTCAACCCTCTTCCTGTTTATCATGTCGGAATAGGACTGCCAACCCATCTCCCTTATGGCTTTCTGAAGATAGTTGGTGTTCGTCCCCACGAGGTCGCACAGTTTCCTCACGCTGATTTCGGGGTTCTGCCACACGAGGGGATCGTCAATCACAAACCTGAGTTTCTCCTTCACCCTGTCGGGAACGCCATTGACAGAAAAAGCGATGCCGGCATCCGGGGAGGCTTCGGCATCAGAAGGCGTCCCGGCGAAGGATTCCGGAGCAGGCTCGCGGAATGCCTCGGGATCCTCTCCGTCCCCACATCCCTCTGGCACTCTGAAACGAGCTCTGAGTTCATAATGAAGTATTATGAACGTGAGCAGGAAATACAGCGCAAAATGCACATACAGCATCCATCCTATGCCGAAAATGCTGTGCATGGAGAAAGTCACCGTCATCAGCATCGCCAGCGCGACTATGGAACGAATCCACAGTTTTGAAGCGCTGCTCATCTTCCAATTGTACTGAAACCGGTACAGCCAGATGCCGTAGGGGATGAAAATCAGCGACAGCACCACCCTGAGATAGACATCCGTATACCCGATGTTCCGCAGCGTTTCAGAAAGGGAATGGAGACTGCGCACCCCGTCGAACGGCATCATGGCGAGAAAACAGAGAAAGAAGAACAGCCACGGCGCGAGAATCCTTCCGGCTCTGCCGGCATTCAGCCAGCGGGGCCGCATCACCTCAATCGGGTAGAGCAGCAGGAGGAAATAGGTGACGAAACCGAGAATTATGCTCGCCGGCCCCATCACCTCCCCAGTGACGAACAGGTTGGCGTGCATAATCCGGCTGACAGACCCGATCACCGCGCTCATGGCACTCAGAAAGAAGAAAACCGCGATGAAAATCCGCGACCTGTCCGGCTGCTGTTTCCTGCGGGCGAACAGCAGGCAGGCCGCGCCCAGCTCCACGACGATATATGCCGCATATAATATGAATCTTCCAACTTCCATATAATGTCAATTTCAACGCCGTTCCGGCGGGACATCCTCCGAGGCTGTCTTAAAAGGCGAACTGCAAAAATACAAAGAAATACGAAAAAATGGATTGCGTCAACGATGACCGGCGTATTCCGAGGGGGTAAACCCGTAGCGGGTCTTGAAACATTTGGAGAAATAGGACGGGGTGGTGAAGCCCACCTTGTACATTATCTCGGTGACGCTGAGCTGTCCCTGTTCGAGGAGCGCGGCCGCCTGCGAGAGGCGGATGTCGCGGATGAACTCAACGGTGCCGAGACCTGTGAGCTGCTTTATCCTGCGATAGACCTGCTTGGCCGGCCAGCGGGACTCTTCGCAGAGGACTGCGGCGGAGAAGTCCGGGTCGGAAAGATGCATGAGGACGATGTCGGAGATTTCCTTCATGAACTTCGAGTCGGCCGGAGCGGGACCACCGACGGAGGGTGAGCCGGAAACAGGCGCTCCCGTGGAAATGCCCGGGACAGAGCCGGCGGCATCTCCCGGAACGGCGTCTCCGGAAACCCGCGAGCCGAAGATTGCGCTAAGGGTCTCGCGGAACTCCTGCGTGCGGCTTACGGTGGATGCCGCGATGGACTGGGCTTTCTCCCGTTCTGCCCGTTCGATGCGGAGCTGATGCTTGACCTTGCGGAAATGGAAGACGAAAGCGGCGACGGCGGCAAGCAGGACAGCATAGGCCAGATACGCCCAGACAGTCGCATACCATGCCTGCAATATCCTGATTTTCAACACTCCGGTTTCAGAGTCAGGCTCTCCGGCCGGATTGAGATGACAGACCTCGAAAGAATAGCCGCCCGGAGGGACATTGAGAAAGACCGCCCTCGTGTCGGCCTGCGCGGTCTGCCATTCGTCATGAAAGCCTGCGAGACGGTAGGCGAAACGCCCTGCCGGGGCGGGGAACTTCATCGGGGAAAACGTGAGCGCGAAAGAGTTCTGTCCGCGGGCGAGCACTATCTTTTCCGTGAGAGCGATGTCCTCGCGGAGTATGACGCGGCCTGAATATTCCCTTCCGGGCACGACCAGAACATTGTCGAGATGGAGCGACGTTATGAGCACCCTTCCCGTGCCGCCGTCAAGGGCTTCGGAGGACTTCGGAACGGAATAGAAGCCGTTGACCGAGCCGGCGTAGATGTTCACGGAATCTGCGGCAAGGCAGAAGACCGGAGTTTCGAATTTGCGGACGAGGCTCCACCCGCCTCCGGAGATTTCGCTTCTCCAGATTTCGCCGTCGTCGCAGAGCCAGAGACAGCCGTCCGAAAAGACGAGCGACTGCGCTGAAACCGAAGCCCCGCTGACCGGGCGGAGCGTCCTTCCGCCGAAGTCGTCACAGTCAAGCAGATAGACCCCTGCCTCGGTGCCGACCCAGAGGCGCTGTCCGTCCGAGGCGAGAGAAAGCGTGCGCTTGCCCTCCGGCACGGAAAGGCGCGTCACGGTGAAACTGTCCTCGTCTATGACATCGACGCCCCTGTCCGTCACCGCCGCCACGCTGTGCCCGAAATGGCAGAGTTTCAGAACTATGTTTCCGGAAAGACCGTTCACGGCGCAGAGATGCCTGTCGCAGACGATGTCGCCTCCGGAGGCGAGCCTGTCCTTCGAGGTGATGAACAGCCCCCCGTCGTAAGTTCCCGTCCAGAGCCTCCCCAGACTGTCCTCCGCTATGGCATACATCCAGTCGGACAGGTATTTCCCGGAAGGTTCGGTTATGTGACAATGTGTCACGGTCCCGTCTATGCGGTCAAGTCCGCCGTCGGAGGCCGCCCAAAGAATGTTCCCGTCGAAATGGAGCGCACGGACTTTGTTGTGGGACAGGCGGCGGCGCATCGGGCCTCTGTCCGATTTGTATGCGGCGACTCCGTCGTCCGAACAGTCCAGAAGTCCGTTCATCCCTGCGGCGAAAATGTGCCCGGAATCCGCGCAGACAAGCGAAGAGACATCCAGCCCGTCGCTCATCACCTCCGCCCCTATCCCGAAGAAGCCGTAACTGTCGCCGAGCCGCATCAGTGCCGCGCCGTGGTCAGTCCCCGCCCAGAGATTGCCGTCATCATCAAGCATCGTCGCCCAGACAACATTGTCGGGGATGGATGCGGAGTTGCCGACCTCGTGGCGGAGGACATCAATCTCTCCCGAGGGTGAAAGCAGGAGCAGGCCGTTGTCCGTGCCGGCGGCGAGGCTGCCGTCGGGAAGGTAGAGGAAATTCTTGACCGGAGCGCCCGACCAGATGCGCTTCAGAGTCCCGTCGGAGAGGCTGAAAAGGAACAGCCCGCGCTCCGAACCGACAAACAGGCGGCTGGCGGGCCTGGCGGCCAGGCTATTGGACGAGCCACCGGATGAACCGCCGGACAAACCATTGGACGGGCCGCTTGACGAGCCACCGGGCAAGCCGCTGAACTGGTCACCGGATGAACCGGACAAGTCGCTGAACCGGTCGCCGGATGAACCACCGGGCAGGCCACCGGACGAGCCGCCGAAATCCTCCGGGGCGGGAATCAGGGCGAGCACGAGATTGCCCGACGAGCCGCCGTCCCCGCCGAGACGCAGGCGCTGCGACCTTGTCCCGTCAAAACGCCAGATGCAGCCGTAACTGCCGAAAAAGAGCGAATTTCCCAAAGCGCATGAACTTGCGACGTGCGTGGAGGCCATGACGGATTCCGTCCTGCCTGTGAGGGAGCTGCGGAAGAAGAGGCCGTCCGTCGTCCCGACCCAGAGACCTCCGTGCGGAGCGTCGGACAGGACAGTCTTTATATGGCGCGGGCCGATGACGGTGTCGCGGATGAAGCCGCCGGCATTGTCGTAGAAGCAGAATCCGCCGTCAGTTCCGACAAGAAGCCGTCCGGCCGTCCGGTCGTATTCGAGCACGTTTATATGTTCGTTGCAAAGACTTCCCCCGTCGTCCGAAGACCGCCCGAAACGCCGCCAGTTCAGCCCGTCGTGGCGGTAGAGTCCGGCATCCGTCCCAATCCAGACAAAGCCCAGAGTGTCGCGGGCGAGGGAGTGCACCGGCACGATGGGGCGGTCGCCCACTGAGACCTCGACAAAGCGGCCCAGCAGCGCACAGCCTGCGGCAGAAGGGGAAGCTCCCCTCCCTGTCCGCAAAGATGCCGCCGGAAAAGCCTCCGCAGCGGGCGCCGCAAAAGCAAGAACCGTCCCCGCCGCAAGAAGAGACGGAAAGAAGGTTTTCAGACTGTGTCTTTTTCTGTTCATTCTCGTTGAATGATGTTCGGAAACTCGTCCCGACACGGCGGTGGAACACGCCAAAGATAGGCATTTTGTCCGAATTGTTGCACAACTTGTCCGTTTTGAGGTAATACTCTTGCAGCCCGCCCGCTAATTTTGTAACCGGAAATCCGCCCCTTTTCGGAACCTGGAGCTTGGAACCGGGAGTTCGGAGGGGAGATGGAAGGCAGATTGCCAATAATGCTAAAATTAATAGATATGAAACACGCCTTACGCAGTGCCGTCATCTTTCTCGCGACGGCGGCAGGATTGCTTCTTTCCGAACCGGTCTCTCCGGCGCAGGAAAATCAAAAGACAACGGACAAGACCGTGACGGTGACCGGAACCGTGCTCGACGACTCGGGCGCGCCGGCAATCGGAGTCGCGGTAATCGTCAAGGGGACATCGACCGGCACTTCCACCGACATCGACGGGAAATACAGCCTCTCCGCCCCCTCTGGAGCGACGCTCGTATTTTCCTGCATAGGCTTCGCCGATGAGGAGATTCCCGTGAACGGACGCTCCGTCATAAACCTTCAGATGAAGGCCGACACCGAGATTCTCGCCGACGCGGTGGTCATCGGTTACGGAACGACCTCAAAGAAAGACCTCACGGGTTCAGTCTCCACGATGAAGAGCGAGGATTTCAACTCCGGTCTCATCTCCACCCCAGAGCAGCTCATCAACGGCAAGGTCTCCGGAGTGCAGGTGATGTCCTCCTCAGGCTCCCCGACATCCGGAAGCACCATCCGCATCCGTGGAGGAGCGTCCCTCAACGCCTCCAACGACCCTCTCATCGTCCTTGACGGCGTTCCGTTGGAAATCGGCGGAATCGCCGGAAACGACGGCAACTTCATGTCCCTCATCAACCCGTCGGACATCGAATCCATGACCGTGCTCAAGGACGCGTCCTCCACAGCCATCTACGGTTCAAGGGCATCCAACGGAGTCATAATCATCACGACGAAAAAGGGAGCGAGCGAAAAAATCCGCGTGAACCTCACCTCCACCCAGTCGGTGCAGTGGAAGAGCAAGCTTGCGGACATGCTTTCATACGACGACTTCGTCAATGTGGCGAAAAGCCTCGGAACGGACTACAGCCAGTACCTCGGAACGGAGCGCACTGACTGGAACTCCCAGATTTTCCAGCCGGCTTTCGGAACGGACAACAACCTGAGCGTCAGCGGACAGGCCGCCCGGTGGCTTCCTTTCAGGGCTTCAGTGGGCTACTACAACCAGAGCGGCATACTCAAGACGGACAACGCCCAGAGGGTTTCCGGCAACATCAACCTCAGCCCGTCTTTCTTCCACGACTACCTCAAGTTCAACATAAGCCTCAAGGGAGCGTACAACCGCAACCGCTTCGCGAACAGCAGCGCCATCTGGAACGCCGCCACCTTCAACCCGACCGTCCCGGTCTATTCCGGGAACGACACGCTCGGGGGTTACTATGAGATTGTCGACAGCGAAGGCACGCCGGACTATGTGGCCGTGAAGAACCCGCTCGGACTCCTGATGCAGACCGAATCCACCAGCGATGTCTGGAGACTCGTGGGCAACATCGACGCCGACTACAAGATGCACTTCCTCCCGGAACTGAAACTCCACGTCACCGGCGGCTACGACTACGCCTCCGGAAAGGGACGCTCCTTCACCCCGGCGACCGCCGCCTCCGCATATTCGACCAAGGGATATGTAAACAACTACGGCCCGGCCGTGAAGCAGAACCGCCTCCTCACGGCCTACCTCAACTACAACAAGGAAATCGAAGCGATAAAATCCCGCGTCGATGCGACCCTCGGATATGACTACCAGTATTGGAAGGCATACTATCCGGCCGGAGACAACTACAGCGAGGCGGGCGAAAGCCTCAACCAGGCGTGGAACGCCAGCGACAACCGCCACGTGCTGCTCTCATATTATGCGCGTCTGAACTGGTCTTTCGACTCGCGCTACCTTCTCACCGCCACGGTGCGCCGCGACGGCACCTCTCGCTTCTCGAAGAACACCCGCTGGGGAACCTTCCCTTCAGTGGCCCTCGCCTGGAGAATCTCCGAGGAGCCTTTCCTGAAGAACGTCGAAGCCGTTGATGACCTGAAAGTCCGGGCCAGCTACGGAGTGACCGGACAGCAGGACGGCATCGGCAACTACAACTACCTCCCGACCTACTGGAAAGGCACTTCAAGCAGCCAATACATCGGTTCTGACGGCAATTACATCAGCACCTACCTCCCGTCAGCCTACATCTCCGACCTCAAATGGGAGACGACCAAGTCCTTCAACGTCGGACTTGACTGGGCATTCCTCGACAACAGGATTCAGGGAAGCGTGGACTGGTACACCCGCAAGACGGAAGACCTCATCGCCACCGTTCCCGCACCTGCCGGAACGAACTTCAGCAAGATGGTCACGACAAATGTCGGCAATGTGTCAAGCTCCGGAGTGGAGGCCAGCCTGAACCTCGTGCCGGTGAAGACCAAGGAATGGACATGGAACATCGGGATGAACGCCACCTGGCAGAAAGTCCGCATCACCAACCTCACGATCGTGGACAACGGCGAAGTCACCAAGACCCTCACCGGCCCGACTGTCGACAACAAATACGTCCAGGTGATGACCGAAGGACAGGCTCCGTACTCGTTCTTCGTCTATAAGCAGCTCTACGGCGAGGACGGCAAACCGATCGAGGGCGCATACGCCGACCTGAACAACGACGGGGTCATCAACATAAGCGACCGCTACTGCCACCACTCCCCGGCTCCCGACTGGATTCTCGGCCTGAACACCTCCGTAAGGTGGAAGAACCTCAGCGTGTCGGCGACATTCCGCGCCAACATCGGGAACTATGTCTACAACGCGATGGCCGCGAACACCGGAGCGACGGAAACGATGAAATACAGCGCCGCACAGCTGAACAACCTCTCATCGTCCTACCTCAAGACAGGATTCACCACGCGTCAGTTCTATTCCGACTATTATGTCGAGAACGCCTCGTTCCTGAAGATGGACAACCTCACCGTAAGCTACGACTTCGGCCGCATCCGCGACAAGGTGGGCCTCCAGCTCTCGCTTCTGATGCAGAACGTCTTCACGATAACCAAATACACCGGAGTGGATCCTGAAATATCCAACGGCTTCGACAGTTCGTTCTATCCGCGTCCGCGCATCGTCTCCCTGAGCCTCGGCCTGAATTTCTGAGACACGGAGAATGAGACACGGAAAAACTGAATGGAATCAACAGGAATCGAATCATTCAAAAAATTCGGGAATATCATGAAAAACATATATAAATATACGAAATATCTTGCAGCGGCATCCTGTGCCATCGTGCTGCCTCTGCTTACGGGCTGTCTGAAGGATCTCGACCAGTACCCGCACACGGACACGACGTCGAAGGACGTATATACGACCGTGGAGAACTATGAGGCGGTGCTTTCGGGGATATATACTTCACTCATCGTGAACAATTCCGCCATCGCCGACGACGACCGCTACCAGAACTACACCCGCTGCCTCACCATGTTCCAGGAGTGCTCCACCGACACCGTGGACGACGTGTGGCTCGCCGGAGAAACGATGACCGACGTGAGTTTCCAGAGCTGGAACGCCGGAGACCCGTGGGTGAGCGCGATGTTCTACCATATCTACAACATCATAGCCCTGACCAACGAATTCATACGCAATTCTTCCGAGGACGCGATTTCCGGATTTTCAGATGCCGACAAGGCGAAAATCCGCAGCTGGAGGGACGAGGCGCGGGGTCTCAGAGCCCTCGCATATTACCACGCGCTCGATTTCTTCAATGTCGCATCGTTCGTGACGGAGAACAATGAAGTGGGTTCATATATCCCGGAGGTATATGGCCGCAAACAGCTTTTCAGCTTCATAGAATCCGAACTCACGGAAATCGGAGAGTCCCTTCCGTCAAGGAATTACGGGCATTTCACGAAGAGCGCGGCCAACACCCTGCTCGCACGGCTCTACCTCAACGCCGGAGTTTACACCGGAGAGACGAAATGGAGCGAATGCATCGCGGCCTGCAACAAGGTGCTCGCCGACGGCTACTCAGCACTCGCCCCGAGCTATGCAAGCCTTTTCAACGCCGACAATGACAAGCGCGCCGGCGAAATCATCTTCGCACTTGCCTGCGACTCCGCCAACACTCTCACATGGGGAGCGGGGACCTATCTCGTCTGCGCCGGCACGCTCGACAACTATGCCGACATGCTCAAGGATTTCGGAGTTTCGTCCAACTGGAACTGCCTGAGGATGAGACCTCAGCTCGTGGATCTGTTCAATGTGGACGGGGACTCGCGGGCGATGTACAGCCAGTATGACCGGCAAGCCTACGCCACTGCGGACGAGGACTATGACATCATTCTCCCGGAAGACGAAAACTACAAGT
>CAVFTG010000062.1:0-10118 GCA_963625415.1 Barnesiella intestinihominis
CGATTGCTCTCGGAATCAAGTACAAGGCGGTAATCATAGCCATCACTGCGGCATATGCGGCAATGAACCTTGCGACTGCTGCAAAGATTGCCTTCGATAAACTGCGCCATTTCTACAGCGCCCAGAACAAGGCCGACCTGCTTATGGAAGCATCTCTGCTTCAGGGATGCACCAAGGCGACGATGCTGCAATGCGCAGCCCAGAATCTTCTTGTGGGAAACTTGAAAGGAGCGGCAGTCGCATTCAAGGCATTGGGCAAGGCGATGCTCGCAAACCCGTTCGGACTCATCGCCGCTGCGGTGGGTGCGCTGGCGGCCGGCATCGGGACGATGATATACAAATCCCGCGAAGCCACGAAGGAACTCCGGGAGCTGAACAGGAAGACCGTGGATACGACAACGGCTTTCGTCAGGGCGCAGACGGAAATCGACCGGAACAGGAAGTCGCTCGAAGAACTCAAGGACGCGGCCACGGGCGCGGCGGAGGGCAGCGACGAACGCAGAGCCGCCATCGCGAAAATCAACGAACTCTACGGCAACTACCTCCCGAAACTTCTCACGGAGAAGACCACCAACGATGAACTGGAGACGGCCCTGAAGAATGTGAACACGCAGCTGGAGAATAAAATCAAGCTTCAGGCACGCGAAAGCATGGAGATGGACATCCAGCAGCACAAGGTGGACGCTGTGAAGGCGGCTCTGGATGGGCTCGAAAAGCGGTATAAGCAACTCAACGGCGGGAAATCGATGTCTGCGGCGCAGGTGGGTTCAATCGCGTCCTCGATGTCGGCCTATTACGATATGCCCGACACTGAACACTTCATCGAGATGAGGGACACCATTGCCGGCATTTTCGACGAAACTGTCGAGAATGAGGACAGACAGGTGAACAACATCATCGCACTGTTTTCCGACGCACAGGAAAACGGACGGAAACTCCGGGCGATGGTGGACGGACTCTACGGCACACCGTCTTCGGGAAGCAACGCCACCCTCGGGGAACTTGCCGGAGGAGAGACCAACGGGAACGGGACGGGCACGACATCCGGAGGCACAACGGGCGGGGGCGACACGGCGGCCGAGAAACTTGCGATTGCCCTCCAGAAAGGTCTTGAGCAGGCCTTCCGGGAGATTGACGATGAATCCGAGAAACTGTTTCAGGAGACCCTCAAGAGAATCGACAAAGATGCGGAGATGAAGACGCAGCTCGTCATCGACAACGAGAAAGACCTTACAAAGAAAGCCTTGCTGGAAGAGGAGCGGCGCTACGAGAAGGAACGCAAGGAAGCCGGAGGCAATGACGAACTGCTCGAACTGGCTGAACAGAAGCACCGGAACAAGGTCGAGAAAATCCAGCTCGACGCATTCGACCGCTCCGTCAAGAACCTTCAGAGCCGTCACGAACTTGAGAGACAGGAGATGGTCAACTCCCAGTCGGAAGAACTGCTCGCGTTCAAGGGCACGGAGGAGGAAAAGGCGGCGCTGAAACAGAAACACAACAGGGAACTCGCACAGTTCGACCTTGAATACCTCACGGAACTTCAGGGGATGCTCCAGAGCGTGGTGGACACCGGGGCGCTTGAGGATATGCCGGTGAGCCTCGATGACGCGGAACTCCAGAAGGTCAGGAAACAGCTCGCCGAGGTGGCCGCGCAGATGAACGAAATCAAGGGCGGCGAATCATCCGAAAGCGATACAGACTCCAAAGCCAAGGGCAAGACGCACTCCATAGCGGAGGGCACCGGCAAGGGCGACCTCTTCGGAGTGTCGCAGGATGACTGGGAGACCCTTTTCAGCAACCTTCAGGAGGGCAAGTTCCAGGCTGAGGATTTGCAGACGGTCATCGCAGGAATCGGAGGTGCGGCGCAGGAGGCGTTCAGCCTTGCATCACAGTTCTCCGACCTTGCAAAAAAGAAAGAGGACGCAGCACTCAAGGCTTACAAGAAGAATCAGGACAGCCGGAAGAACTCTCTGGAAAAACGCCTGAACGCCGGACTCATCACCGAGAGCCAGTACAACGCGCAGGTGGAGCAGATGGATGCGGAATACGACGCCTATCAGGAGGAACTCGCCATCAAGCAGGCGAAACGCGAAAAGGCTCTGAACCTCACCCAGGCGATAATCAACACGGCGCTCAGCATCACTTCGACCATCGCCCAGCTCGGAGCCACACCGTGGGGAATTGCGGCGGCCGCAGTAGGAGCGGCAATGGGAGCAGTCCAGATTGCACTCATCGCCTCGCAGCCCGTCACCACAGGAGCGGAGGAGGGTGGATTCATCAATGTGCGCCGGGAGCAGGACGGCAAGGGCTTCAACGCCCGGCTGAACCCGTCGGCGCGGGGGTTCGTCACGCAGCCCACGGTGATTGTCGGGGAGAACGGAGCGGAGTATGTCATCCCGCACGAGGCACTGGAGAACCCGACCATCGCCCCGGTCATCGCATCGATGGAGACCGCCCGCCGCAACGGAAAGCTCCGCAGCCTGAACTTCAACGCGGTCTATCCTGCGGCGGCGATGCCAGGCCGCGCCTCCGGGGGCTTCATCTCCGGAAACGGAGGGGCATCCGGCACGGCGGCCGCGACATCCGCATCGGGGGACGGGACTTCACAGAGCCTCGCTCTCGCCAAGGCGCTTGAAAAACTCACGAAGAAACTCGACGAACCCATCACAGCAAGCGTCTCGATGCTCGGCAAGGGCGGAATCAAGGAAACGGAGGAGAAGTACAACAGAATCAGAAGGAGAGGACAGCTATGATTAAAATTGTAACAGCAGAGGGCGTTTCGCTCGACCTCGCTCCGGACGCGGAGTTCGTGATTGAATACAACAACCCGATGATGGAGGACGACCGCATCCCGGTTCCGTTCTCCACCGACATCGCCCTGCTTCCATCGGAGACCAACTGCCGGATACTCGGCTACCTTCCCGCCTTCAAGCTCGAACCGACGGTGCGGGAACTCGCCGCATCGCTGATTCTCGACGGCATCCCTTTCCTTACGGGCACACTCAGTTTCAACGGCATCGAGGACGGGCATCTGAACTATACCTTCGCGGGGAAGGACATCGCCGGCGACTGGGGCAAGAAACTGTACGAGCTTGAAATCATGTACTTCAACATTCTGGACGATGGGACTAAGGAGCGTAATGACAAGGTTTTCTTTCCCACACTCTTGAATAAGAATTTCACCGGCTATTTCGAGGAAAATGATGCAATTTCCTTCAATGACGATTTCAACAATTGCTTCGTCCCGAAAACAAAGAGATCCTATAAATACAAGAACCCGAATAAAGGAGAATCCTCCGGGGTCTCGACAAACCTGACTGCGGCGGTATCTTTCCTTGGAATCATACCGGAAACATTACTGATTGACGAATCTCTTCACTCTTTTGTGGAGAACATGGCGGTAATTGCACCATATAAAGAGCCGGAATATATAATTCCCAGTGGTGCGACGGGAAGAGTTGATCCAATCAACAAAAATTTTGCACCAATGCTTCCGGAGATGACGGTTTCCGAATTTGTCGTGGAATTTCTGAAGATGCTGTGCGCCGCAGTCTTTCAGTCTCAGGGACAGCTTGACATGTACACGTTTGAAGACATGTCCGCAGCGGCGGCCGTTGACTGGACAGACAAAGTTTCCGACGAATTCAGTTCCGAGGTCGAACCGGCGGAGGGATATGTGTTCGGTTATGACAATTCGGGCGAAGATTCCGCCGACATCACCGAATACGAGGGGGTGGATTCAGTGGCGAAAGCCCTATATGTCTCGGACGGGAACGACTTAATAAACATTTCTCCAATCGTAAACCTCAAGACCGCACATATACAGACCACCGGAGATTTCATCTCCAATCAAGGGAGTTTCCTCCCCTGTTATTACCAAGGTGGCGGTTCCGATTCAAGATGGTTTCTTGTCGCCGCTGCGGACATTCTTTTCCAGAATAACCTCAAACAGATGAATGTCGTTGAAGGAAAGGATTCTGTGGAAAATATCTGCGGATTCAATCTGGTCAAATGTGTACCGTGCATTCTGAATAAGCAGGCTGTCTATGATGGCAACAACGGTGCCGGAACTCCTTCTTTCGCGTATGCTCCGGTGTTTGACTTTCCGAACAAGGAAGCGGAGCGCGGAAGCGATGCTTACATAGGCCTTATGGTTAATTCACAGCTGACGGACTCCGGACGGGCGATGCCCGGTACAGTTCCGGTTCCTTCGGGATGGCCGCCCGCTGCTGATCCGGATGCGCTCGCCGACGTCACCCTCACTCCGGACGGAATGCGTGAATCTGTGTCTCTCCGCCCCGACTGGCTCTACGAGCATTTCCACAAGTCCTACGCGGCGTGGCTCGGCAAGGACAGGCAGCTGCTCTCCTGTGACGTGAACCTTTCGGCCGGCGACCTGCTCGATTTCGCGATGTACAGAAAAGTCCTCATCCACGGCCGCGAGTTCTTCGTCAGGAAGCTCTCGGTGACGCTCCGTGCGAGTTCGCGGGCGCTGGAATGCAGCGCGGAATTCATTTCGGCTTGATGTCCTTTTTTCAGACGCGCCGACAAAGTAGATTTGCATCATCATGACATTGGACAAATCATATCAGGACAGCTATCCGTTCCTTTTCGCCGGGAGCGCCGGAACTCTTTCCGTTTCCGGAGCGGCGGCAAACGCCACGATTGAAGTCAATGTGTCACTCGGCTCCGGAGCCGTGTATGGCTCCGGGGCGGCATGGGCGGCGGGGTTCACTCTCAAGGCGAATTCGGCGGGGTATGCCGAATTGGATCTTGCGGAGTTGATGACATCCATCGAGGATCTTCTGCCCGACATGGAATCAGGGATTTCCCTCCCGTTCCGCATATCTTTCTCCGACGGTTCGGCGGCTCTCGGAATATCCTCCAAGAACATCTATCGCGGCCGCATTCCGGACAGCATCCTCAGCGGCATCTACTCCGGCTATCAGCCGCTGACGGTGCGCCCGCAGGTTTACGTCACAAGGGAGGGCACGAGCGAGAAGCTCATCGTCCTGAACAAGGGGTCTCTGTCCGGATGCGTGTGCAAGGCTAAGATTTATTTCGGGGACGGGACATCTGCGACTTTCACCGTCGCCTCCGTCTCCAGTTCGGCGACATACTACAAACTGACCGTCTCATACTCCGCCATGAGGGCGCTGGCCACCGGAAGCTACAGCAGCCGGAAAATTCTGGCCTATGATGTCTGGACGGTTCTCGGCGGCACCGTGACCGGCCGGACCATGCGCTATGTCGTGGACAGGGGCAGGGCCGAGGCGTTCCGTTTCCGTGGGAGCTTCGGGGTGACGGAGAACATCTGGGCGAGAGGGGTCAGGAAAAACGAGGTGGAGTCGGAGACCGCGACGCTTGTCAACGGCGGAGTGGAGCGGGAGCTGACGAACGACAGCAAGATAATCCGCGAGAGCTTCACGGGACACCTCAGAAACGCAGAGGAAGTCCGCTTCTGGCAGGAGTTCTTCGCGTCGGCGGAACGGTATGCGGTAGTCGACGGGGAGGCCCGGCGGATTGTCCTCGATGACATCGACTCGGAGGGGACATGCGGCGAGCTGTCCGCGTTCTCGTTCAGGTGGCACTATGCCGACAGGGACGATGACCCTGCAAGAGTTCCGGCACGCGGAAATCTGTCCGCGTACAATTCAGACGTGCTCTGGTACGAGACGGAGGCGGAGAACGAGTCGGGCGGGACATCCGCGAACACCGGCGGGCTTCAGGGCGTGAAGATAGTCAGCGACTCCGGCACGTACGCGCTGCCTGTCGACGACACCGGCTATGCGTCGCTGACCCTGGATTCGTCGCTCTCCCATGACGGAGACAAGACGGATGTCGTGTGGACGGATGAGTGAAATCATAAATAATTTTCAATATGGCAAATCCAAGCATAAGATTCAGGAAAGTGCAGAGTTACCCGACTTCCGGGGTGAACGTGGGTGACGTGATCTTCTGCATTGAGGACCGCACCGTGTATGTGGCCACAGGCTCGACGACCAAGGAGGCGTTCTATGGCGGCAACGTCAAGAACGTCACGAAAATCGAAGACTCGAACGGCAATCTCACCGGTCTCACCATAACCTACATGGACGGAACTGACACGCTCACCGTGGACTTCTCCTCGCTGGCGCGAATCAACGACATGGCCGAAACCATCAGTTCGTTGCAGCTCAACAAGGTGAGCAACGTGACCGGCGTGAACGCGATTGGGGCGTCGACGATGCAGACCGGCGGGACCAGCACTGCGGTGGTCGTCCTTAAACTCGACAGCAGCGGCAATGTCGCGCTCTCGCAGAGCGCAAGCGGTCTCAAGGCATCCGTGGACCTTTCGGGGGTAGCGAGCTACACGATCGAGGCGCTCAGCACCGCCGAGGACAACAACCTCAAGTCCTACCAGCTGATGAAAGACGGCGTCGCGGTCGGAGACAAGATAAACATTCCGAAAGACTTTCTGGTCAAGACAGGTTCCGTTATGACCGGGACATGGGACGGGGACACTTTCACTCCGGATTCGAGCGGAACGGGCAAGGCGCTGGCGCTCGCTCTCGCGACAAAGGACGGTTCGTCTTACGGCAGTACGGTCTACATCAACGTCAAAGACCTTGTCGATGTCTATACGGCGGGAGACGGAATCTCCGTCGGTTCGGACAACAAAGTCAGCCTTGACGGGAACAACGCGGCCTCATACATCATGGTTCCCGATCCGGAAAGCGATGCCGGCGATACAGACCTGAATACTGCCATCGAAGTCATCAGAGAACAGGCGATGGGCGACAGGGTGAAGTCGATAAACGGCAAGACCGGCTATGTCGTCCTTAAAGGGTACGCGGAGGTCGACGAGTATAAGCGGGTCACATTCATAGGCAACACCGACGGCTCAATCGGGGCGTATGTCCCGGGTCTCGGCACGGCCGCAGCGGAATCTGCGGATAATCTCGCCACCAAGGAGTATGTGGACAACAAACACACCTGGTATTCATTCTGATAGTGCTAAAAACATCCGCCATGGCCAACACTGAGATAAAATTCATCAGGGTCTCGACCCTCCCGACCTCCGGCTACATTACCGGAGGCGTGTATTTCGTCACTTCGGAGAACAAGATATATGTGAGGACCGCGTCCGGGTGGGAGGCGTACGGCGGTGACGGCGGCGCGGCGTATCATATCGAAGAATCAGCGCTTGCCGACCCGACGACTGACGAAGCGAAAGCGGCGCTGGACGGTGTCGTCTCCGCCGTGGAAGCCGGAACTCCGGTGTTTGTGCGCACGACCGGTTCCGGCAATCCTTTCACGGAGACTTATCAGAGATATGTGACGAACGTCTTCTGCAACACTTTCGCCGACACCGACGCTTACCTGAACGACAAATATCTTGTTTTATACTATTGGCGCACGCCATACAGCTGCATATCACGCACTTATTACAGGAACAAGACGACCGGTGCGTGGACATTGAGCGGCAATGGCGCAACGACGCTTTTGACCGCCGGCGACAAGGGCTACTCGGTTTCGTCGGGCTCGGCGAGCCTTCCGACAGGCGATGCGGTGTGGAGGGCGATTCATGGGGCGCCTCTGACCGTAGTGACAGAGACCGTCACCACGACTCTGACCTCCGGCAGCAGGCATACGATTGTCATCCCGGCGACATCAACCGCCTTCACCGCGACTTTCACGTTGCCGTCGTCTCCCATGGACGGGGAGACTTTTGTCTTCCTGAAATCGAGCACGGCCGTCACGCTCACCATCAAAGCCGGCGGAGAAGCCGTGATATACAACAAGTATAATTCAAGCTCGGCGGCATCCGTCTCGAGCACTTCATTTAAGCGGAAGATAACTGTCACATACAGTTCCACACTCGGATATTGGATGCTTATGGCGGACAGTTTCATGAGCCTGTAGGCGCATGGAGCAATGAATTCAAAGCGATAGAACGATATGAAACATCAGAATTTCAAGAGCGATTTCCAGACAGTCCACACTTTCAGCGAGGTGAAGGACGGGAGCGCGGAACAGATTGAAGTGCCGCAGCACGTGCGGCTGACATTCTTCACGCCGCAGAGGCGCGGATGCATCACTGCGGAGCGGAACGGAGACGTGATGAACGGCTGCTTCCTTTCGGATGACGGGATGACACTCACAGCGGTCGTGCCGCTCTCGCGGACTTTCCTCGGGGAGGGCGAACTGATATGCGAGGTGGCGGTCATCAGCGATGACGCGGAGTTTCCGGGCGGGAAGCGGACGGAGGTGACTCCGGTGAAGATGGGGGTGGAGCTCTGGCCGGGCGAGACCGACGGCGGCGACACCGTGGAGAGCGACATCATTCTGGGGATTGTCAGCGAAGCGGTCGCCAAGGCTCTTGCGGCGGCATCTTCGGCCGCTGCTGCGGCGGAGGACGTCTCCGACGCAAAGGAAGCCGTGGACAAAGCGGTCACCGACGCGCAGACCGCAGTCAAAAAACTCACCTCGGATGTGGACGCAGCCGAAGCGGCAAGGCAGGCCGCAGAGACCGCACGCGAATCAGCCGAGACCGCAAGGGAAGCCGCCGAAGCGGAGCGCGTGACGGAGTACGGGCAGTTCAAGTTCGACATCAACGAGGGGCTCGCCTGCATAGAGGGCTACCGCGACCTCCCCGACTGGGAGGAGGATGCTGACGGGGGTTCGACACGCGCATTCAAGGCCGGGGAGTACTGCAAGCATCCGTGGACTGACCCGGACACCGGGGTGACGAAGTCCTATGTCTTCCGCTTCCTCTCCTCCGTTGCGGTCGGGGACGCGTGGGACGCGGACGAGGCCGTGCTGACCTCCGTCTTCGGGGAGCTGAAGGAGATGGTCATCGGGGACACGGAGACCCTCGTCATAGGCGTTTCGTCATCGGACTCGCTCATGTCCGTCTCCGGGGTCAGCGTCGTGGTGAAGAACATAACGAGGGACTCGCAGCAGACACTCGTGACGGACGCGGACGGCATAGTCACGGTTCAGATTGACAAGGGCGACATCGTGGACATCGAGGCGGCGCAGCGGTCGGGCTACCAGAAGCCGGGGACGGTGCGGCACAAGGCGACGATGAATTCGGCGTATGTCTATCTGGTCTATCAGAAGACCGTGGAGACCTGCACCGTCACGGCGCATCTGCGGAACGCGCAGGGCGCAGCCATGGGAGAGGGCGATGTCATAGCCCTCAATCTCGACAACTCCAAGTCCCTCACCGCCACGGTGGACGCGAACGGCAACGCGGTCTTCGAGAATGTGCCGCAGGGGCACACGGGCACGGTGCGGGTCATCAGGCACGTGGGCTATGTCACGCCCGCCGCGCAGTCGTTCGACACCTCGCACTCTGCAGTGAGCCTCGACTTCACCTACACGGAGATAGTGGTCAGCATCTTCATGGTCAAGGAGGACGGGACGGAAGTCCTTTTCGAGAACTGGGACGCGGAGGACACCCTCGTCGCGATTCATCTCGTCACGCAGGACCTCGCCGACCACGGCGCGGACTACTATGTGAAGCCGGAGCACCTCACGCAGAGCTGGTTTCAGAGCGGCGAGGGGCGTTTCCTCAAGTGGAGCACCGTAAACACGGAATACCCGCATGTGCCCTACGACTCCGACACGGACTGGGACGGCGCGGGGAACACGGCGGCGATGCTCGCGGACGCGCAAGACGCGCTCATCAGCACCCCGGCGGCGGAGTGGGTGACGAAGCAGTCGTTCACCCTCGGAGGGAAGACCGCCACGGGGTACATCGGGACGAAACGGCAGATGGAGCAGCTCATCTACAACCACGAGGCGGTGGAGGCCATGCTCATCGCCGCCGGGTTCACCCCGAACTTCTACCCGCAGCAGATATGGACTTCCACGCAGGGCTCCGCGCACGGCGCCTGGATCTGGTACAGGTCGTGGTGGCACAGCAACCTCAAGGACGGCACCTTTGCGGTCGTGCCGTTCTTCGCCATTTAGTCATTTCTCATTTTTCATTTTATGGAGACGAAGGAAGCGAAGACCACGGGTGCGATGACGGAGTCGAACAGGGCGGCCGGAGGGAGAGCCAAGGTGATAAGGGTGTATGTAGTAACTGAAAAGTGTACCAGATTCTATTTTAAAAGTGTACCACCCAG
>CAVFTG010000063.1:0-5437 GCA_963625415.1 Barnesiella intestinihominis
GACAAGTTCCGCTGCGGAATAGCCGGCGGGGGAGTCTATGACTGGGCGCTCTATGACACGCACTACACCGAAAGGTATATGGAAACCCCTCAGACCAACCCGGAGGGCTATGCCCGCGCCTGCGCCCTGAACTATGTCGGGGATTATCCGGCGGATTTCAGCCCGGCGGACGGCGGCTTCGGCTCGGCTGAACCGGAAACCGGCGAGGCGGACGGCCGCAAGGTCATGCTGCGTCTGACCCACGGCACCGGCGACGACAATGTCCACTTCCAGAACACTCTCGTCCTCATCGACGCTCTCCAGAAGGCCGGCAAGAATTTCGAACTGATGATTTATCCCGACGGGATGCACGGCTACAGAGGCAGCCAGGGCGAACATTCCGTCAACAGCGACCACGACTTCTGGCGGAGGAATCTTCTGAACTGATTCCGATTTCTTTAGAACACGACAGAATATAACACAATAGATTATAATACAGCAGACTATGATGAAAAAAACACTCCTTCCGCTTGCAGCCCTCGTGCTGTTCGCGCTGTCTTCATGTTCCGCAAGACAGGATGTCCCTGTCTATATGGACGAAAGCCGCAGTCTTGACGAAAGGGTCGCCGACGCCCTCTCGCGCATGACCATGGAAGAAAAAGTGGCGATACTCCACGCCCAGAGCAAATTCTCATCACGCGGAGTGCCGCGTCTCGGGATCCCCGAACTCTGGTGCACCGACGGCCCGCACGGCATACGTCCCGAAGTGAAATGGGACGAATGGGAGCAGGCCGGATGGACCAACGACTCATGCACCGCCTACCCTGCGCTCACATGCCTTGCGGCGACCTGGGACAGGGAAGCGTCCGCGCTCTACGGAAAGAGCATAGGCGAGGAGGCGCGCTACCGCGAGAAGGACGTGCTGCTCGGCCCGGGCGTGAACATCTACAGAACCCCTTACAACGGGCGCAATTTCGAGTATATGGGCGAGGACCCTTTCCTTTCCGGGGAGATGTGCGTGCCTTATATCAGGGAGGTGCAGAAGAACGGGGTTGCCGTCTGCCTGAAGCATTTCTGCCTGAACAATCAGGAATGCAACCGTCACACGGCCGACGTGAAGGTCTCCGACAGGGCTCTCTACGAAATCTATCTGCCGGCGTTCAAGACCGGTGTGGAGAAAGGCGGGGCGTGGTCGGTGATGGCCGCCTACAACCTCTACAGGGGGCAGCACCTCTGCCACAACAAGTACCTGCTTGACGGTGTGCTGAAAGGGGAGTGGAAGTATGACGGCGCGGTCATCTCCGACTGGGGCGGCACTCACGACGCCGATCAGGCGGCCGCATACGGGCTTGACCTTGAATACGGTACGGGCACCGACGGGCTTTACACGAAGGGCAAGACCGAGTACGACAAATACAAACTCGCCGACGACTATCTCGAGCGTCTGCGTGACGGGCGCGCCTCTCTCGAGACCCTCGATGACAAGGCCGGCCGCGTCCTGAAGCTCATCTTCCGCACTGCGATGAACACGCACAAGCCTTTCGGTTCGCTCAATTCTCCGGAGCATCTCGACGCAGCCCGCAGAATCGGGGCGGAAGGAATAGTGCTTCTGAAGAACGACGCTCCTGCGGGCGGAGTCAAGGTGCTCCCGCTTGAACTCGCCTCGACGAAGAAGATTCTGGTGGTCGGGGAGAATGCCGTGAAGATGATGACAGTCGGCGGCGGTTCGTCCTCGCTCAAGGTTCAGCATGAGGTGTCCCCGCTTGAGGGAATCCGTGCGGCCGTCGGCGACAGGGCGGAAGTCGTCTATGAGAGGGGGTATGTAGGAAGCGCCTCCAGCGAATACAACGGAGTGACCACCGGTCAGGATCTTTCGGAATCGCGCTCTGAGGAGCAGCTGATTGCGGATGCCGTGAAGGCTGCCGCCGATGCCGACGCGGTCCTTTTCTTCGGTGGTCTGAACAAGGACGACCATCAGGACTGCGAGGGGGTTGACAGGTTTTCCTACGGTCTGCCTTATGCCCAGGACAAGGTCATCGAGGCCCTTGCGGCCGTGAATCCGCGCATTGCCGTGTGTCTGATTGACGGCAACGCCGTCGCGATGCCGTGGGTGGATGAAGTTCCGGCCATTCTCCAGTGCTGGTTCTGCGGCTCCCAGGCAGGCAACTCCATCGCCGATGTCGTCTTCGGAAAGGTCAATCCGAGCGGGAAACTTCCGTTCACCTTCCCAGTGAAGATTGAGGATTCGCCGGCCCATGCTCTCGGGGTCTACACCTGCGGAGCTGACGTGAGGTACGAGGAGGGGATATATGTGGGCTACCGCTGGTTCGAGAACCGCGACATCAAGCCTCTCTTCGCCTTCGGCCACGGTCTGAGCTACACTGAGTTCGAATACAGCGGCTTCAAGGCGAGCCCGACAGTTTCTGCAGACGGGACATTGAAGGCTTCGGTGAAGGTGAAGAATGTCGGTTCCCGCGAGGGCAAGGAAATCATCCAGATTTATGTCGGAGAGCACAATCCGGTTCTCGACCGTCCGGTGAA
The DNA here is from genome assembly GCA_963625415.1 of Barnesiella intestinihominis. Lineage (GTDB taxonomy): Bacteria > Bacteroidota > Bacteroidia > Bacteroidales > UBA932 > Cryptobacteroides. Next base: position 2,521 of record CAVFTG010000063.1, read on the forward strand.
GGAGCTCAAAGCGTTTGACAAGGTGAGTCTCGCCCCGGGCGAGACGAAGACCGTCTCGTTCGAGATTCCCGCCTCAAGTCTTGCTTACTTCAACGAGGAGAAGCACGAGTGGGTTCTTGACCCGGCTCACGACTTCACCGTCTATTTCGCAGCAGCGTCAGACGATGTGCGCGGCACCGCGGACTTCCGCACCGAATGACACCGCACGCAACTTCATGGGGGAGGTGACTAAAAAGTCGCCTCCTTTTTTTCCCATCCTGTAGGGATGCCGCTCGCGCTGCCGGTGGACACGCTTTTGATGAAATTGTCATTGGTGTAATAGACAGTTCCGGAGCTCGAGACACCGTAAAGCCAATTTGTCAAGGGTTCCGTATATCCCTTGATCGAAGGTGCTTTGATTGTGACTTCTTTCAGAGACTTGCAGCCGGAGAACATTTTCTTGTAGCAGAAATTGGCGAGAGCTGTCGCAGGAAGAACCGGCGCCGTCGTAAGAGAGGTGCAGCCGGAGAACATCTCCTGATAGCAGGCCACGGAAAGTTTTGTTGCAGGAAGTTCCGGTGCCGTCGTGAGAGAGGTGCAGCCGGAGAACATCTCCTGATAGCACCAATTCTCAAGATTTGTCACTGAAAGTTCCGGTGCCGTCTCGAGAGAGGTGCATCCGGAGAACATTCCATAGTAGCAGTTCTCTGCAAGTGTTGTCGCAGGAAGCTTCGGCGCCGTCTTGAGAGAGGTGCAGCCGGAGAACATTTCATAGTAGCAGGATGCCGCAAGAGTTGTCGCCGAAGGCATAGTCTGCGACGAGAGTTTCGTGCAGCCCTGGAACATATTTGTGCAGCAGTTGGTGGCAAGAGTGGTTGCAGATGACAGGGATGGACCGGAGACAAGTCCTGTGCAGCCCTTGAACATCTGCTCATAGCAGCTCTCTGCAAGTGTCGCTGCAGGAAGCTTCGGCGCTGTCTGGAGAGAGGCGCATCCCTGGAACATTCCATAGTAACATTTCGTTTCAAGTCCCGTTATGGGCAGACTTGGCGCAGCTGTGAGTTTCGTGCAGTTCCGGAACATATTGAAGTAGCATTGAACTGCAAGCTTTGTCGCCGAGATTGCAGGGGCGGAGACAAGAGACGTGCATCCGTAGAACATCCCCTGGTAGCAGGATTCCGCAAGCTCTTGTGCCGGCAGCGAGGGAACGGATTTGAGAGAGGTGCAGCCGGAGAACATTGAACTGTAGCAGGATTCCGCAAGGCTGGTCGCAGAAAGAGCAGGTGCCGTCCGGAGAGATGTGCAGCCTTGGAACATAGAGCAGCAGCAGTATTCTGCAAGTGTCTTCGCTGATGACATCGCGGGGGCAGCCGTAAGAGATGTGCATCCGGAGAACATCTCCCAGCAACTCTGGTTTCCAAATGTCACCGCTCCGATAGCCTGCGCAGTTTTAAGAGAGGTGCAGCCCTTGAACATCTGATAATAGCATTGACTTGTGAGCGTCTCCGCAGGAAGGGCAGATGCCGCTTCAAGGGACGTGCATCCGGAGAACATCCCCTGATAACACTGGGAGGCAAGAACCGTCGCCGACAGGACGGGAGCCTTCTTAAGAGAAGTGCAACCTTTAAACATATTGAAGCAGCATCGGGTGGCAAGGGCGGTCGCGGGGAGTTCCGGAACTCCGGTGAGGGAAGTGCAGTCTGAAAACAAATCCCGGTAACAGTCATCGGCGAGTGTGGCGCTCGGGAGCGAAAGATTTTCCGCACTTATGAGACCTGTGTTGTCGGAGAACAGCTTATAAAACGTGTAGGTGGCATCTTCGCTGCCGCCAGAGCTGAGGTCGGCGACTCCGCCGGAAGCTGAGAGCAGGGTGGTCAGGTCTCCGCCTATGTTTACCTTGCCGCTGAAAGTGAAGCTGTTGTACTTTGAGTATCCGGAACTTAACTGCTTATTGTCGCTGCCGGCCTTGAAACGGACTTTGTCGCCTCTGTTGTAAAGTTTTACGGGCGTCTCACCCGCCTTGAAATCGTTCCAAGTGCTGCCGTCGGTCGAGAAAAGAAGTGAAATCTCAGGCCCGTTCGTGCTGGTCATGCTGACCGTCATGCCCTCCGTGACGGTCTCGGCGGCTTCGACATAGAACCAGTCGGCAGGTTCTTCGAGTGTAAGGGAGTAGGCGTAGCTTCTGCCTGCGCTGAAAACGGTTTCCGATGAGGTCTTGTATACATAGTTTTTGCCGAGCGCGGTGATGCGGATGAACTCCGTGCCGGCGCTGACGGTCCGGGGAGAGACGAGGGCGGAATATGAACCGCCGCCGTCGCAGTATGCCGTTATCCAGTTGCTGTTTCCGAGAATTTTTACCGTGGCGTCGGCAACCGGTGTCGTCCCGTCCTCTCCGATGACGCTGACTTTGATGAGGGCTGTCTGATGAGAGAAGGCAAGTGCGGTGGTTTCTCCGAATCTGGCGGTTGCGGTGGCTGTCATAAGGTTGCCGGCTTCACGCTCCGTCTTTGTGCTTTGGTCTGTCCGGATGTCAGGTTGAGACGGCTGGGAGCTGCTGTAAGGATACCACGCGGTGATTGTGATGTCGCTTTTGTCCGTGCGGTAGAAGCTGTTGTCGCTGTCGTAAGGCTCCAATGTGCCGAAAGTGGATGTCACCTTGTACTTTTTCACTTCCGTCCCGACCTGAATGGCCACGAACTCCGAGCCGTCACCGTCCCAGATGCCGTCCGCCGCAGCGCGGGTGCCGGGTGTCGGATCCGCCTGCCCTGCGGTGAAGACGAGCGGCTGAGGCCCGTCAAGGATGCCTGACGGTTCAATCTCCTTGGCGCAGGCGCAGCAGAGCGCAAGCGCCGCAGCGGAGACATATATAAAATGAAAAAGTCGAGTTCTCATGAGTTTGTGCAAACTGTTCCTGACTTGAAACAATCAGGCTACTCCA
>CAVFTG010000063.1:5820-10057 GCA_963625415.1 Barnesiella intestinihominis
ACCTCAGCACTCTTGCCGATGTTCAGCTCAAGCTTCGAGAGCAGGTGGTAGAATTCCAGATTGACCGCCGCGTTTGAGCGTTTCGCGCTCCGGCTGACATAGAGCAGGTCGGATTTGAGATAGCCATTCCCTCCGGAAACGCTCTGATCCCGTGAGACACTGAAGTCGATGGCATCCGGAATTTCAGACGGAATCCCCGCGGTCGGAAAGACGAAATCCCCGTGCAGGGCGGCGATGCTCACTCCGCCTCCGGTCTGCGGGTAATACATCTTCTTGTCTCCGGCTAGAGTCCCGTCGCTTCCCGCCGTGAGCTCCAAGGCATAGAGTGATGCGCTGTTCCCGCTGTCCGTCACCCAGACGGTGACTTTTTCATCGGAGGCAATCTGCGTCGCCTGCGTGTCCGCGCTTCCGGCGCGTGTCATTTCTATCGTGCCCGTGAGCCTCAGTTCCGTCCGGCCGTCCTGTGGGACTGTCTCCGTCTTCGAACATCCCGCCAGAACGAACGCCGCCGATGCAGCGATCGTCAGAAACGACGCACCGATTCTGTGATATGCTGTATTTTTCATCATTTGATATTATTTTATTCTGAGATTCAGCTGATATGTGATTTTTTATATTCTGAGATTCAGGTGATATGCAGCTTGGTGGTGATGCCGAGAACCGGATTGTCATAAAAGGGTGCAATGCAAGGCTTGCCCTACATAGTGGCCTCGGATGCATCCCCATTGACCTCAGCCCAATCCTTGATTGCAGCCTCACCGGCGCTCAGCCCGGTCTTTCTCACGGTAACCGGGAAGATGTAATTGTTCCCCTCTTCAAGCGCGGCGCGGTTGAGCTTGGTCCTGTAGGTTTCGCCCCCGATCACGACTTCCAGAGCGATTTTCCCGTCCGTCACGCTCTGCGGGAAGAGCACGACCGGAGCTGTCCGGTAAACTCCTCCGGTTGCCGCCGGACCGTTAAGCTCAATCTTCAGGTCTTCGGCCGCAGTCCCGGCATCGGCTGCGGCAACGCCTGTCTCCGTGTTGAACGTGCCGCTGAGATGCAGCCCTTTCAGAGTGTAGGAAGTGAACTTGCCCTCGAACGAGATGTCGTCGCCCTCGATGAATCTGATGGTAATCTGACTCATCTTGTGACTGAAGGAATTGTCCGTGCCGTCTGAATCCGTCTTGTCGGTGAACGCCACAATCGGTTCGGTCTTGTCCGCCCTTGCTCCGCAGGCGTAGAGGAAGTCGATGAGCGGCTGTGCTTCCGCAGTCTGGTTCGCGGCCTTTGTCTCCGCGCTTATCGTCCCTGCGGAGGTGCCGGAAGCGCCGGAGAAAGGATAGTAGGCGTTGAAAGTCACCGTCTCGGGACTCTGGAAATAAATCACCGTGCCGTCCGGAATGAAGCCGTCGCCGTCCCATTTGTAGGGGATGTTGGCGTAATTTGTCTTCGTACCGGCAACGGTGGAGATGCCTATGGCATCGTTCACCGCCCATGAGCTTCCGGCGGCGCGGGTCTGCACTCCGCCGATGCCGGCCGTAATCTGTGCCGCCACAGTTCCGTCTTCAGGGATCGGAGTTCCAACGTTTTTATTGCATGAGACAAGGGCGAGAGCCGTCATGGCCGCTGCTGCGAGATATGTTCTTCTTTTCATAATCATTTATTTTTCAAGTGGTTTCAATGTATTCGGATGTTGGTGACGAGTTCCCGGGCCGGTTCATTAAAGCTCGTCCGGCATTTTCGCGTCAGTGTCACCTCCCGCGACCGTCTCCCAATCGACAATCTCCGGAGTTATGAGACCGAGAGGGGTGCTCTTGATTGTAATGTTGAAAGTGTAGTGCTTCCCGGCTTCAAGCCCGCCAGGCAGAGAAAGGGAGGCGTTGTAAATCTGTCCGTTGAATGTCACCGAAAGTTTCAACGCGTCCGTGGACAGCGTCTGCGGGAGAAGGATGAGCGGCAGGGCGGTGAAATCCGTCGCGGCGGATCCGGAAACGGTCATGGTGAGGTTTTCCGGAACTGCGCCGGTCTTAAGCGACAGTTCGCCCGTGACCGCGTTGAAATCTCCCTCCGTCACGAGAGAGCCTATCGTGTAATTTTGAAGGTCAGAAAGATTGTCGATGCCGTCACCGGCCTTGAAAGTGAGAGTAAGCTTGCTCAACTGATGGGTGAAAGCGTGTTCACCGGTGTATGCGACCGTCGGGGCTGAGACGTCGGTGCTTGCTGAGGCGAAAAGTATGTCGTTGATTCTCCAACCGTCCTCAGCCGCTTTCTGATTCTCCGCTTTCGTGTCTATGGAAATCGCTCCGTCTGCGGAGATGTCATCGCTGTACGGATAGTAGGCGTTGAAGGTCACGCTGCTCCTGTCCCTGAACCAGTAGGGCGGATTTGCAGTGAACTGCGTTCCGTCGAAAGTGTAGGGCGTGTTGTACTGCGGAGTGTCCACGCCGGAAGATTTGACGGGCACTATGCCCACTTTGTCTCCTTCGGAGAATGCGGTTCCGGCGGCATTCGCGCCGCCTGCCGAAGCCGTGCGGACATCGGCGGTGAAACTTGCCATAGCCACCGGGTCAACGATTGTCTGCGGAGTGTCCGCTTCCTTTTTGTTGCAGGCCGTCAGAGCCAGAGCAGCAAGCGAGACTGCAAGAATTTGAGTTTTCATTATGGATGAGTTTTTCATATTTGTCTGAATCATATTCTGAATCATATGGCGTCGGCGGAATCTCCCTTCACGTCGTTCCATCCGGTGATGGTGGCGCAGGCGTCAGCCCCCACAGGTGTGGCGAGTTCGCCTGTGATTTCGAATCCTTCGGTCATCTTCTCCCCGAATCCTGCAAGTGCTTCGGTCAGATCCGTGACGGTGGTCTGCACCTCGGTCTCAGGCCGGTCGGTGAAAGTCACAGACAGTTCCAGCGTCTGCTCCCGGCCGAGAATGCCGAGAAGACGCAGGTCGGCGGTTATTCTGTCTCCGTCGCGTTTGAGGGGGAACTCAGCTGTCCGAGGCTCTTCGGAAGTCGTCTGTGAGACAAGGTCGAAAGCCCCCGCAATGCCGCCCAGCCGTCCGGTGACGCTCTTGACCAGCTCAGGGTCGCCTTCGGTGAGAGTCAGGGAGATGTGCAGATCCCGGCAGCGCTGCGACATCGGAAGAGTCACGCGGAGGGTGTCGTCCTGTTGGACGGCAATCTGCCGTCTTGCGGTGAAAAGGTAACCTGGCAGCGGTTCAATCCCGCCATCCGCCGTGCCGTTGACGCGGATTGTCATCCCTTTTCCCTCTTCGCCCCCTTCGGTTTCAGAAGCTTCGCCTCCGTCCGTGACCCGGCTCATCCCCTCGCAGACGTTCCACGCCGTGAGCGCATATTCCCCCGGCAGGAAGAGCACAGGGTGACATTTCGGCTGCTGCGCCGGAGCGGAGCATTCTTCGGAACCGATTGAGAGCGTGTACTTCTGAGGACAGGGACAGGATACGCTGCGCCCGGAGAAGTCGGCGGTGACCACCACTGCGTACCGGGTCGGATGCGGGGTGTTGTAAAGGTTGTCAATCACGCACGAGTTCAGCGTCAGGGCGCAGACGGCGGTCAGAAGACCTTTTTCATATAGGCAGTGTCTTTTCATCGTTCCGTCCTGAATATTGTCCATACCAATGTCACCCCGGCGGAGGTCGGCCCCCACCAGTTGCGGCCGTCCCGGCCACGGCGCACCCTCACCTCGTTGATGACCATGTATTTTTCATAGTCCGCCCGGATGTAGCCCAACCCGAGCGAGAAGTCAATCGAAAGGGATTTGTTCAGCGGCAGCAGCCAGCCTCCGGTCAGGCCTCCTCCGATGATGCGGCCCTGCTTTCCGATTTCGCTGAACTTGTCGTTGAATTTCCCCGCCTTGAACATCACGCCAACATAGCCGCGCCCAGACTCTCCGGGATAAAGGCGCACTTCAGGCGCGGTCTCCCAGATGGCATAGCGCCCGTTCTTGTGATTCCATGTCCATGAGGTGTAGCATCCGTTCAAGAGCAGCCCCCAATTGTCGTCAATCCGCCATTCAAGACCCAGATCCGGGGTGAGCGTCGCCCATCTCAGAAGGTTGGCGCGAAGAGACAATGCCATCGGCACGGCTCCGCCCTTTTCCGCCGGACGGGACTCCTGCGCCCGCAGCGTGACGGACGCCGCTGAAAGAATCAGGGAGAATGCAATCAGTTTGAGCGGATTCATATATATCGATTAGGTTACTTCGTTTCGCGGCGCCGATTTGCGCACCATTTTCA
>CAVFTG010000064.1:0-9851 GCA_963625415.1 Barnesiella intestinihominis
GGAACGGTCTATGCCGTCTCCCCTTATGATGAAGAAGGCGCAAGTTCGTGGATTTCACTGAATGCTGACGAGGCTGTGGCAGTCATCCCGACTTCCCAGACGACAGCGGCGAAGTTCTGCGATGCTGACGCGATGCTTCTTTTCGCGAAGACCGCCTACACCGGAGGAGTAAAATCCGTCAAGGCTCTGTCTTTCGAACATGTCGCCGCATATGCGCAGATCAAACTTACCGGAGCGCCGGAACCTGTCGAGAAAGCCGTGCTTCAGTTCGCAAAGAAGTCTGCCGGCGAGTTCACCTACAACCACGTTTCCGGGACTTGGACCGAAGGGGAGAACGCTTCTGACAAGATTACCGTGAAAGCCAACGCGAACGGAGAAATCATCTTCACCGCGGTTCCGACCGGAGAACAGGAGGTCGAAATCGAACTTACCGGAGCGGCAACCGGCGCGAAGTATTCAGTGAAGCAGACGGTCAATTTCGTTGCGGGCAAGGTGGCTGAAATCTCCGCCGACCTTTCTTCAGCAATCAGCCTCTACATCGTAGGAACGGCTGTGGGGACAGAGGACGCGGCATCTGCGAAGCCTCTCACAAGGAACGCCGACGGCTCGTTCACCTACACGGGAACTCTTGCAGCCGACAGCTGGTACCAGTTCATCTTTGACCAGAAGAACCTCACTCCTTCATTCTCCATGGGTGATGCCTTCAATCAGGTGAAGTATTCGACCAAGACCACGGCTGCAGTATTCGAGAACAAATATGCTGGCAAATACACGCTCACCGTCTATCCTGCAAAGGGAAATCTTGCCGTGAAGAGGAATTTCGACCATGTCATCGCAGCTGACGGCGGAGTCGGCCCTATGGATGAAAACTTCGACGGGGACAGGACTTTTGCGCCAATGCCAACCAGAGACTGGTGTATGGACCTTGGCATCATTGGCATCAACCATAAAGGTAAGATCGTCTATGTGGATGCAGACGGTAGCGGTATAACCATAAATAAGGACTATAAGCTCTGCGGCGAGAACTCCCTTTGTCTCGAAATTACCGAGCAGGCCGAGGGCGCGGCAGCGGGCGACGGCCAGATTTTCCGCAATGGCGACAACGGCCAGCCTAAGGCTGAATGGAACAAGACCTACACCGTGATTCTCCAGATGCTCTACGAGGGTGATGAGGACACGAAGAAGATTCCTGTCATCTGCGAGGGTGCCCTCGGAGCGCATTGGACTGTCAATGCAGACGGAGGCTATGATTTCACGGATTGGGTGACGGATATGGGTGTCGAGCTCCAGAACGGCGTGCCTACTCTCGTTCAAGCCCAGTTCTTCGGCAACGGAGCTTGGGGCGGCTGCTTCAACTTCTACATCCGTCCTGCCGGCACCGGTGCGGGCTACAAGCTCTACATCGACGGCATCCAGATCGGCTACGACGACTGATCGATCCTTCCGCCAAACATTGAGGGGGAGACTGTCTTCATCCTTTTAAGACAGCCTCGAAGGGGGTAAGATGAAAAAGAGGGGGTGGCTAAAATCCTTTTTAGTCGCCCCCTCTTTGACATTTATGTCAAGAAAAGTCACTCCGACGGGATGTCGGAGAGGCTGATTTCCAGCAGCTTCATCTTGCGGAGGACGGCCGGCCACTCGTTCTCCAGAAATTCGCGGCGGAGGCTTGCGAGCACCTTGCCGTGCGCATCCGGGCTGACGAAATAGCCTATTCCCCGCTTGTTGTGGATGACCCCGTCGCCCGTGAGCTTTTCATAACTCCGCATCACCGTGTTGGGGTTCACTCCGATTTCCGCCCCATATTCCCGGACGGACGGAAGCCTGTCCTCTCCCTTCAGCGCGCCGGAGAGGATTTTCTCGCAGACGGCATCCGCAATCTGGAGATATATCGATTTGTTTGCGTTGAATTCCATATGCTTGCCTCAAAATCTCAAACATCTGATTTGTTGTGAAGAAAGCCGCTCAGTGTTTTACGGTTCTGATGCGGATGTAGGTCCAGACGCAGAGTGCGGCAATCAGGACTGCGGACAGACCATAGGTTCCCCCTTTGAAGACGGTCAGAATCCGTTCCGGGTTCTCGAAACTGTCAAACCACCCGAACAGGCCTTCTCCGAGCTGAAGCATCGCCGGTGTCAGGACAAGGCTCACCGCCATAGAGACCAGAATCACCGCGAGCAGGGTCTTGCCGATTTTGTTCTTCTTGAAATAGAGCGCGCCGAGAAGGAAAGTCATGGTCCACCCGAGCAGGTTCATGACCACTCCCCAGCAGAGCTCCCCGAAAGAGAAGAACTGGAATGTCTGCATTTCTTCGTCAATGCTCCCGCTGCACAGCTCATTGAAATCCTGCGCACCTCTGGAAACTGCGGCCGCGAGCGTCTGTCCGCAGTGCGGGTCGGCGAGGCAGAGAAGTCCGTCGGCCGTGAGGGCTATCGCGAAGTAGGCAAGCGGAGCGAGTATCGCCGTGTTGATGAACATCGAGAGGAATTTCTCCAGTGACGATGCCGGAATCAGAGTGTAGAACCCGCCGCTCCGTTTGTCGGTGAAGAAGCCGTAGGCCTTTGACGGGACGACGAGTATGAGGACATAGAGCAGGATGATGAATGAAATCCCCCTGCCCGCGAGTCCGTAGGAGTCCCAGCTGCCGTCGGCGAGAAGGTGAATCGCGCCGCAGAAAAGGTAGGCCGCGATTCCGGACAGCGAGGTGAGCAGAACCGTGAGCCATATGTTGTTGAATGTGTTCCTGAGGTCGCTGACGTAGTATCTGCCGAACCTCGTGAAGTTGAATGTATTATTCATGGTGATATGCCTTTAGAAACTTGCCTTGAACCAGTCCTTGTTCTTGTGGACGGCGTTGAACAGCGCCTCGATGTTGACCTTGCTCTCGCGGCCGTCGGTGTTGGGGATGACCTGGATGCAGCCGCCCGGGATGAACTCGCTGTAAAGCGCGTCCGGATTGATTTCCGTGCCGTAGTCGAAGAACAGCTTCCCGGAAATCTCCGATATGCCGGCGTTGAGCAGTACGTCCTGGCGGTCGAGGATTATGACAGGGTCTATGACATTCTCGAGGTCCTTGACCTGATGCGTGGAAATCACGACAGTGGCATCCTCGGAGGTGTATTGCATCAGGGCCTTGCGGAACTGTGCCTTTGACGGGATGTCAAGTCCGTTGGTCGGCTCGTCCATGAGAATATGGCGGCTCCCGCTTGCGAGCGCGAATGATATGTGAGTTTTCTTGAGCTGCCCGGCCGACATCCTGTCCATCCGGTTCTCCATCGGCACTTCAAACAGCGCTGTCAGCTCGGAAAATGCCTCGATTGAGAACCCCTCCCAGAATTTGCCGTAGTTCAGGGCGAACTCCATAGGCTTCATCGCGTTTTCCGCAACCTCGTCGCTGAGGTAGTAAACCTGCGCAAGCAGACCCGGCTTCCTGTCATAGGGTCTGTAGCCGTCGATGTCGATTGTCCCCGCCTGCGGTTTCTTGAGTCCGCAGAGAAGGGTCAGCAGGGTGGTTTTCCCGACCCCGTTTTCTCCGAGCAGCCCGTAGATGTTCCCGGGCTTCAGCTCCATCGAGATGTTCTTCAGCACGGCGTTCGCGCCGTAGGAGAAGCATAAGTTGTTGATTGTAATCATTTTCTTTAGTGTATTAGTGTTGTAATACACTGCAAATATACGGTGATATTTCTATTCTCCAAAAATTTTTCGACAATATTTATTATTTTTGTGTTTCGGATTGAAATTTCAAGAATATGAAAGTAGCGGTGGTGGGTGCCACGGGGTTGGTTGGCACGAGGATGCTGGAAGTGCTGGCGGAGAGGAATTTTCCGGTGACGGAGCTTCTGCCGGTGGCTTCCGAAAAGTCGGTGGGAAGAAAAGTGGTTTTCAGGGGACGGGAATATGAGGTCGTTTCGGCGGAGACGGCGATTGCCGCGAAGCCTCAGCTGGCTCTGTTCTCGGCCGGAGGCGGCGTGTCGGGGGAACTTGCTCCGAAGTTCGCGGCCGTCGGTTGCCGTGTGGTTGACAATTCGTCGTTCTGGCGCATGGATCCGACGAAAAAACTGGTCGTTCCGGAAATCAACGGCGATGTGCTTGAGGAGGGGGACATGATCATCGCGAATCCGAACTGCTCTACCATCCAGATGCTGATTGCCGTCGCTCCGATACATTATGAATATGGAATACGCCGCATCGTGGTCTCGACATATCAGTCCGTCACGGGCACCGGCTACAAGGCGGTGAACCAGATGGAGGCCGAGCGGCGCGGGGAGACATGGGGCGAATACCCGGCGGTATATCCCTGCCCGATTGATATGAACATTCTTCCGCATATCGATTCTTTCCTCGACAACGGCTACACGAAAGAGGAGATGAAGATGGTGAACGAGACGCACAAAATTCTCGACCCGGCAATCCGGGTCACTGCGACGACGGTGCGGGTGCCGGTTATGGGCGGTCATTCCGAGTCCATAAATCTGGAACTGGAGAAGCCGTTCGAGATTGAGGACGTGAGGGCGGCGATTGCGGCTTTCCCGGGGGCCGTGGTGCAGGATGACCCTGCGCATTGTGTCTATCCGATGCCTATAAACGCGCTCGGTAAGGATGAGGTATTTGTCGGAAGGCTTCGCCGCGACGAGTCGCTCGAAAACGGGCTGAATCTCTGGTGCGTGTCGGACAACATCCGCAAGGGGGCGGCGACCAACGCAGTGCAGATTGCGGAACTGCTGCTGCAACGCGGCTATCTGAACTGAGTGTTCCAATATAATACAAGACAATCATTTAAGCAATGTTTGACAGAGAAATATATGTGAACCGGCGGGCGGAACTGCTCCGCAGGATGAAAGGAGAAAGCGGCATCGCCGTATTCTTGGGAAATGTCGAGGCTCCGGCGAACTACAGGGGCAATGATTATAAATTCCGTCAGGACAGCACCTTCCTCTATTTCTGGGGGATTGACGAGCCGGGCTTCGCTGCGGTGCTCGACCTTGAGACCGGTGCGGAGACTCTGTATGCCGACGATGTGGACATCGATGACATCGTGTGGATGGGGCCTCAGCCGTCGGTGCGCTCCAAGGCGGAATTGATTGGTGTCGGGGAGAATGCCGGAAGCACCCCGGACGGCATCTCCGCCCCTTACTCCAAGTTCTTCGGGACAGTCGCAGCCGCGAAGGCCGCCGGCCGGCGCGTCCACTTCGTGCCGCAGTCCCGCTACTACAATCAGATGCGTCTCGCTTCCGTCCTCGCCCTCTCTCCGGAGTCCGTGGGCAGCCGTGAACTTGACGGCGGCTCCGCTGCTTCAAAGGCGCTTGTGCGGGCGATAGTTTCGATGCGCATCGTGAAGCAGGACTGCGAGATAGAGGCCATAGACAATGCCTGCGACCTCGGAGTGGAGATGCACACAGTCGCCCGCGAGGGATGCCGGCCTGGAACGGTCGAGCAGGAAATCGTCGGCAGGATGGAAGGCGTCACGCTTTCCAAGGGCTGGGGCGTTTCATTCTCGACCATCCTCTCCCAGAACGGCGAGACCCTGCACAACCACAGCCACCATCAGATAATCACCCCCGGCCGTCTTCTCGTGGTCGACGCCGGCGCGGAGAGCAACATCCACTACGCCTCCGACTTCACCCGCACCTATCCCTGCGGCGGCAAATTCACCGCGCAGCAGAAGGAGATGTATGACCTCGTGCACTCCTGCAATGAATTCGCCTTCTCGATGGTGCGCCCCGGCATCACCTACCGCGAGGTTCACGTCGCCACGGTGACGAAGATGCTCGAAGGTCTCAAGGCGGCCGGTCTTGTTTCCGGCGACCCTGCCGAACTTGCCGCGGACGGCATCGGCGGGCTGTTCATGCCTCACGGACTCGGACACAATATGGGACTTGACGTGCACGATATGGAGGACTACGGCGAGGATTATGTGGGCTATGACGACGACCAGAAGCGTGAGGGCGGAGTCGGACTCGCGAACCTCCGCATGGCCCGCAGGCTCGTCCCGGGCAATGTCATCACCGATGAACCGGGGATATATTTCATCCCTGCGCTCATCGCACAGTTCAAAAAAGACGGGATTGACAAAGGCCGGGTGAACTATGCGCGGCTCGAGAAGGAGTACTGCAATTTCGGCGGCATCCGCCTCGAAGACGACGTGCTTGTCACTCCGGACGGCGCCCGCCGGCTCGGTCACAGCCGCCTGCCCATAGCCTCTGCTGAGATTGAGTCGTTGATGTCCGGCTGCGTTGGATGTCCTGTCAGAAGTTAGAGTCAGTTGTTTGGCTCCGGTTGGTCTGGACTGTGACGGTTTCTTTGGGGATGAAGTAGTATTTCTCGATTTCGCAGGCCACCTCCGCGTCCGGAGCAGTGACGATGTCCGCCCGCTTCAGCGCCCTCTTGTGCCTTCGGTTCAGCACATGCCGCTTCAGCCAGCTGTAGCCGTGTCTTTCGTATAGAAACGCAAGCGAATCGACCTCCACAATCCTCCGGCCGTCTTTGTCCATGTATTTTTTCATCTCACTTGGACAGTTTATACAAATCCGGCTGCGGGTATTTCGCTGTTCCGGATGTGGCGTACGCTTTAAATTCAGAGAATTCGCTGCCTGTCTTGTCTCCGCCGATAAATCTTTCGATATTCCCGACATTCGTAATCAAAGCCGAACCGTCAGTGTTGAATGTAATCGTCCAATAATAGTATTTGACAGCAGCGTCTGTGTCTGCCGGTAAACTTGACGCTGTCGCAAAACTGGTCGAACTCTTGTAACCGATGTACTTCCCGCCCAGAGACAGTGTGTAATAAGCGTTATCTCCGACTTTTGCGATTTTCACGGCGTATCCGTCAACGGTTGTCGTGGAGGCAATCTCCTCACCGGTGACGGTGACCTCAGTTGTCCCGAGCGTTGCTCCGGTGCTGCTTGCGGCTTTGCCGTTGTACACCATCAGGTATTCCCCGTCAGAGATTTCCGTGACTTTCGTGTAGAATGCGGTCGGCTGGGCGTTCTGGGTGACTGTGACACAGACGGTCGTCGTACCGACGGAATTGCTTGCCGAGAACATTATGTAGGCCGTGCGCTCAGCCGTCCCGTCATTCGCCGCCGCTGAAAAAGTCACCGTACCGTCTGCGTATGCCGCAGTGAGCCAGTCGGCCGTGCCGCTTCCGTCCGTGGATGCCGCGACACTGCAGCTGAGTCCGCTGTCGCTGCCTGAGACTGTCACGCCGAACGACTGCTCGGCCGTGTCATTGTACCCGAGCGTGACGGCGGATTCCGCCGTGGTTATTGTCGGCGGGAGAAGTATTCCTTCGCCCCCGCCGTCGGAGTAGAGCGCCACTCCCTTATTCGTTGCGGACGCATAGCAGGCGAACAGGTTTGAAGAAGAATAATACTGAAGCGTATTGCGGGTGTAGCTTCCCTGCGCTACGATTGTCGCTTCGCCCGTGGCGGAGACGGAGACGACCCATGAGGCGTTGCCGTCAAGAGTTTCGGAAGTTTTCAGCCAGTTGCCGCTGCTTGATGCCGCACAGATATAGCCCGAACCGGTGTTGAACGCGCAGGTTCCTGTGTCGGCTCCTTTCTCCAGAGTGAACAGCTGGACCGTGGCGTCAGGGTTGGTGATTGTCGTTTTGTCGGAACTTCTGGTGACGGCGGCGGCTCCTCGGTTGTTTTCGTTCTGGGTCGTGCTGATTGCGACATCGCTGTCAACGGCGGCGATTATCACCTTGTCACCGACCTGCAATGTCGATGCGTCCGTCACGAGAGTATAGACGACATTTCCCGCCGGTGTCACAGACGACATGTTCACGCTGAACTTTGACATCTCCCCCCGTGCGAATTTGAGCGTCTTCCCGGTGAGGTCGATGGCCTTTTCGTAAACTCCCCCCTCCGCTGCGACTGTCACCGTGAGCGAACCGCCGCTCAGGTCTGCCGGAGCGCAGGCGAAGAAAATGTCCGAAGTCTTGGATGTCATCAGAGTAATCGTCTTGGACGGCGAATTCTCTGTGAGAGAGAGACCGGAGAAGTCGTAATAGTAGCTTCCGGATATGTTTTCACTCGCCGTGAGCGAGATGGATGAAATTTCTCCGGCATCGGACGGCATCGTGACGGAAAGGCGGCCGTATGCCGTGACATGGTGGTAGGTGAGCCCGATTTCAGTGGGGAAAGTCCCTGACTCATACATGGCGGCGATAATCTGAGCCGATTCGTCGCAGGAACCGTCAATCGGGGTCTGGCTGGACGGAATCACTATGCTTCCTCCTGTGGCCTTTTTTATGCTTTTCATGGCATCGTAGGGGCTTATCGAGTAGAAGCCGTGGGTTTCGGACGCAGCGTCGCGGTCGAATTCTGCGGAGAACTCGGCCGTCTTCCCGTCCGACGAAGGCGTGACGGCTCCGGATTTCGTGCTGCCGAAATTATAGGACAGCGCGACTTTTTTGTTTGCGGTCCAGAGTGTCGGATATTTGCCGTCGGCAGCCGTTCCGAACTTCGATTTGGTTTCTCCCCCGGTCTGCCGGTCCGCATCCTGACCCTCCGGCTGCGGTGCGACAAGACTGAAGCGGACTGTCGTGCCTGTTTTGGTCTGACTTTCGATGTCCCCTTTTGAGCAGGAGATGACTGCAAGCGCCATGGCGGCGAGAGACAGGATTGATTTCGATGTTTTTCCCATGACAGTGACAGCTTCTAGAATTCATCGTAGTCCGTTTCCTGCACATCGTCGATGACAGGCGTGGAAACCATCACCTGGCTTGTTGCGAAGCCGATTTCCGTAAAGATTTCTTCCTCTTGAAGGGAAGGGGTCTCGTAATGTGGGGGGGGCGCTGTTCTCATGGCTTGTCAGGTTCTAAAAACGGGTTTCAAAACAAGTGCTTCGGACGGGAATCGAACCCGTACGGACATTTCTGCCCACGGGATTTTAAGTCCCGCGTGTCTACCTATTCCACCACCAAAGCCTCTCTCCGCAGAGACGGACTGATGAATCCGTCTGCGAATCCACAAAGATAATAAATTATTTGTAAAAACGGGAAAGAGATTCTAAATTAGCGGAATTACTCGGAAAAAATTATGAAGATATGGGAATTTTAAACGGTAAGGTCGCGCTGATTACGGGCGCGGCGAAGGGAATAGGGAAGGCGGTGGCGCTCAAGTTCGCCGAAGAGGGGTCGGACATCGCCTTCACCGACCTTGAAATCAATGCTGCGGCGGAGCAGACCGTCTCCGAACTTGAGGTTTTCGGAGTGAGAGTCAAAGCCTATGCTTCCAACGCCGCCGACTTCGGACAGGCTCATGAGGTCGTGAAACAGGTTCACGCGGATTTCGGACGCATCGACATTCTCGTGAACAACGCCGGCATCACCAAGGACGGGCTGATGCTCCGTATGACCGAGGCACAGTGGGACGCGGTGCTGACTGTGAACCTCAAATCGGCGTTCAACTACATCCATGCCTGCGCTCCGGTGATGATGTCCCAGCGCGGGGGCAGCATCATAAACATGTCCTCGGTTGTCGGTGAGGCGGGAAATGCCGGACAGTGCAACTACTCCGCTTCGAAGGCCGGGATGATAGGACTCGCCAAGTCAATCGCGAAGGAGATGGGCCCGAGGGGGATACGTGCCAACTGCATCGCTCCGGGATTCATCATCTCCGACATGACGGCGGCGATGCCCGAGGACGTGCGCCGGGCTTGGGAGAAGACGATTCCGCTGCGTCGCGGCGGAACTCCGGAGGAGGTCGCGAAGGTGGCGCTGTTCCTGGCGAGTGACCTTTCCTCTTATGTGAGCGGGCAGGTGATCGATGTTTGCGGCGGCATGCACTGCTGAGGGGGAGACTGTCTTAAAAGGCGAATTGCTTCGTTATGCTCCTCGTTCAAATCCT
>CAVFTG010000065.1:0-1527 GCA_963625415.1 Barnesiella intestinihominis
AGGGACACAAGGATTTTCAGTCCTTTGCTCTACCAACTGAGCTATGACACCATTTCCATTGGGGAGTGCAAAGGTAGGGATAAAATCTGACTTTGCAAATTTTTGTAAGCATATTTCTGCAAATTCTTTCTTTTCTCCGAATCTTGGACGAAATTTCATATCTTCGCGGAATCATTTCAAAACAACTTCTGAATGTGCTGAATGACCCGATAATCACGGCGAAGACCGTCTTCGCGAGAAACTGCGAAGTCCGGAAAATCGACAGGACGGCCGCCGACCTCTTTCTTGATGCCAATCATGTCTATGGCAGCGCGTCATGCCGCGACTGCTACGGACTTTTCCGTCGGCGGGTCACGGGCGCGGCGGAGTGCCGTCAGTCAGTCAGCCCGTCAGTCAGCTCATCAGTCAGCTCGTCAGTCAGCCCGTCAGAAGCCTCGGACGGAAACTCATCCGGCAGCCTATCCGACGCTTCCGCAGGTGTTTCTGCAGGTGCTTCCGCCGGGGAGTTCGCCGCAGCCGGCGAGCTTGTCGCGGTGGCGACATTCTCGAATGCACGCAGATGGGAGAAACAGGGGAGGATTGTCAGTTCATACGAGTGGGTGCGCTACGCCTCGCTCAGGGACACACGTGTGGTCGGGGGAATGGGCAAACTGCTCAAGGCATTCATTTCCGACCGTCATCCGGACGACGTGATGACCTACGCCATCTCCACCGCCGCCCCCGGACGCCCCGTCCGCGCCGGCATTGACTCCGACGGCAATGTCTTCCGCAAACTCGGCTTCAAAGAAGAATCCCGCCGCACATTCCCCAGCCGCATCAAGGGCGAAGAGGGACACCTGTCCACCAGCATCAAATTCCGCCTCAAACTCACCGGGTGGGAATAGAAAGACGCGCAGCTTCCCCGTCCGTCAAAACAGGTTTTTCAGCCGATCGAAGAAAGACTTCTCCTCCCGTGTGGGATTGGGCGTCACGTCCGCCGACCTTCCGAGAGCCTCGACAAGCTCCCTGCTCTCGCGGCTGAGCTTCTTCGGAATCCAGACCCCGATTTTGACATAGAGATTGCCGCAGCCGTAGCTGTTGATTGACGGCAGACCTTTCCCGCGCAGAGTGAGCACCGTCCCTGACTGTGTTCCAGGGTCAATCTTCAGCCGCTGTGAAGTCCCGTTGAGGCACGGGATGTCAATCTCGCAGCCGAGCATCGCGTCGGTGACCGAGATTATCTTTGTGTAGTACAGGTTGTTGTCCTTGCGTTCGAAATCCCTGTGGGCTTCGACATCTATCACGACAAGCAGATCACCGTTGATTCCGTTGTTCCTCGCCGCATTGCCCGCTCCGTTCACTCTGAGCTGCATTCCGTCTTCCACTCCCGCAGGAATCTTCACGCGCACGATGTCGCGCTTTCTGACGAGTCCGCTGCCGTTGCAGTTCGGACAGGGGTTGGTGACGACTTTGCCTTCACCGCCGCATTGCTGGCACGTGGAGTAGGCCATCGTCTGCCCGAAGAAAGACTGCACAACCCTCTTGTAC
>CAVFTG010000065.1:1537-9700 GCA_963625415.1 Barnesiella intestinihominis
CTCTTGTACTGTCCGGTACCTTTGCAGGCAGGGCAGGTCTTGATGTCCGCCGCTGATTTCGCGCCTTTCCCGCCGCAGCTCTGACAAGGGACATACCTCTCGATTGAGATTTCCTTTTCGACTCCGCGTGCCACCTCTTCAAGCGTCAGCTTCGTATGGACTCTGATGTCCTTGCCCCGCGAAACTCTCTCCTGCGCGTGCCCGCCGCCTCCGAATCCGCTGAATCCTCCGAATCCTCCGCCGTTTCCGAATCCTCCGAACGCTCCTCCGAAAAGATTGTTCAGGATGTCGTTGAGGTCTCCGAATCCTCCGCTGAAATCAGGACCAGGATTGTCTCCGAGTCCGGCATGCCCGAACTGGTCGTATTTCTTCCTCTTTTCCGGGTCGCTGAGCACAGAATAGGCTTCGGCGGCTTCCTTGAATTTCTCTTCGGCCTCCTTGTTGCCCGGGTTCTTGTCCGGATGATATTTTATCGCGAGGACTCTGTAGGCTTTCTTTATCTCGTCCGCAGTCGCCGTCTTCGCGACTCCGAGCACTTCATAGTAATCTCTTTTCGCTGCCATTTTCTTCTCCTTTCAATTTTCCTGCGTTTTTCCCATAGGTGACCGTCAGATTCCGACAATCCATAAGTGAGGCGTCCGTCAGATTCCGACAACCACCTTCGCGAAACGTATGACCTTGCCGTTGAGTTTGTAGCCGGTCTGCACGACATCGTAAACCTTTCCCTTCCTGCCTTCCTCTTCGACCGGGAACTGTGCCACGGCCTCGTGCTCGTCGGTGTCGAAATCGGCTCCCTGAGCTTCAATCGGCGTGAGCCCCTTGCTCTTGAGATATGCCATCAGCTTTCCGTAAATCAGTTCAGTGCCTTCTTTCGCAGCAGCCGCGTCATCTGATTCGGCAAGCAGCTTCATCGCCCGCTCGCAGTCGTCAAGAACCACGAGCATCCCCTTTATTGTGTCCTCAGCCGCAGTGGCGACCATGTCAAGCTTTTCCTGCGCGGTGCGGCGCCGGAAAGTGTCGAATTCGGCCATAAGCCTGACATATGCGTCTTCGGTCTTGGCCAGTTTGTCACTCGCCGCTGTCAGTTTCGTCTCCAGTTCGGCTTTCGACTTCTTCAGCTCCTCGATTTCCGTATTCCCGGTCTCCGCGCCAGTTTCTTTCTCCGCACCTTCAGCCTCCTGTCCGCAGACAGTCTCTCCGGTCATCTCTTCTTTTGCGGCAACTTCCTGTTCGTCAATCTTTTCGTTGCGTTTCTTGTTTTTGCTCATATCTTGTTTCTCCATTTTTATCAATCACAATCTCATCAATCACAATTCTGTCAATCATAAAATATGACCGGACAAACCCGTGATTTTCATTCCGCCCCGTCAAACCCATCACCAAAACTCAAAGAGCAAGCCGCAACCAATCAAATGACAAATTGTCAGCCCCCATTCATCAAGCCGTCCAACGCGGCAGACCGCCTTTCAGGCGCCCCGCCCCATTATTTGAAGAATTGGTCAACGTCACGCACAGCCTCAGGCAAGGCGAACACAACCACGCGGTCATATTCCTGAATGGTGGTGCTCCCCACGGCGATGAACGCATTGTTCCCGCGAATCACCCCTCCGACAATCGCATTCTTCGGGAAATCCAGATCCATCAGCCGCCCGGAAGTAATCTTCGCATCCTTCGAGACGATGTATTCGAGAACCTCGGCGTCCGTCCCGTTCATGTATTTGATGAAGCGGACTTTGTCGCTCAGGGTGAACTTGAATATGCGTCCTGCCGTGATGAGTTTCTTGTTTATGACTGCGTCCACGCCCATCCCGTCGGCAAGACGTATGTATTCGATGTTCTCGACCTCCGCGACGGTCCTCGGAATTCCGAGCCTTTTTGCCGCGACGCAGGCGAGAATGTTTGCCTCCGACGAGCCGGTGAGGGCCACGAACGCGTCAAAACTGCGTATGTCCTCCTCAATCAGCACGTCGGAGTTCCTTCCGTCCGCATTTACCACTGAAACGGCATCTCCGAGACTTTCCGACAGCTCCAGACACCTTTCCTTGCTGCTGTCTATGATTTTTATTTTCCCGATCTGCCCCACAAGCTGTCTCGCGACCATCTCCGCCGTGTGGCTTCCCCCGAGAATCATGACCTTGCCGACTTCGAGATTCACCGCTCCGATGAGTTTCATCAGCATCTGCGTGCCTTCGCGTCTTGAGATTATATAGACGAGGTCGCGGTATTTGAACCTTGTGTCGACTTTCGGGACAATCGTCGAATTGTTCCGGGATATGGCGACGACCCTGAACTGAAGTTCCTCTGAGGTGGCGTGGCGGCTGAGCTCGAGCACGTTCATATCCAGAAGAGGGGAGTCGTCCTCCACCTTGAACACAGACATCTGTATCCTGCCCCTCGCGAAATCCATCGAATCCGCGGACGCGTTATGGCGCAGAAGGTCGACGATTTCGTTCGCCGCGATTTTCTCCGGATAGAAGAGCAGGTCTATGCCCATCTCGGTGAATATGTTCTTGTTTTCGAAAGAAAGATATTCTTCCGTGTTCACGCGCGCCGTAACCTTGCGGCTGCCGAGTTTTTTCGCGAGAATCGCACTGACGATGTTCACGTCCTGCGATTCCGACGGATTCACGGCTATGAACAGATCCGCGTCCTGGACCTCCGCCTTGCGCAGTATCCCTATCTCCGACGATTTCCCGCATACGGTCACGATGTCCGCAATCGCCGAAAGGCTGTCGAGCCGGCTCTGGCTGCTGTCGATTACGGTAATGTCATTGGACTCGTTGCTCAGCATCTTCGCCAGATGCGAGCCGACTTCACCTGCTCCTGCGATGACTATTCTCATATATGCCTGATTTTTAGAGGGTTACTTTTCCCGAATAAGAAATTCCGTATTGTATGCGCCGGAATGGAGCGTGCCGCAATCAACCTTTAATCCGAACAAGGCGCGTGGGATTATGCAGCCGCCGTACATTCCCGCGACTCTTGCGGTCTTCTCCTGCTTCACCGCGTTTCCCTTTGCCGCATTTCCCTTTGCCGCGATGAGCTCCGCCGCATCACGGTGCGCCTTCCACACCGCCATGAAACAGTCCTTCCTGAAAGACAGCAGATAGACCGCCGCAGAGCATCCGTCCAGAATCTTGCGCACAAAAATCCTCAGCTTCGCCCTCTTCCGTCCGATTGTCGGGGCGAGGTTGTTGTCCAGAAGCAGAAGGTTGTTCCTGTAGTTGAGATAGAGTTTCTGCGGGGAAGTCTGCGGAAGAGTCCCTCCTCCGAGGTGGAACACGGTCGATTCAGGCACCGCCGTCACCTTCCATCCCGCCAGCTGCATCCTCCAGCACAGGTCAATCTCTTCCATGTGGGCGAAAAACCTGTCGTCAAGTCCGCCGAGGCTTTTCCACACCTCCGCCCTGACCGCAAGGCATGCTCCGGTCACCCAGAGCACGTCCGCAGGGGTGTCATACTGCCCTCCGTCGGTCTCGACCCTGCCCATCACGCGCCCCCGGCAGAAAGGGTAGCCGAAACGGTCAATCAGCCCTCCTGCGGCTCCGGCATACTCGAACTTGTCGCGCTCGTACCAGCTGTGCAGCTTCGGCCCGCAGGCGCCGCAGTCCGGATGGTTTTTCATCCAGTCGGCAAGCGGCCGCAGCCAGTTCCGCGTGACTTCGATGTCCGAGTTGAGAAGCACGAACAGGTCGTATGCCCCGCCTCCTGAACAATCCTGATTCTTTCCCTCCGGAGTCAGTCTGTTTTGGTCAATGCCGTCCGAAGCGCCGTCCGCAGAATGATTCTCCTCCAGAAGCTTGAACGCCCTGTTGTAGCCGCCCGTGAAGCCGTAATTCTTCCCGAGCGGGATTCTCCGCACCGAAGGAAATTCCTCCGCGAGCATCTCCATCGAACCGTCGGTCGAACCGCTGTCCGCGACCACGACTTCCGCCAGATCCGGAGCGTCATCATGCAATCCCCGTCCCGTTCCTGCAGGACTTCCGGTCGCACTTTCTGCTGAAGTCCCGACCAAACTTTCTGCCGGGCTTCCTGCAAAACTTCCGGTTGCACTCCCTGCAGAATCTCCGCCGTCATTGAACGCCGCCACGGACTCGAGCAGCGGGGGCAGAAACCTCCGCAGATAATCGACCGTGTTCCAGTTCAGTATGACTACGGCAACTTTCATCGTCCGGGGATTTTCCGTTCAGCCCGCATCATGATTTTTATTTGCAGTCTTTCCCATCGCCGCAGCCGGAGCATCCGCCTTCTCCGCATCCTCCGTCACCGCAGCTTTCGCAACCTCCGTCACCGCAATGGCCGCCGCAGCCCGAGCATCCGCCAGCGAGCTCCCCGTGCAGCCCCTCCTTGATCTCCTTTTCGGTCGCAGGACGGACATTCACGATTTCGCCCTTGAAATTCAGCGTCTTGCCTGCCATCGGATGGTTCACGTCGACTTTCACGGTCTTGGCCTCGACCTTCACGATTTTCGCCGGCACAGGCTGTCCGAACTGATTGACGAGAGTGACGCTTGAACCCTCGACGAGCAGTTCGTGGAGAATGTTCCCGTCTTTGTCGGAGAAAGCCTCGACAGGCAGATCCACAATCATCTTCGGATCAACCTTTCCGTAGCCTTCCTCCGGGCTCAGAGTGAACTCGAATCTGTCACCGGCTTCAAGTCCGGCAATCTCCTCCTCGAATCTCGGCAGCAGATAGCCCATACCGTGGATGAAGTCCAGAGGCCTCTCCACAGTGCATTTGTCCACAATCTGTCCATCGACGTTCAGCTCATAAGTCAGAGCCACCACAGTGTTTTTTTCTATCTTCATAATATTTCCGTAAACCGTTTGTTTTATGATGTATATGTTTTCGGTATATGTGTGTTTTGATATATGTCATTGATTTTCAGTATGCTGCCATGCGCGGCCGGCAATCTCCGCCCGCCGTCACGCCGAGAAGCTCACGCCGTCGAACGCCGTCGTCGGAATCCTCCACCGACCGCATTCGCGTGCATCGTCGCCGATGGCGAGCAGACTGTTCCACAGCTCGGGAATGTTGCCGGTAATCAGCATCTCCCTGAACGGCTTCCCGATTTCTCCGTTCTCGAAACGGAATCCGGAAACTCCGAAGGAGTAGTCTCCGGTCACCGGATTGCAGTTTCCTCCGTTGAACCCGGTCACATAGATTCCGTCTCCGCAGGCGCGCAAAATATCCCTCAAAGTTAACTTTTTTCCGTCAATCCCACTCCCGGCGTGTCCGCCCTCACTACTAACATCTTCGTCCTCAAGCCGCGACCGCAGCTCCCCGGAGAGCCAGCGTCCGAGAACAGGACGCGAAATGTCCTCCACGGTCGGTTCAAGACCGGTCTTGTGCGCCATATACGTGTTCACGAAATAATTTTCGACCACACCTTTCCGGATCAGCGTCCGGTTGACTGTGGCCACGCCTTCAGAGTCGAAAAACCGCGCTCCCGCCTTGCCCGTCTCGCGTGCCATGTCGGTGAGTGTCAGACCCTCCGGAAAGACTCTCTTTCCGAGACATCCGCAGAGGAACGACATCTTCTGCTGTACGGCGGAGGCGTTAAGGGCGGAGACAATCGGACTGAGAAGCTTTGAGCCGACATTCCCGTCGACCACCATCCGGTAGCATCCTCCGGGCAGTTCCTCCGGGTTCAGCGACTCAACGGCCTTGCGGAGCGCCGTCCCCGCGCAGCTTTCCGGACGGATGCCGGAGAGGAATGCTGAGGAGTCCCACCAGTAGGAGCTGAACCTGCGCCCTCCGGCATCCGTGACGGTCACTTCCGATGAACACGAGAATCCGGTCTCGAAGTGCTGACCCTCGAATCCTTGTGAATCAATCTGGAAGCTCTCGTCGACATAGTCCGTATATTCGCTCTCCTCCGACACAGCCTCCCATCCGTCGCCTTTTTTTTCGCGGAGCGTCATGCTCCGCGCCAGTTCAATTCTCCTTTCGCCGGACATGTCCATATATTCCCTGTCCCACAGCCCGGCTTCAAGCCCCGTCACGGCATCTTTCGCGAGCCTCTCCCTTTCCGGCAGCGTGCGGCACGGGTCGGCTTCCATGATTCTGACGGTTTCGCAGGCTTTCCTGACGAAGTTACGCACGGATCCGCCGTTCAGCCGGTTGGTCGAGAACGTGCCGCAGCGTCCGTCCGCGAACAGGCAGAAAGTCAGAGACCTGTCGGCGCAGTGGCTCACCTTGTCGACATTGCCGTCAAGCATGCTTATGGTGTCCGAGACACTTTTGTTAAGCGTCACTCTGACTCCGCTCACGCCCTGTTCCAGAGCCTCCCGCATCCCCGTGCGCGCAAGACAGCGTTCCTCATCCGTTATAATCATCCTCGTCCATTTAAGTGATTGTTCTTTTTTTCAACCCCAGTCACTTCGTGACAGCCCCTGGGGCGCTGGGGACCGTATTCCCCAGACCCCTTGAGTCGCTGCGCGACATGCTCGGGACTTTCTGGTCATCCTCGTTTAGGCGGCTTCAATTTTGTCGAAACGATGTCGCCGAAAGGCTGCAAAATTATAAATAAAATTCCTAACTTTGCGCACCTGTGCGGATTTCTGCCCGCATGATGATCGGGCGGAATGGAAATTAATGACAAATCAACATGTTACAGGAAAAGCTCAACTTTTACAAGGATTTCCCGAAAGAGGGCATCAATTTCATCGACATCATGCCCTTCCTTTATTCCAAGGAAACTTTCCAGGAAGTGATTTCCGAACTCGACTCCCTCGTGGACACTCCGAACCTTGCGGTTCCAGAGGCGCGGGGTTTCCTTTTCGGCGCTCCGCTTCTGATGACTGACGGGGCCGTTGAAAATGTCATTCCCGTGCGCAAATCCGGCAAACTTCCGTTTTCCGAGGGCGACCTTGTGGGGCTTGAGATAATGAAGGAGTATGGAGCGGACAAACTGTTCTACCGCAAAAGCGACGTGGCGGCCGGGCCGCTTGCAGGAGACGTGATAGAGGTGACCATCCTTGATGACATTCTCGCCACCGGTGGCACTGCGGAGGCTCTTGCAAGGTCTTTGATGGAGACTCCGGTCGTGAAAGACGGCGTCGTGCGCCGTGTGGTCGTGAAGAAATTCGTTTTCCTCGTCGAGATTGACCCCCTGCACGGAGCCGACAGGCTTTCCGAAATCGCCCCCGTGGCTTCGCTCATACACCTGAACGACTGAGAAACCGGCTCCGAGGAGTGACTGAACTTTCTTGAAAGACTTGCCATGAACAGACCGCTCCCACGCTATCTTCTTGACAAATACCGCCTTGTCGGTCAGCTGACCTTTTCGGTTCTTTTCGCCGTCGTCTTCATGAACCTCTATGTCCCCTTTTCAAAGACGGCATGGTTCGAACTCGGATATTCGTCGCGTTTCCTCTACACCCTGCTCTTCTTTCTCGTCAGCGTCATCGTTCTGATAGTCAGCCGGACGGTGATGTACAGGACGAAATATCTCTTTGAAATGAAGATATGGCACTATGCCCTCTGGTGTGTCGGTGAAATCGTCGTCCTCTGCGGGATATACACCGGTATGACCGTGCTGATTTCCGAGGTTCCGGAAGAAACGGGGGCGTATGAAGTGTTCCTGAAGTCCCTGCTCTACGGATTCATATCCCTGGCGGTGCCGTACATAATCTCATCCCTGTATTTCGCGCTCGTCGAGAAGGAGAAAATCATCCGTCTGATGAACTACGGCAATGTCGTGACCGATGAACCCGAACCGGAGTCGGACGAACAGAAAATCACCCTCTTCGACATCGGGGGGACGCTGCGCTTTTCAGTGCGGAGATCCAATCTCTATTTCATAGAATCCGACGACAATTACATAAAAGTGTGGTATGACGACGGGAACGGAACCATGAAACAGTACATGCTGCGCTGCCGTCTCAAGACCGTCGAGGAGACGTTCCGGGACAGCACGCTTGTCCGCTGCCACAGGAAATATGTCGTGAACACCGAGCATGTCCGCGTGCTCCGCAAGGAAGGCGACTCCTTCGTCCTCGAACTCGACCGGGGGGAGATTCAGCCGATTCCGGTCACCAAGACCTACGAAAAGGCGGTGCTTGCGAGGTTTGCATGATTTCAGTGACATCATGAGAAACAGGCAGGGCTTTTCGTGGACGATGAAGTGCGTGTTCTCAACGAAAAGCCTGCTTATTATGG
>CAVFTG010000066.1:0-9656 GCA_963625415.1 Barnesiella intestinihominis
ATCGTGGAATACGGGGGCTGTGTCATATTCCATTCGTTCAACGCCATATTCGTCTATGACGGGACATCCGTCCGCACCGTCCGTCTTCTCCAGAACGCCACGTCGGTTTCCGCCTGCGCCGACGGACTTTATCTGAACTTCCAGTTTGACGGTCTGCGCCGCATGAGGGACGACTTTTCCGGATTCGACGGCTGCGGATTCGACAGGGCGGACGTGGTCTCCGTGCTTGACTGGCCGGACTCGCAGCTGACCGTGGTGACCAAATCGGACGGCATATATGTCAGGAAAGACGGAAGATTCGTACGGTTCAGGACGGATGCCGACAGGATGATGGCGCGGGCGGAAGTTAATCGTGCCATATCCGCAGGAGATTCCGGCATGCTTCTGGGCACGATTTCGGGAGGGTCGTTTCTGATTGATGCGTCCGGACATCTTGTCCGGCATCTCTCCACGGACACGGAGACATTGCAGAACAATACCGTGCTCGGGCTTTTCTCCGATGCGGACGGCAACCTGTGGCTTGCGCTGGACAACGGTCTCGCGATGTTCGATCCGGATTCCGGGATGTCGAAACTGACTTTCGGCGGGGAGAGTCTGGGAACGATATATTCCATGTCTCCGCTCACCGGGGACTCTCTTCTGGTGGCGACGAATCAGGGGCTGTACGACGTGGTGCGCAGCAAAAACGGATATTCAGCCTCCAAGAGGCGTGGCGGACAGTTCTGGGACATCTACAGCGGTGGCGGTCTGACCCTGACGGACGGCGTGTGCTATGCTTCGGGGACAATCGGCGGCAGGGAGGTTCTGCTTCAGGGCAGTTATTCGAACATCATCGCCTACACCCGTGACGGAGGAGGGGAATGGAGGCTTCACGGGGAAGTGAAGGGCTTTTCCAATCCTGTGCGCTATATGGAGATTGACCATCACGGAAGGGTGTGGTGCAGCCATTTCCACCGGGGAGTCTATTGCCTTGAACTTGATGACAGCCTTGACAGCGTGACTACGGTCAGAAAGTTCAATTCTCCGTCGGGGGCGACGGTGAACGTGTTCAAGGTCAACAATGACGTCATCTTTCTCGACCGAAGCCGGGTTTCCGTCTTTGACGGCGGGAAACTCGTCCCCTGCGACACGCTCAACAATGTGCTCGGAAATTTCTCGAAAGCCTACAGGGTCGCGCGCTGCGGACGGGACTGCTGGTGGTTCATCACACAGACAAGCGCCGCCCTCGTGAGAGTGAACCTCGCCGTGACTGAACTCCTTGACCTGATTGAGTATTCCGCCTTCGACGAGAACTACATCGATGACCAGCAGAATATCGTTTCTCTGAATGACAGCACGAGTCTGCTCTGTTTTGAAAACTCCATCGGCCGCTATGTCCGCAGGAATCCCAGGTCTGAAGGATACGGATTCTTCCCCGTACACATCCGTTCGGTCGAGACTCTGAGCATGAATTCGAAGCGCTTCCGCTGGTCATGTCCGCATTTCAACGGTTCCGGAGGCGTCCGTTTCCTCTGCCTGCTTGACGGCAGTCCGGAGATTTCGGACGGAGTGCGTGAGCTGTCTTTTTCCGGAATGCGTCCGGGACGTCACAGATTCACCGTGCAGGCGGTCGATTTCACCGGAAATGTTCTGTCCTCCGACAGTTTCGACTTTCATATTAATCCGCCTGCCGCCTTGAGCCTGTGGGCGATATGTCTCTATCTGCTCGCCCTCACCCTTGTAGTCTGGGGCGTGTCTGCGGCGGTGACGAAAATCAAGGTTCGCGACAGGGAGCGCCGTCTCCTTTCCCTCGAGAAAGAAAAACTGGAGCAGGAGGTCAGCCACAAAAGCAAGGAACTGGCGGATTCGACGATGTCCACGATACGCAAGAACGAGATTCTGAGCTCTCTGCGTTCGGAAATCTGCAGCCAGAAAGGGGCTTTGGGAACGCATTATCCCGACAAATACTACAACAGGGTCATCAAGATGATTGACGACAACATCTCGTCCGATTCCGACTGGGAGATTTTCCGGACGAACTTCGACAGGATTCACGAGAATTTCTTCCGCAACCTGATTGAAAGATACCCTTCCCTCACCCAGTCCGACTTGCGGCTGTGCGCTTTCCTGCGTCTCAACATGTCGACCAAGGACATCGCGAACCTGCTCAACATCAGTCTCAAGGGGGTGGAGGCCGCCCGCTACCGGCTGCGCAAGAAGCTCTCGCTCGAAAGCGACGTCAGCCTCAGCGAGTTCCTGATAGCATTCAAATAGGGTTCTTCGGTTTCTGACTGTATCGGTGGCGGCAAATGCTTTTCAAAAGACAATATGACATAACTCGGTGATTGATAAACCTATGGCGTTGGTGTAACTTTCGCCGTAGGGGTAAAATGGGGGTGCATTTTTTTCTTGCAGTGCTTTTGTCGGGACAATGGGCTTTGCGAATCTGGCAATCGTTGATACATTTGCGCTGATGCCGGAAACAACCGGGCGTCACAGGCCACATGATTCGCAAAATTTTCAAAATTGTCATCATCCTCAGCTTTTTCGCATCCGTTTCCTGCGGCTGCGGCGGGAATGAATGCAAGGAGCGGGAAATCTCCCGGAAAGTGGAAAGTCTCCTGTCGGAGATGACCTTGGAGGAAAAGGTCGGGCAGCTCGTGCTGTTCACCTCAGATTGGGATGTCACAGGTCCGACCATGAAGGCGGACTATCTCGACGACATACGCAGCGGACGCTGCGGCAATGTGTTCAACGCCCACACAGCGGAATATGTCCGTTCCATTCAGGAGGTCGCGGTCAACGAAACCCGTCTCGGCATTCCGGTTCTCTTCGGATATGATGTCATCCACGGCTACAAGACCGAATTCCCGATTTCTCTCGGCGAGTCGGCCAGCTGGAACATCGCTCTCATTCGGGAGGCGGCTTCGGTCGCGGCTGCGGAGTCAGCGGCGGCGGGGCTGAAATGGACTTTCGCCCCGATGTGCGATGTCTGTGTGGATCCGCGCTGGGGACGCATCTCTGAAGGTGCCGGAGAAGACCCTTTCCTCGCTTCCGAGATTTCTGCGGCGAGGGTGCGCGGCTTTCAGGGGGAATCCCTTGACGACACTCTCAGCGTGCTCGCCTGCGTCAAGCATTTCGCGGCCTATGGAGCCGCCCAGGCCGGTAGGGACTACCACACCGTGGACATGTCCGAACGCAGACTCCGCGAGATGTATCTCCCTCCTTACAAGGCCGCAGTCGATGCCGGGGCTCTGAGCGTGATGAACTCCTTCAATGAACTTGACGGTGTACCGGCGACTGCCAACACGCATCTGCTCAAGGATATACTCCGCGACGAATGGGGCTTCGGGGGATTTGTCGTCACTGACTACACTTCGATTAACGAGATGGTGCCGCACGGATATGCCCGCGACGAAAAGCACGCCGGGGAACTTGCAATGCACGCCGGTGTGGATATGGATTTGCAGGGGGCCGTCTATTACGACCATCTCAAGGCTCTTGTCGAAGAGGGGAGGGTTTCCGAGGACGAACTTGACAATGCCGTGCGCCGTGTGCTGACGCTGAAATACAGACTGGGACTTTTCGACGACCCGTTCAAGTACTGTTCCCCGGAACGGGAGAAGGCTGTTGTCTATAGCGAAGCCAATCTTGACGCGGCCTACAGGATGGCCTGCGAGTCATTCGTCCTTCTCAAGAACGACGGTGATGTCCTCCCGTTCGCGAAAGGGGAGAAGATTGCGGTAATCGGTTCTCTTGCCGCTTCCGCCGATGATTTGCTCGGGTCGTGGAGGGCGGCCTCCGAGACTGCGCGCACTCAGTCTCTGCTTGACGCCCTCAGGGAATACAACGGAAAGGACAACATAGTCTATGCTCCGGGTTATGACTATTTCAAGTCTGACTCCGAGGCGGGATTTTCCGACGCTCTTTCAGCCGCCCGCCGCAGCGACTGCGTGCTGCTTGTTCTCGGTGAGAAGGCTTCATGGAGCGGGGAGGCGAAATCCCGCGCCGACATCTCCCTTCCGAAAGTTCAGACACGGCTTCTTGAGGAGGTCTGCAAGACCGGAAAGCCTGTCGCCGTGGTTCTGATGAGCGGCCGTCCGCTGACCATCGAAAAGGAAAGCGGGATGGCAGGGGCATTGCTCCAGACATGGTTCGCCGGTTCAATGGGAGGCAAGGCCATAGCCGCGACTGTTTTCGGGGACAACAATCCGTCAGGAAAACTCCCCGTCACCTTCCCGCGTTCCGTTGGACAGATTCCCATATATTATTATATGAAGAACACAGGCCGTCCGACCACCGTTCCGAATCTCGAAGAGAAGAACATTTACGCACCTGCGCCGGAAGAGTACAAATCGATGTACATCGACTGCCCGAACAAGCCTCTGTATGCTTTCGGACACGGACTGAGCTACACAAGCTTTGAATATTCCCCGATAAGGCTGTCCTCGGACATAATGAGCGCGGACGGCCGCATGACGGCCTCCGTCACGGTGAAGAATGTCGGGAAAACCTCCGGCAGCGAGGTGGTGCAGCTCTACATCCGCGACAAAGTGGGAAGCGTCACCCGTCCCGTGAAGGAACTCAAGGCTTTCAGGAAAATAAAACTCGCTCCGGGCGAAAGCACCGATGTGGAATTTGAAATAACCCCCGCGATGCTTTCTTTCTGGCGTGCGGACATGACTTTCGGATTTGAACCGGGCGAGTTCACTTTGTTCATCGGAACTGCGTCCGACAACACCGTTGAAACAGACTTTGAACTTATATGAATATGACAAATCTCAGAAAATCCCTGTTTGCCGCAGGTCTCGCCATGTTCACCTTCCTGTCCCTCGGGGCGCAGGATTCAAAGGTGACGGTGCGCGGACGCGTGCAGGACTCAGTGAGCGGAGACCCTCTCCCCGGGGCTACGGTTCTCGAAGTCGGAACCGATAATGTGGCTCTCACCGATGCTGAAGGCCGTTTTTCCATTCTGGCCGACAGGGGGGGGCAGCTCAGTTTCTCCTTCCTTATGTATGCGGAGCAGACTCTTCCTGTCTCCGCCGGCGGGGAGGATATGGTCGTCCGTCTCGTCGAGGACGGCAATCTTCTGGATGAAATTGTCGTCGTCGGCTACGGCACACAGCGGGCGAAGGATCTCACCGCCCCGATAACCTCAGTCAAGGGAAGCGAACTTTCGAAGCAGATTTCCGCCAACCCGATGTCCGCCCTCCAGGGCATGGTCAGCGGTGTGCAGATTGTCCAGAGCGGCGCTCCGGGCAGCGGCCCTTCCGTGAAAATCCGTGGAGTCGGCTCAATCGGGGACTATGCCAACCCGCTCTATGTCGTTGACGGTGTGTTCGTCAGCAACATCGATTTCCTTTCAAACGGGGACATAGAGTCGCTCACGGTTCTGAAAGATGCCTCCGCAGCGGCAATCTATGGTGTCAGGGCGGCCAACGGAGTCATCCTCGTGACCACGAAAAAGGGAAGCGAGGGTCGTGCGAACATATCATACGAGGGCTATGCCGGAGTGCAGGTCCCGACAAACATGATGAAGCTCGCCAATGCGGCGCAGTATGTCGAACTGATGAATCTCGCCAATGTGAACGAGTCTTCATGGACTCCGCTCTCGGTCTCGGATTACAGCGGTGACACGGACTGGTATTCGGTTCTCGTGCATCCGGCTCTGACCCACAGCCACGCCATTGACCTCTCCGGGGCGACGGACAGGACAAACTATTCCGTCGGTCTGAACTACTACCTTCAGGACGGGATAATGAACTACTGCACCAATGACTACCGCAGGCTCAATTTCCGCGTGAGACTTGACCAGAATGTCACTTCCTGGCTCAAGGTCGGGGCAAGCAGCGTGCTTTCGCGCTATTGGAAGAACAATGCGGACTCGGGCGCATATTTCCAGGCCTATGTGAATCCTCCGGTTTACGGGGTTTACAACGAGTCGAACACAGCCGCATATCCTCAGGCTTTCGACTCCCCGCAACTCTACGGCTTCGGCAACAGCTACGGCAACCCGGCGGCAAGGGCCAGCTACTACGACAGTGGCGATGACGGTCTGAAGGAGGTGTTCTCGGTCTACGCCGAGTTCAACATAGTTCCCGACAAACTCAAATTCAAGACCTCGTACAATCTGGACTACGCCGGATGGGATCAGCGCAGCTACACTCCGGAATATTTCGTCGGCGGTTCCCAGGGCAACGGCACAGCCTCTTTCACAAAGACTTTCGGATACAGTCTCAGCCAGATTATAGACAATGTCCTCACATATTCCGATGTCAGGGGGCTTCACCGCTTCAGCGCCATGCTGGGACAATCGACGAGAATGTACTACAGCACATGGCTCTACGGCACGGCCCAGAATGTCCCGAACTATGACGAACAGTCGAAATATCTTGTGAACGGCTCCTATAAGAATCAGAGGACTTCCGACGGGGGCACCCGCTACAACGGCCTGTCCGTATTCGCGAGGGGGACATACAACTACGCTGACCGCTACCTCGCCACCCTCACCTTCCGTGCGGACGCAAGCTCCAAGTATCAGGAGAAGTGGGGCTTCTTCCCGTCCGTCGGATTGGGATGGAACATCACGGGGGAGGACTTCATGTCTTCCCAGACGGCTTTCCAGAACCTGAAGCTCCGCGCAAGCTGGGGAATGCTCGGCAATGATAATGTTCCGGCAAATTCCTCAGTGACAATCGGCACGAGCGGCGTGGGTTCTTCAGCGGTCTTCGGCGAGACTCTGGTTGACGGGATGGGTTCGCAGACCGTCTATCAGAACTATCTCAAGTGGGAGGTCGTGAACGAGACCAATGCCGGAGTTGAGTTCTCGACGCTCGGAGGCAGGCTCACGGGTGAACTTGACTGGTACTGGAGATTGACGTCGAATGTGGTTTTCAATGCGCCGATTGCCACCGGAGGCGGCACGAGCTACCTCCTCGCCAACAACGGAAAGGTGCGCAACACCGGAGTCGAGCTTTCCCTCGCGTGGGCGGAGACCCTTTCTTCCGGCTTCTCCTACAATCTCGGACTCAACGCCACCACCACTTCCAACAAGGTGCTTGAACTCACCGGCCGGGACTACATCCCCGGTGCGCTTGTCCGTGGAAACTATGCCACAAGGACCCAGGTCGGCTACCCGATAGGCGCTTTCTGGGGCTACGAGATTGACGGAGTCTATGCCAGCGAGGGCGAGGCGCTCA
This sequence comes from Barnesiella intestinihominis, assembly GCA_963625415.1. Lineage (GTDB taxonomy): Bacteria > Bacteroidota > Bacteroidia > Bacteroidales > UBA932 > Cryptobacteroides. Next base: position 7,179 of record CAVFTG010000066.1, read on the forward strand.
GAGACCCCGTGTCCCAGGCAATCAAGGATGCAGGCTATTTCAAGTACAGCGACATCAACGGTGACAAGGTCATAGACGAAAACGACAAGACCTACCTCGGTTCTCCGATTCCGTGGCTGAACCTCGGTCTCAACTTCGGATTTTCCTACAAGGGATTCGACTTCTCGATGCTCCTCGCAGCGTCAGTGGGAGGAAAGATTCTGAACGCGAAGCGGATGAACCGCGACATCTTCGTGGACGGCAATTATGACCTCGATTTCTATAAACACGCATGGCGCTCCGACGCGAAGTCGAACAAATATCCTTCGCCGGAGGCATATAACTCCAGCTTCATCCAGCAGCCAAACTCCTTCTTTGTCGAGGACGGATCATATTTCCGGATCCAGAACATCCAGGCTGGCTACAGTTTCAGGAAAATCCGTGGGGTGAAGAACCTCCGGGTCTATCTCAGCGCCCAGCGTCCGCTCACCCTCTTCGGCTACAACGGCTACACCACCGAAATCAGCGGGAGTCCGATAGAGTCCGGGGTGGACAATTCGGTGTATCCGATGCAGTCGATTTACACGCTCGGAGTGAATCTAAATTTCTAAGCAGATGATTATGAGAAAGATGTTGGTTTATATTCTGTCCGTGGCGCTTGCGGTGACGGCAATCTCATGTTCGAAATTCCTTGATTTCCGTCCGGAGGCCACGATGCCTTCGACGGGAACCGACTACAGCAAACCGGAGAACATCTTCAGCAGTGTCAGCGCCGCTTACGCCTCTCTCCGGGGCGGGCATTCGTTCAATTACGTCTGCCTGTTCGAAATCACTTCCGACGATGCGGACAAAGGCAGCACGGATGCGGACTCTCCGGAGGCGAAGGAGATGGACAAGTTCAGCTACACTCCTTCCAACAGCCTCATCAACAGCGTGTGGGTGGAGTTCTACAATATGGGTTCCGCAGCCAACTTCGCCATTGAGGAGATGCCGAAATTCGAGGCCGCGATGAACACCGAGGCGAACAGGCTCTACACCCGCCAGTGCGCCGGTGAGGCGAGAATCATCCGCGCCTACGCCTATTTCAATCTTCTCCGCTGTTTCGGAAGGGTTCCTATAATAGACAGGCCGATGACATCCGACGAACTCGCCTCCGTCAGACAGTCGTCCGTGGACGACGTTTACAAGTTCATCTGCGACGATCTTGACTATGCGATTGAAAATGTCCCCGCCTCCTACGATGCTTCGTGGAGCGGAAGATTCACGAAATACACGGCGATGGCGCTGAAGGCCAAGGCCGCTCTCTATCACGGAGACTGGGAGGAATGCGCGAAGCAGTGTGACGCCGTCATGGCCTCGGGTCGTTTTTCACTTCTTCCGTCTTTCCGCGAAGTCTTCTCCGTCGACGGTGAGAACTCCAGGGAGTCTCTGATGGAGGTCCAGTCCTCGACTCTCGGACAGTCGACGGGTGCAGCGCCCTACATCGAGTACGCATACGTTCAGGGGCCGCGCAACAACACTCCGAGCAATATGCAGGGCTGGGGTTTCAATGTTCCGAGCGACGCTCTGATTTCGTTCCTTACGGGCAGGGGGGAGACGGCGAGAATGGCCGCCACTCTGCTTTACCGTGGAACGACCACTCCGGAGGGGGATTATATCTCCGAAAAATGTACGAATCCTGTCTATAACGGCAAGGTCTATACTCCTTCTTCGTACAACAAGTGGTCATACAACGGCTACGGCTTCGACCACAATGTCCGGCTGCTCCGATACTCCGACGTGCTTCTGATGTTTGCCGAGGCCCGGCTCAACGGGGCTGTTTCCGGGACTGAATCCGGCCGCACCGCCGATGACGCTCTGAATGAAGTCCGTTCCCGCGTCGGGCTTCCGGCGGTTTCCGCCACTCTCGAAAGCGTCTATGACGAAAGGCGTGCGGAGTTCGCGCTGGAGGAGAACCGCTTCTTCGACCTTGTCCGCACCGGTCGCGCCGCTGCGGTTCTCGGCCCGCTCGGCTTCAAGACAGGCAAGAATGAGGTTTTCCCTGTCCCTTCAGCCCAGATTCAGCTGAACAACAATCTGGAACACACGGCAGGGTACAGTTATTAGAAGATGATAAGCCCGGGGATTTCTTTCTGGGTCTGATATGATAAGAACCACTATTATTAACCATTTATCATTAAATTAGTTATGAAAAGATTTATTTATTTCGCATGCGCAGCGGCGCTTACGCTTTCGTTTGCATCCTGCAACAAGAACAGCGGTGACGATGACCAGAACGGAGGCAAGACCGATCCTTCAGGCATCGCAAAGGAGAATCTCGTGGCCTACATCCCGTTTGACGGGGACGGAGTGGAGAAAATCGCGAACATAACTCCGAAGGCGGAGAAAGTGACTTTCGCTGACGGCCGTCGCGGACAGGGTCTCCAGGGAGCCGAAGGAGGCTATCTTCTCTACAACCTTCCGACAGACAGCAAGATTCGCAACCTCAAGGCCTACAGT
>CAVFTG010000067.1:0-1903 GCA_963625415.1 Barnesiella intestinihominis
AATCCACTCTGCTTCAAATTCTCGGCACACTGTCACGCCCGGACGGAGGGTGTCTCTCCATCGCCGGGGAAGATGTGCTTGCGATGAGGGGCGACCGTCTTTCGGAGTTCAGAAACAGGGAAATCGGATTCGTCTTTCAGTCGCACCACCTGCTGCCTGAATTCACGGCTCTTGAGAATGTGATGATTCCGGCATTCATTGCAGGAAAGGGACGCAGGGAAGCCGAGTCGAGGGCGCGGGAACTGCTGTCTGAAGTCGGGCTTGACAGCCGTCTCGACCACAAGCCGTCGGAACTTTCCGGAGGCGAGGCGCAGCGGGTGGCGATTGCGCGGGCGCTCGTGAACAGCCCGTCCGTGCTTTTCGCCGACGAACCGTCAGGCAATCTCGACTCGGTGACGAAACAGGAAATCCACCGGCTGTTCTTTGATATGCGGGAACGGCACGGGCAGACGGTCGTCATCGTCACCCACGACAGTTCTCTCGCGGACATGTGCGACAGGAAATTCACGATGCAGGACGGCGCAATCCTCAGAACCGACAGACTGAATTGAAATCCGCCGCAAATGCGGGAACTGCCATAATGTCCCCGAATTCCGGACATGGGGGAGGTTGTTTCACAAAGGTTGTTGAAGGCTCAATGGGCATTTTCAGATTCAGACAATTCGAGGTGCGGAACGAGAAGTCCGCGATGAAGGTGAACACCGACGGGGTGCTGCTCGGGGCGCTGATGACTCTGCGCCCGGAAGACAGGCGGCTTCTGGACATCGGAACCGGCACCGGGACAATCGCCCTGATGGCCGCGCAGCGTCTTGCCGGGACGGCCGTTCATATCGATGCGATTGACATCGACGGGGCGTCGGCCGAGGAGGCGGCGGAGAACTTCCGGAATTCACCATGGGCGGATCGTCTGCACGCGCATCACTGTCCGCTGTCCCTGTTCCGTCCGTCTGTGGAATACGACCTGATTTTCTCCAATCCGCCGTTCTTCACCGAGACTCTCCATTCACCTTCGGAACGCAAGGCGCAGGCGCGGCACGCCGACGCTCTTCCTGCGGAGGAAATCATGGACTTTGCGGCCGCCGGTCTCAGCGGGAACGGAAGATTGAGCCTCATACTTCCGGCTGAACACGAAACCGAGGTCATGAGAACCGCTGCGGAACGTGGACTCAGGATCGACCGCACAGTTCGGATACAGTCCTCCGACAGGAAGAAACCCTACCGGGCAATAATGGAATTCTCCCGCAGCGCAGGGCGGAATACCGAAGTGCTGCAGGAGAGGGTTACAATAAATATGAATGGAAAGTATTCAGAACAATATCTGGATATTGTTTCTGATTTTCTGCTGCTCCGGCAGGCGGAACATTGAATTTTCAGTTCCGGTGCGGTTTCGGAAGCGGTCTCCGTCAATCAGTTCCGGAAGCCTCCTGGAGGCATCTCCCCGCGCGGTCCGTTCCCGTCTTTCGGCGGAGCGCCCGGACCTCCTCCGCGACCGTCGAGCTTGTGAATCTGTTCCCTGCGGAAGTCCTCTTCCGCAATCACGAGACGGGCGAACTGTTCATCCGTAAGGACTGACGAGAATCTCCCATAGTCCGAATTCTCCCACGCCTCAAGTCTCTCCCGGGCATCCAGATAGTTCCTCAGAGCGGGCTTCACGTCAATCTTCCCCTTGGAGTCGACAGCTTTCTTAAGTGTCATGAGCGCCTCCTGGCGTTTGTGGAAAAGCTTGCCCTTCTGCTCCTCGCTTTCGTTGTAAACCTTCAGGAAAGCGCTCCATCCGGCTTTGGACAGATTCATCTTCTTCTTGAGGAATTCCACTTTCTCCGCCCTGGCCTTTTCCCAGAAATTCTGAGACTTTTCTTTCCCGTCATCTTTGGGCTGTGCTCCCAGACATAGAGTCCATGGG
>CAVFTG010000067.1:1913-9073 GCA_963625415.1 Barnesiella intestinihominis
GCTCCCAGGCTCATGGCCAATGGGAGCATTATCAGCACTGACAAAATAACCTTATGAACATTTTTCATGATTTCCGATAATTCTAATTTGTGATGGTTCTTCCCGGCAGGAAATTTCAGTTGCCGTTTCCCACTGAGTTGATATATTCGACCGACTCACCGGTATATATCAGATATTCAATGATTTCATCACTGCTCAGAGCCGTCGCGACATTGTCTGAGTAGAGAGTGTGCTCCGGTGCCGCCTGACGGCCGTCGAAAAGCAGCATGCCGGAAAGAAGCAGAGCGAGTGAAGCGGCCGCCGAAAGAACCGGTATCATGATCCGGCGGATTCTCCTGTCGCGTGATTCCTGAATTTCGGGCACATGCGAAGCCTTCTCCCTCATCGTTTCGAAATATCCCTCGGGGACGGTGAAAGGATTGTCCTTCAAATTCGCCTTGTCTTTCAAGATGTCCATATCTTCCTGTTTCATAGCACTTCCATTTAGACAATATTCATGTTGAAAAGTTTAAAACGCGGAGTTCTTCAGCACGCGCATCATGCTTTCCGGCCGGTCAACTCGTCGCGTATCTTGTTGTAGGCGATGTGGTACGATGCCTTCAGCGCCCCTTCCGACGTTCCGAGAATCTTCGACATTTCCTTGTATTCCACTTCGTCGAAATATCTCATTTCAAATACAATCCGCTGTTTGCACGGCAGTCCGGCGATGGCCCGGTAAAGCGCGGCCTGCGCCCCGTCCCCGTTGAAATAGGCATCGCCTTCGACATTCTTCACCGACGGAGATTCGACGTCGGCGGACGAAAAACGCGAAAGCATATCCCGTTTTCTCAGAAAATTCAGGCTTTCGTTGACGACGATACGGTATATCCATGTGTATATCACTGAATCCGCACGGAATTTCGGCAGGTTTTTCCAGATTTTCACATAGCAGTTCTGAAGAATGTCGTCCGTGTCATCGTGCGAAAGCACAAGACGCCTGATCTGCCAATACATACGCTCCCCGTAGAGAGTGACGACGCCGTCAAACGCCCCGCGATAGTCCTTCGCCCCGAGTCTTTCGGATATATGTTTTTCCGTCACGTTCATTTACCCTTCACGAATCCGTATCGATGTAGTTTCGCACAAACATTCCTTTAGACACGGGTATATGCCTGAAGTTTAGAGCGGGAGGCCGCCTGAGCGGATTATTTCCGCAGTTGTGGCGCCGTGCGTCGTCATCGGGGCAAAAATACGGAAATTTCTGACTATCTTTGCAAGTTGAAGGAAAATGGAATCATGGAATATATACGCAACTTCTGCATAATCGCCCATATCGACCACGGGAAAAGCACGCTCGCCGACAGGATGCTCGAAATCACGGACACCCTGAATGCGCGGGAAATGGAGAATCAGGTGCTTGACTCGATGGATCTGGAGAGGGAGAAGGGGATTACGATCAAGAGCCACCCGATTCAGATGCAGTATAAATACAAGGGCGACACCTACACGCTCAATCTCATCGACACTCCCGGGCATGTGGATTTTTCCTACGAAGTGTCGCGTGCAATCGCCTCCTGCGAAGGGGCGCTGTTGGTCGTGGATGCGACGCAAGGTATTCAGGCACAGACGATTTCCAATCTCTATCTTGCGGTGGAGCACGGGCTTGAGATTATTCCGGTGCTGAACAAGATTGACATGGAGTCGGCGATGGTCGATGTCGTGTCGGATCAGATTGTGGACATGATCGGGTGCTCCCATGAAGAGATTCTGCTCGCTTCGGGCAAGACTGGACAGGGGGTGAAAGAGGTTCTGGACGCGATTGTGGAGAGGGTCCCGGCTCCAGACGGCAATCCGGACGCTCCGCTTCAGGCTCTGATTTTCGACTCGGTGTTCAACTCTTTCCGTGGCATCATCGCCTATTTCAAGGTTGAGAACGGCAGCATACGCACGGGGGACAGGGTTAAATTCTTCAATACGGGCAAGGAATATGTCGCTGACGAGGTGGGGGCGCTGAAGATGAAGCTCTGCCCGAGAGACGAAATCCCTTGCGGAAGCGTCGGGTATATAATTTCCGGGATCAAGACTGCCAGCGAAGTGAAGGTCGGAGATACGATCACGACGGTCGCCGACCCATGCTCCGAGGCCATCGCCGGATTCGAGGAGGTGAAACCGATGCTCTTCGCCGGAATGTACCCGGTGGAGACCGACCAGTACGAGGAACTGCGGGCGGATCTTGAGAAATTCCAGCTGAACGACGCTTCTTTCGTGTTTGAACCGGAGTCCTCGCTCGCCCTCGGTTTCGGCTTCCGCTGCGGCTTTCTCGGGCTGCTGCATCTGGAGATAGTGCAGGAGAGGCTTTTCCGGGAATTCGGGATGGATGTAATCACGACGGTGCCGAACGTTTCCTACAAAGTCTATACGACTCAGGGTGAATGCATTGACGTGCACAATCCTTCCGGACTGCCCGCGCTGACGCTGATAGACCACATCGAGGAACCGTACATCCGCGCACAGGTCATCTCCAAGGCTGATTTCTACGGTCCGATCATGAAACTCTGCCTCGACAAGAGGGGAGTCCTCATCGGGCAGCACTACATCACGGCCGACCGTCTGGAACTGACCTACGAGATGCCGCTGTCCGAAATCGTGTTCGATTTCTACGACAAGCTCAAGTCCATCTCCAAGGGATACGCCTCATTCGATTACCATCTCGTCGGTTTCAAGGATGCGAAACTCGTGAAGCTCGACATTCTTCTCAACGGCGAACCCGCCGACGCCCTCTCGTCACTGATTCATGTCGACCATGCCTACGACTTCGGACGAAAAATCTGCGAGAAGCTCAAGGAGCTCATCCCTCGCCAGCAGTTCGACATAGCGATCCAGGCGGCCATCGGAGCCAAGATCATCGCCCGCGAGACGGTCAAGGCCGTCCGTAAGGATGTGACGGCCAAGTGCTACGGAGGTGACATTACGCGAAAGCGCAAGCTGCTCGAAAAGCAGAAGCAGGGAAAGAAGCGCATGCGCCAGATAGGTACTGTGGAGGTGCCGCAGTCCGCTTTCATGGCCGTGCTGAAACTGGATTAGCGGCATGAAGTCGGACTGTTTCAAGAGGATTCTGTGCCGGATTGCGGCTGCGGCGGCGTTGGTCTCCTGCGGCGGAAAGGTCGTGGAGACGGATGTCGCGGTCATCGGCGGCGGTGCTTCGGGCGTTACGGCGGCGGTGCAGGCGGCGCGTGGAGGAGCCGGGGTGCTGCTCGTGGAGGAGACTCCTTGGCTCGGTGGGATGCTGACCTCGGCCGGGGTGAGCTGCATAGACGGCAACTATAATCTGCGTTCCGGAATCTTCGGGGAATTCACGGACTCGCTCGCTCTGCGCTATGGCGGTTACGACCGTCTCAAGAGCGGCTGGGTCAGCAACATAAACTTCGAGCCCAAAGTGGGGCAGTCCGTGTTTGAGAACATCGTCGCGGGCTGCGGCACGGGAATCAGACTGATGCGGGAGACTTCGCTTGTGAGCATTGCCCGTAAGGGGGATTTCTGGGAGGGCGTTCTTCTGACGGGAGAGAAAAAGACGGTTTTCCGCTCGAGGATTCTGATTGATGCGACTGAACTCGGGGATGTCGCGAAGATGTGCGGGGCGAAGTACCGCGTGGGCATGGATTCCCGTTCGCTGACCGGTGAGGAACAGGCTCCGGAACAGGCGAACGACATCGTTCAGGATCTCACTTATGTCGTGATTCTGAAGGATTACGGGCCGGATGCCGACATGACGGTTCCGGAACCGGAGGGCTACGACAGGTCGGCGTTCTTCAACTGCTGCCTCAATCCTCTGAATGTGGACGGGAGACACGACCGGACGCTCTGGTCTCCGGAGAACATGCTGAGCTACGGGGCCTTGCCCGACGGGAAACATTATATGGTGAATTGGCCGATTGACGGGAATGACTGTTATGTCAACACCATAGACATGACTCCCGCCCAACGTGATTCCGCGCTTGTGCCTGCCAAGAATTTCTCTCTCGGATTCGTCCATTTCATTCAGACCGAGCTCGGATTCCGCAATCTCGGCGTCGCAGACGACGAGTATCCCACCTCCGACGGTCTGCCGTTCATCCCATATTACCGCGAGTCAAGGAGAATATGCGGAAAGGCTTTCCTCACTCTGGATGCCGTCGCGTCTCCATACTCTTTCGCGCATCCCTACTACAGGACAGGTGTGGCTGTGGGGGATTATCCTGTGGATCACCACCATCTGCGCAATCCGGACTACGAAAATCTGCCGGATCTTCATTTCAGCCCGGTTCCGTCGTTCAATGTCCCGGCCGGAGTCCTTGTCCCGGAAGAAGTTGATGGGCTGCTCGTTGCGGAGAAATCCGTTTCGGTCTCGAATCTGATAAACGGTGCGACCCGTCTTCAGCCTGTAGTGATGCAGCTCGGTCAGGCTGCCGGGGCGTGGGCTGCGCTGTGTGTTGAGAGGGGTTGCGGGATTGGCGAAGTTCCGATTCGCTCTCTCCAGAAAGTTCTGCTCGAATCGGGCTGTTACATAATGCCTTATCTGGATTTGCCCAAGACAGACAGGTTTTTCGGCGCGGTGCAGCGCATCGGGGCGACAGGCATTCTTCGCGGTGTCGGGAAAAATGTCGGATGGTCGAATCAGACATGGTTCAGAACCGGAGAGCCTCTGCTTTATGAGGAGTTGTATCTTGACGGCTTTGTTCCCGATTCCGTCACGGCGGAACTTGCGGGTCTGCGCGGGCCTGTGACCATGGAGGGGCTGTCCGGGCTTCTGCGTCCCCTCGCGGAGAAACTCTCCGGCGGACACGGGGAGGGGGAGTCTTCTTCCGCCGATGGCTGTCCGGAAAGCTTATGGCCGGGGAGGTTATGGGAGGAGTCCGGCGCCGGTACATACCGTCCGGAAGAGAAAGTCACGAGGTTGCAGGCGGCCGTGTTCATGGACTGTCTGTTCAATCCTTTCGAAGCGGTGGATGTGGATTACTGTGGAAACTTGGTTCTCGGATGCCGCGGCGCGGCTGAATGACAGGGATTTACTGGATTGATATGTCTGCTGAGAACAATATATGGATGAAATTCCGGGTCTATGTCCGGAAAGCCGCAGTCTTTCCGTTCTTGGCTCTGATCAAGTTCTACCGGGTGTGCATCTCTCCGCTGAAGCCGCCGTGCTGCCGCTTCACTCCGACTTGTTCGGAGTATGCCCTGCAGGCGTTCCGCAAACACGGTCCTTTCAAGGGGCTGGCTCTTACCGTCTGGAGGCTGCTGCGCTGCAATCCTTGGGGCGGCAGCGGGTATGACCCCGTTCCGTAGTCGCGGTTCCGTTTCCTGCCCCGGGAGGGTGTGTCCCTCCCCTGTGTTTTTCGGATTCTATGGTCTGTGGCATTGCGAAACAGCTAAAACAACAGCTAAAACAACAGATTTTACAACCGTCATGAGTTTGGATTGTCTGACATTTGCAGTCAGAAAAACTATTTGAGCTTGTGGCGCTCTCCTATATGTGCAAATCCAAATCTTACTGCGCCACATGAAAAAGGGGATGACTGGGCAAGGTTCTCAGTCGTCCCCTTTTTTCGAGGCTATCTTTTTCAGAATGTCGCCGATTTGAGTGAAGACGGTGTCGTAGGGGAGGAGTTCCCCGCTGTTGTAGATGAAGAGTACGTCTGTCGGAGTGTCCTTGAGGAGGTCTTTCTGACGGCGGTAGGCTTCGCGGATGCGCCGTTTCATCAGATTCCTCCTGACCGCCCTTTTGAACTTCTTCTTCGGCACTGACACCATGATGCGGCTATGCTCTCCGCCCGCCTTGTGGCAGAAGCGGAACGCTCCCATGAAGCCGTAGCGCCCCCCGGCAAGAAGTGCGGAGACGCTTTTCTCGCCACAAATCCTTTCTTCTTTGGAAAAAGTCAGGGGCGCGGCATCCATATGCTCATTGTCTCTCTTTTATCAGGTAGCTTTCGAGGGCTTTTGACACGGACGGAATCTCGGGTGTCGGAGCGGAAATCTCGATTTTCAGCCCGGCTTCCTCCATCGCCTTGACGACGGATTTTCCGTATGTGATGAATTTCACGTTCTCCTGACTGAAATCCGGATAGTTCTCGAACAGGGATTTCACGTCGGCGACATTGAACACGACAATCACGTCATACCCCCGTATGTCCACGTCCTTGAGATTCTGCGGAACGGATTTCACGAAAATCCCCGTCGCGAAATCAAAGGCGGTCTTCTCGAACAGTTTCGTAATCGCGTCCTTTCCTGTGGTGTCGCTGGCGGTGATGAGAAATTTCTCCTCCTTGTGCTTCGGCCCGATGAGACTCATGACCGACTCGGGAGTTCCGTCTCCGAAGAAAATCTTCCTCTTGCGATAGACGATATGTTTCTGAAGGTAGTTCGCCACGATTTCCGTGGTGCAGAAATATTTCATCGTCTCCGGAATCTTGACCCTGAGTTCTTCGCAAAGCTGAAAGAACGCGTCAATTGCCGTCCTTGACGAGAATACGATGGCAGTGTAGTCGGATATGTTGATTTTCTGCGCTCTGAATTCGCGCGAAGTCAGAGGCTCCACCTTGAAGAACGGGAGAAAGTTGAACTTTACACCGAATTTTTCTGCAAGTGCATCGTAAGGAGAGGCCGTCTGCGGCTGCTTCTGCGAAATGAGAATATTCTTTGCGCCCATGTTTCTGAAGTTCGTCGATAAGTCAGCGTAACGCTGGGAAACTGTCTAAAAAACCACTGCCGAGGTCACAAGCAATGCCGTCGGCAAAATTTCAAGGGCGCAAAGGTACAAAATTGCCGTCAAATAATTGCTTTCGGCTGCAAAAATTTGAAATCTACGCACTAAAAACCCCAGATATAATGCGCTTGTGAAACAAAATGTTATGATTTTTCCCGTGTTTTGCGGAATGTTGAAGAATCTCTCCGCCAATGCGCAGACCAACAGAACGGCGGTCAGGATGATCCAGAAATTTTTCGGGCATTCCACGGCAGTCTCGCGGATTTTCGCGCTGAATCTGCGGAACGGCATGGCATGGGCGGAGACGGTGCGGAGGGAGCTCCAGACTGCGGTCACTCCGGCGACGGCCGCCAGACGAAGCGGAGCATGGAGAGAGTCGAGCCATTGCGGGTCATAGAGACCGCATTTCCAGACAATGGTGACAAAGGACGGAAAACCGAGC
>CAVFTG010000067.1:9083-9652 GCA_963625415.1 Barnesiella intestinihominis
GAGCAGGAACACCATGTCTCGGCTGCGCTGAATTTTCTTGCTGTCTTCAATCCTGACGCAGGTCGCGGTTCTGAACAGTCCCGACCACAATGTCGGGAACAAATCCGTGAAACGGGGCAGCACCGGCAGGAATGCCAGCAGCGCCACTCCGGTCGCAACGGTCAATGTAATCTGTTCCGTGTCCATTCTTCTGTCGTTCTGTTCCCGTTTGTCGGTCGCTCCTGTCACGTCGCGCCGGCTTTGTTCCTGCCGTTCCGGGAGAGACGGGAATCCGCGCCCCGAGGCTGTATAGACAGTCTCCCCCGGTCAGTTGCCTCTTCTGGCGTTATATCCGGCGGCCTTCAGCAGTTCCGTCACCCTGTCGCGGAAGTCGCCCTGGATGACAATCTCCCCGTCCTTGGCGCTGCCTCCGACCCCGCACCTGACTTTCAGCATCTTCCCGAGTTCTTTCAGGTCGTCCTCTTTCCCCACGAATCCGCTCACGAGCGTCACCTGCTTCCCCGCCCGTCCCTTCCGGTCAATCTTCACCGTGAGCCGCTGCCGGGATGGGTCAGGTGTCTCCGCCTCCG
>CAVFTG010000068.1:0-1178 GCA_963625415.1 Barnesiella intestinihominis
CGGCGCCATTCTGGGTATGACCAAAAAAGAGATCGATGCCAAAATTGAGGACATCATTGATTTCTCCGAGGTGCGGCAATTTATCGACACCCCGGTCAAACGTTATTCCTCCGGTATGTATGTCAAGCTGGCGTTCTCTGTGGCGGCGCATCTGAGCTCCGAAATCATGATTATGGACGAGGTGCTGGCGGTCGGCGATATGGCTTTCCAGAAGAAGTGTCTGGATAAGATGAGGTCAGTGTCGGAGTCAGCCGGCAGAACGGTTCTTTATGTCAGTCATAATATGAATACCATCCGGAAGCTGTGCGACAGAGTCGTGGTTCTCGATCACGGAAAGGTCGTATTTGACGGGGGCGTGGAAGATGGAATAGGGGTCTATCTCGGCATCAGTTCTTCAGATGCTTTGTCATATGATTATTCGACAGTACAACGGGCCAGAAAGCAGAATGACAAATGCAAGTTATTGGGTCTGGAGATACTGGGGCGGGATACTAATATCATAGAACGGGGCGATCCCCTGCTTGTCCGGCTTCATTGTGAAGTCAATTCGGATATGGATGATCTGCGCTTCAGGTTTGAAATGGTGAATAATGAAGGTGTTGTCATAGGTTCATCTTTAAGCGGTACGGGAATATCGGTGCGCAGCGGAACATTGATAGATGTCGATTTGCAGGTGGAAACGATAAATTTTGCGCCTGGAAATTTCCATGCAATCGCCTTGCCTTATGAATACGACAGAGCCGGATGCCAAATTCACACGGATAGGGTTGACCCTGCGTTTTATATAAAGATAATCAGCCGTGAAAGTGACAGCCTCTTGTGGGAAAGCAGATATTGGGGGAGCGTATATTTGCATGATACCACGATTAAGAACGTAAAGGACAGAGTCATATGACAGGCGGGAAGAAGTTGTTGATGGCTGTGGGGGGGGGGTAGACATAGAAGGATTATTATCCTGAATTGTGGTCTTCATATCTCCGGTGTGTCACGGACATTGGTGAACTTCGCCAATGCATTGGCGAATCACGGCTATGACGTGACCATAAAAATTGAAATGCCGGACTTTACGCTGCTCCCGGAACTTGATTCAAGAGTGAAGTGCTCCCTTTTCCTTAAAGAACCGCACCCGTTGGGGATGAGGATTCGGGGATTCTTGAGATTTTACGGTAAATGGCTCA
>CAVFTG010000068.1:1188-9609 GCA_963625415.1 Barnesiella intestinihominis
TTCTGAAACAGCCGGCTGAGAAACAATATCGATGGATAGTGCGGGGAAAATATGATGTCGAGATTGCGTTTAACCGGGGGGCGGCGGCAAATATCATATCGGCTTCAACGAATGGAGATGCAAGAAAACTGGTCTGGGTGCATAGTGACTATATGCGTAACAATAACCCGCTTGCGGGATTTGAAGATTTGGAGGATGCACAGAAGGGCTATGGGAAATTCGACCATGTGATATGCGTGTCGCAGCAGGTCATGCAGTCTTTTCGGAGAAAATTCGGAGAAGATTACCCTCTGGTTACAAGGCATAACATTATGGACGTGAATCGAATCCTGACATGGTCCCGGGAATCATGCCCCATTCAAAGTGATAAATTTGTTGTCGTCGCGGTCGGCCGATTGTGCGAAGCTAAAAATTATTTCCTGATGCTCGATGTCATGAAAGAACTGGAGCTTCGCGGATGTCCGGTGGAATGTCGGATCATCGGAGAAGGAGAACAGAAGGAAGAATTGCTTTCATATCAGGAGAAAAAAGGCATTGCAAACGTGAAGTTTCTCGGAGCGAAGACAAACCCATATCCATACATCAGAAATGCGGATCTGTATTTGAGCACTTCCATCTATGAAGGCCTTTCCACGACGACGATAGAGGCGTTGATTTTGGGAAAGCCGTGTGTGGTCACACCATGTGTGGGAATGACGGATATTCTGGGAGAGAACGATGAGTACGGTGTCGTAACTTCGTTTGATGCAGGAGAGATTGCGGACAAAATCCGAGAATTCGTGAATGATGAGGCATTACGGAGACATTATGAACAGAAAGCGCGGGAACGGGCTGAAGACTTTGAGCCGGAACTCGCATTCCGGAGAATTGAAGAATTATTCTGAGGAAGGGCAATCATATGAGTATTCTTTCTGATGTTAAAAAGTTCCGCCATAAGGCGTACATCTGGGCGTTCCGCCACACGCCGATTCGGAAGAACAGGATTGTCATGTGGGCGGACAGTTTCAAGCACTTCGGATGCAGTCCGAAGTATATCGCCCTGTATCTGCTGAAGAACTTCCCGGGGGTCTTTGACATCGTCTGGGTGTTCGAGGACGGGGCGGTGCCGCCGCCGGATTTTCCGGATGAAATCCGGCGTGTGCGTTATTTTTCCATCGACTACCTGAAGGAGCTTCACACGGCGAAGTTCGTGATTTGCAACATGCGCACCGGCCCGGCGCAGTACTGGAGCAAGAGGCCGGGGCAGATTTACATCCAGACATGGCACAGCTCCTTGAGACTGAAAAAGATAGAAGGCGACGCGGCGGAGCATTTCGATCCGTCTTATGTGAAGATATGCATGGAGGATTCCGGACGGATTGATCTGCTTCTTTCCGGCTGCCGTTTCAGTTCGGATGTCTTCAGGAGGGCGTTCTGGTATGACGGCGAGATTCTGGAAAGCGGGACTCCGAGGTGCGATGTCCTTCTCTCGGGAAGCGGGGATGCCAGAAAGAAGGTTTTTGACGCCTATGGTCTGAATCCATCCGGGAAGCTTCTTCTCTATGCTCCGACGTTCCGCAGCAGCAAACCCTCCGATTTCCTTGGAATGGATTTCCGGCGGCTGAAGGCTTCGTTGGGTGAGGAGTGGGTTGTCGGGGCGAGACTGCACCCCAATGTGCTTGCGACCGTCGTTCCTGATGGCGCCGTGTCCATGAGCGGGTATTCCGACATGCAGGAGCTGATTGCGGCGGCGGATATTTTGATTACCGATTTCTCTTCCTGCATGTTCGATATGGCGATTGCCGGGAAACCGTGCATTCTGTACGCTCCGGACTTGGAGGAGTACATGGAAAAGGAAAGGGGGCTGTATTTCGACATCCGCGAACTTCCGTTCCCGATTGCCCGGGACATGGATGAACTGTGCGGGGTCATTGAGAATTTTGACGGGTCTCTCTATCAGGAGCGCCGCAGGAAATTCCTGGACTCCATAGGGAGTTTCGAGGACGGGCGTGCGGCGGAAAGGGTGTGCCGGTATATATGTCAACAACGATAAAACACTGATACGGATGAAAACGGAGAGATGTTTCCTGTCGATAATCATGCCGGTTTACAATGCCGGCGAGTATCTGTCTGCGACACTTGAAAATGTGCTGGCGCAGAGTTATGAGAAGTATGAGCTGATTCTTGTCGATGACGGATCGACGGATGGCAGCGGGGCTTTGTGTGACAGGTTCGCGGAAAGAGACCCGAGAATACGGGTGATTCACCGGGAAAATGCCGGCGTTTCAGCGGCGCGGAATGCGGGGGTGGACGCTGCGGGAGGAGAATATGTCGGCTTTGTGGACAGTGACGACCTGATTGAGCCGGAGATGTTCTCGACACTGACCGGCATTGCGGAGCAGTATGACGCCGATGTCGTGCGATGCAGACATAACCGGCTCGGATCAGTTCAGAATGTGACTTTTAAGACAGTCCGGGGGGGGGTACGGGTCATTGACGGCAGGACATTCGTCAGGGAAATCTTTGACCATAAGGGCGGTGAATACACCAATCAGGTGGCCTTGTGGAGCAAGATATACAGGCGGGAACTGTTTGACGGAGTCAGGTTTCCTGACGGCCGGAACTTTGAGGACGAGCGGGAGACTTACAGAATCTGTCTCAAGGCGGCCAGGATTGTGCTGATTCAGGACGAATTGTACCACTATGTGAAACGGGAGAACAGCATCATCACGACCGTATCCGCAAAGAATATGTTGGACAGACAGGATGCATTGGCTGACAGAATGGCGTTCCTGCCGGGGCGGCTTCCGGAACTGGAGGAACACTGTGTCAGAAGCTTTCTTGTGGATTCGGAACAGACTGTCTGCCGGCTCTACGAAATGCACGATGAGGAAATGCTCCGGAAAGCGATTGACGCCGTGTGGATTAACTGGAAGACGGTGAAACCCCACGCGAATAAATATGAGAAAATCTATTTCCCGCTGCTGCGTTTCGGATGCTGCAGGAACTGGATCCTGAAGAATGAATTTGAACCGATACAGAATATTCTCAGGAGGATGAGCCATGGAAAATAATGTGTCAAAAGTCAAGGTAAGCATTGTCATGCCGGCGTATAATGCCGAAAAGACGCTCGAAAGGGCGTTGAACTCCTGTCTCGGCCAGTCATTGCAGGAGACGGAAGTGATTGTGATTGACGATTGTTCTTCGGATTCGACCCCGGGAATGCTGGAGGCGGTTCAGAAGGAGCATCCCGGTAAGGTTCGGGCGGTGTTCCAGAGCGAGAACAGGAAGCAGGGCGCGGCAAGGAATGTCGGAATCGACTGCGCGAGGGGGGAGTATATCCTCTTCGTCGACAGCGACGACTGGATAGAACCCCGGGCCTGTGAGTTTCTGTATGAGTGCGCGGCCAGGACGGATGCTGACATGGTCTGCGGAAATTATGACTGGGTGTGGGCGGACGGCCGGACAAAGCGGGTCGATGTCTATGAAGATGCGGCGGAGTGCATGGGGGCGCAGACATTGGAGACAAAGAAGAAGCTTCTGATGCAGCCGGGATACTTCTGGTGCAGAATGTATCGGAAATCCATGCTCGATGCAAAAAGAATCAGATTCCCGGAAAAGCTGTATTACGAAGACAGCGTGTTCAACACTCTGACGATTCTGTCCTCCGACAGGGTGGAGAAAGTTGATTACACCTTCTATCATTATTTCCAGAACGACGCGTCCACCGTCCACAGGCAGGAGAACCAGTTGGATAAGATCATGGTGGCTCGGCATCTGCTGGACAGGAGGGAGGAATTTCCGGAAGGCTACCGGGAACTTTTGGATTATAAGGCTGCGGTGCTGACCGGAGCCGCGCTCCTTTATGCGGCGGTTCCGCTGCACAGGCAGCTTGGCCCGAGACTGAACACGGTTCTTGACGCGATTCGGGAGAACACCGCGCGGTTGAGGCGTGGGGGGGGGTATGGGCTCGCTCCGTCAGACATGCTTAAATCGTTGGAATTGAACTATAAACATCCGAGATTGTTTAAATTGCTGAAACTGCGATAGATGTCAGCGCCGTTTCAGAACAGAGTCTTATTTTATGGAAAGAAAGATTGTCGGTTACACCACCGGAGTCTATGACATGTTTCACATAGGCCACCTCAATGTAATCCGCCGGGCGAAGGAGCTGTGCGATTACCTGATTGTCGGAGTCAGCACGGATGAACTCGTCATGCAGGAAAAGAACAAGGTTCCGGTGATCCCCTATGAGGAAAGGGCGGCCATAGTGGAGGCCTTGAGATATGTGGACAAGGTCGTGCCCCAGACGGACAAGAACAAGCTGGGCGCGTGGGAGAAGTATCATTTTGACAAGATGTTCGTCGGGTCGGACTGGAAGGGGACTCCGCAGTGGGAGAGGTTTGAGGAGCAGCTCGCGCCGCTGGGAGTGGAGATAGTGTATCTGCCGCACACTGACGGCATCTCCAGCACGCAGCTGACCGGAGTCATCAAGGACATTCTGGATGAACATCCATTTTGCGACAAGTAAAATATGAAGAAAAAAATAATGACAGTGTTCGGCACCAGGCCGGAGGCGATCAAGATCTGCCCGCTGGTGAATGAACTGAAAAGAAGGGAGAGTCTGCAGACTGTGGTCTGCGTGACGGCGCAGCACCGTCAGATGCTCGACCAGGTTCTGAGGGCTTTCGGAGTTGTACCGGACTATGACCTGAACATCATGAAGGACAGGCAGACGCTGTTCAGCATCACGACTGACATCCTCAACGGAATCAGGGAAGTGCTGGAGAAGGAGAGGCCCGACGTGGTTCTGGTGCACGGGGACACTTCGACAGCTTTTGCGACGGCTCTCGCCTGTTTCTACCTTCAGATTCCGGTGGGGCATGTCGAGGCCGGCCTGCGCACCTACGACATATGGTCTCCTTTCCCGGAGGAGTTCAACCGTCAGGCGGTGGGCATTGTCAGCCGGTATAACTTCGCGCCGACCCGGCTTGCGGCAGACCATCTCGTCAAGGAGGGGAAGGATCCGGCCACCATCCATGTCACCGGCAACACGGTCATCGACGCCATGCGGCATACGGTCCGGGAGGACTACACTCATCCCGAGCTTGACTGGGTGGGGGATGACAGGCTGATTTTCATCACCGCGCACCGCCGCGAGAATCTCGGAGAGCCGATGCACCATATGTTCAGGGCCATCCGGAGAGTTCTCTCCGAACATCCTGACTGCAAGGCCGTCTATCCGGTCCACATGAATCCTGTGGTCCGGGATGCTGCGGAGCGGGAGCTCGGGGGCTGCGACCGCATCCACCTCATCGAGCCGTTGGATGTGTTCGACTGCCACAATTTCGAGGCGAGAAGTTACATCTGCCTGACAGATTCCGGCGGAATCCAGGAGGAGTGCCCGTCCTATGGAGTGCCGGTGCTCGTCATGCGTGACACGACCGAGCGTCCGGAGGGGGTGGCGGCCGGAACGCTGAGGCTGGTCGGCACGGATGAGGAGGTGATCTACAGGTCGTTCACTGAACTTCTGGAGGACGAGTCCGCCTACCGGAAGATGAGCCGGGCCTGCAACCCGTATGGAGACGGACACGCCTGCGAGCGCATCGCCGACATCCTTGAGGGGAAGGAGTGCAGCCCTTGGGCGGCGGTTTGAAGTGGTTGTGGATGAAACCGGCTGACAGTTCAGAAATATTGCTCCGGCTGCTGCGGACCGCCATGGGCGAGGGCGGCGGCATCGGATGCGCCGGCGGTGTCCCGTCCGTGGAAAATTCGCCTGTGGGAAACGCGCCTGCGGGAAACGCATCCGGGGAGAACATGCTTGAGGAAAACTCTCCGGTTGGGGGCGCGGCGGTGAACTGGCCGGAGGTTATGGAAATCGCCCGGTGTCAGGGTGTCAGCACCGTCGCCCTTGACGCGTTGGAGAGCCTTACGTCGGGAGAGGGGTTTCTGCGGAATCCGGCGGGCTCTGATTCGGGCCGTGTTTCCCGGGCGCATGACATGCCCCCAGCCGCGCTGCTCATGCGGTGTATTGGGCGGACGGCGGCGACGGAGCGGGCGTATGCGGAGCACCGGGAGAGTCTCGCCGCCCTGGCCGGGTTCTATGGGAGGCACGGCATCCGGATGCTGCTCCTGAAGGGCTACGGATGCAGTCTCTGCTACCCGGTGCCTGAGCACCGTCCGCCCGGCGATGCCGACATCTATCTGTTCGGCCGCAAGGAAGAGGCGGATGCCCTGGCGGAGCGGGAGCTTGGGGTGAGGATCCGGCGGAGTTACCACAAGCATTCGACCTTCAGTTTCCGAGGGGTCGAGGTCGAGAACCATGCGAAATTCATCGACGACATGTCGCACAGGAGCAATGTCCGCTTCGAACGCGTCCTGATGCGGGCGCTGGACGGATATCCCTGCGTCGCAAGTCCTCTGGACAATGTCCTGCTGCCCCCGCCCACTTTCAACGCCCTCTTTCTTCTGCGCCATACGGGCGAACATTTCGCTTCGGACGGGATTTCGCTGCGCCATATTCTCGATGTCGGGACATTCTTCCGGAGACATCATTCCGAAATTGACTGGGACTTCGTCTTTCCCGTCTATGGGCGCGAACGCATGCTGGCGTTTTTCAACGGTGTCGCCACGGTCTGCGTGAACCGTCTCGGCTTTCCGCCGGAGTGCTTCGCATCGGATGACGGACGCTTCTCCTACTCGGAGGATACGGCGCTGGCGGAGAGCATCCTCGGGGACGTGTTCGCGGAAAAGGAACGGCTGCCCATGTCGACCGCCGGGATACGCACCGCCGGGCAGAAACTGCGCTACGCCGCCGGCAAGACACGCCGCTGGTGGCGCAACCGCTGGAAGTACAGGCTGGTCTATGACGAGAACCTCGCCGAGTCGCTGCTGTGGCTGGCCCGGAACCGTCTGAAAAGTTTCTGAGGGCATGTCTGACTGCAAAAATAATTTCTATGTATAAGCACTTTTTCAAGCGGGTGCTGGATTTCGGCATCTCTTTGGTTGCGCTGGCGGTGCTGTCTCCGCTGCTGCTCTCCGTCGCTCTCTGGCTGCATTTCGCGAACAGGGGGGCGGGGACGTTCTTTGTGCAGGAGCGGCCGGGAAAGGACGGGAAGATTTTCAAGGTCCTGAAGTTCAAGACGATGACTGACGGGCGGGATGCTTCCGGCAATCTGCTTCCGGACGAGCAGAGGCTGACCCGTGTCGGCCGTTTCGTACGCTCCACGTCCATCGATGAGCTTCCGCAGCTGGTGAATGTCCTGAAAGGCGACATGGCGCTCATCGGCCCGCGGCCGCTGCTGGTTCAATATCTCCCGCTCTATTCTCCGGAGCAGGCGCGCCGACACGAGGTGCGTCCGGGGATTACCGGATGGGCGCAGTGCCACGGCCGCAACGCCATCTCCTGGGCGGAGAAGTTCAGACTCGATGTCTGGTATGTGGATCACCTGTCGCTGTGGACGGACCTGAAAGTGATTTTCATCACTGTCAAGAAGGTGCTGTGCCGGGATGACATCAATTCCGCCACGTCGGCCACGATGGAGGCATTTAACGGTCGTAATTAGTTATGTATCTTTTTGGGGCGAGCGGTCACGGTAAGGTGATTAAGGAGATTGTTGAGGCCGGCGGCGGAAAAGTTGCGGCCTTTATTGATGATGACCCTTCTGTGTCGGAGGTTGCGGGTGTTCCGGTGGTTCAAGACGGAACGGGGCTTTCGCCTGTCATCGTAAGCATCGGTGTGAACAGTGTGCGGAAGATGGTTGCGGGCAAACTCTCCGGACCTTTCGGAGTGGCGGTTCATCCGTCGGCGGTGGTCTCTCCTTCTGCGAAAATCGGTGAGGGCACGGTGATTATGGCAGGGGCTGTGGTCAATGCGGATGCGGTGATAGGCAGGCATTGCATCATCAACACCGGGGCTTCGGTTGACCACGAGTGCGTGGTGGGGGATTTCTGCCACATTGCTCCGCACGCAGCTCTGTGCGGGCAGGTTCACGTGGGCGAGGGAACTCTGATCGGTGTCGGGGCATGCGTCATTCCTTGCATTGACATTGGCAGTTGGTGCACAATCGGTGCAGGGGCTGCCGTAATCGATAATATTCCTGATAACATGACAGTTGTTGGTGTTCCTGCTCGCGAAGTCCGGGTCACAAAGTCTTCTCGAGGGTAAGATGAACGGAAATAACAACTGAAAACATAATATAGTTAGTTATGTCAGAAGAAAGAAAGACAATTTACCTCTGCCTCGCGCACATGAGCGAGGAGGGCTGGGAGCAGAAGTATGTGAAGGAGGCGTTCGACACGAACTGGGTCGTTCCCATGGGGCCGAATGTCAATGCGTTTGAGAAGGATTTGGAGGGGTTTGTGAACGGGGTGACGGCATTGCGCGGATGCCCGGGCAAGCCTTGTGGCGCTGAAGTCCGTTCCGGCAGGTCTGATGACGGT
>CAVFTG010000069.1:0-3012 GCA_963625415.1 Barnesiella intestinihominis
GGACATCCCCGCTCTTGAATTCGAGACGGTTCACCGCCATGTTGCTGTAGGCGAAAGTCGTGTAGCTCAGACCGTAGCCGAACGCCCACTGGACTGAAACGACAGCGTTGTAGTCGTATGCTCCCTCCATCTTGTCGACCTCTTCGCTGACCTTGTAGTCGTAGTTGATGAGCGAGTTGATTTCCTTAGGGTAGGTGAACGGAAGCTTTCCGCTGAAATTCACTTCTCCTGAAAGGAGGTTCGCAAGGGCATCTCCGCCCCGGTTGCCCGGAAGCATGATGTCCACCACTGCGGCGGCCTTCGGCACAAGTTCGGAGATCAGGCGCGGCCGTCCCTCGTTGAGAATCAGCACGACGGGTTTGCCGGTCGCCTCCAGGGCCTTTACGAGAGCCTTCTGGTTAGGAGACAGGTTGATGTCAGTGAGATTGCCCGGAGTCTCGCAGTAGCTGTTCTCTCCGATGCAGGCGACAATGACGTCTGCCCCCCTCGCGAGATCCGCCGCCCTGAAATTCACAGGGAAATTCTCCTCGTAATATTGTCCCTTTTCATTGTAGGTCACTCCCTGTTCAAGTCTGACATTCGAAGCTCCGAACTTGTTCCTGAGAGCCTCGTAAATCGTGTTGTAGTCTCCGGCGTACTCGTCCGCGAGATGCCCCTGCCAGGAGTAGCTCCAGCCGCCGTTCAGGCAGCGCATCTGATTGGCGTTCGGCCCTGTCACGAGAATCTTCATTCCCTTGCGCAGCGGAAGTATGCCCTCGTTCTTGAGCAGAACCGCAGACTCTTCGGCTGCGTGGAGGGAAGCCTCGGAGAAGGCCTTGCAGGCGAAGTCAGGGTAGTCGGCAAGCGATGTGTCCGGAGTGTCGAACAGCCCGAGGCGGTACTTCAGACGGAGAACGCGGCGCACGGCATCGTCAACCCTGTCCATCGGCACGCCGCCCTCTTCCACGAGTTCCTTGAGTGCATCACAGAAATCGCAGCTGTACGGAACCATGGACATGTCGATTCCTGCATTGATGGCGAGTTTCACCGCCTCCTTGACGTTCGCGGCCACTTTCTCGCGGGTGTAGAGATTGTTGATGTCAGCCCAGTCGGTGACAATCATTCCGTCCCATCCTGTCTCCTCCTTGAGCCATCCCGTCAGCAGAACCGGATTGCAGTGCACCGGGGTGCCGTTGATTGAACTTGAGTTCACCATGAACGTGAGTGCGCCGGCGCGGAGAGCGGCGAGATAGGGCGCGAAATATTTCTCCCTCAAATCAAGCGGAGAGATGTAGGCCGGAGTTCTGTCCTTTCCGGAGAAAGGCGCGCCGTAGCCAAGGAAGTGCTTCACAGACACGGCGATATGCTCCTTGTCCACATGATTCGGATCGGCACCCTGCTCACCGAGAATCGTCGCCCTGCCCATCTCGGCGTTGACATACCAGTCCTCTCCGAAATTCTCCCACATCCTTGACCAGCGCGGGTCGCGGCCGGAGTCGAGTGTAGGGTTGAAAGACCATGGGACATTTGCCGCCCGGGATTCATAGGCGGTGACTTCCCCCGTCCTGCGGGCGATTTCCCTGTTGAATGTGGCCGCTACGGCAATCGGCTGAGGAAAGAGCGTGCCGTCGCTGACATAAGTCGTTCCGTGAATATGGTCAAGTCCGTAGAGTGTCGGAATGCCCATGACGGCGATGGATTTTTCGTTCAATGTCCTTACGACCTTGTTCCATGCGGCCGCGGGGATGGCCTGCCCTGTCGGGGTGTTGAGGAACGAGCCGACTTTGTATTTCCCGATGAAATAGTCCAGCTTGTCCTCGGAAAGTTCAAAGCCGTACTCGTTGTCGGCCTTCACTCCGACGGCATCGAGAGTAATCTGGGTCATCTGCCCGATTTTCTCGTCAAGAGTCATTTTTGAAAGCGTCTGTTCCACTTTCTTTTCAATTTCCATATCTTTTTGAATTACGGGTTTCACATCGCCGCCGCAGCCTGCGGCAAGCAGCCCGGCAGCCGCAGCCGCAGCAAAGCAGTTCAATTCTTTCATATCATTGTGTTTTAATCATGTTTTCCTGTGAGGATTTCAGCAAGCCCTGCAACGCAGCAATCCGCATCTTCTCAAACGGCGACGGGGGCTTTGATTGCAGGATACGGTTCATAGCCCTCCAGCCTGAAATCCTCATACCCGAAGTCAAAGACACTCCGCACCTCCGGATTCAGCACCATCCTCGGCAGGGTGCGCGGCGTACGCGAAAGCTGCTCGGAGACCTGCTCGAAATGGTTGAGGTAGATGTGCGTGTCACCTGTCGTGTGGATGAACTCGCCCGGACGGAGTCCGCAGACCTGCGCAATCATCATGGTCAGCAGCGCGTAGGACGCGATGTTGAACGGCACTCCGAGAAAAACGTCCGCGCTGCGCTGGTAGAGCTGGCAGGAAAGTTTTCCGTCCGCCACATAGAACTGGAACAGCGTGTGGCACGGAGGCAGCGCCATTTTCCCGACCTCCGCCACATTCCAGGCCGACACAATCATCCGCCGTGAGTCCGGATTGGTCCTGATTGTCTCAATCACCTGCGAGAGCTGGTCAATCGTCCGTCCGTCCGGGGAGGGCCAGCTGCGCCACTGATGCCCATAGACAGGGCCCAAGTCGCCGTTTTCGTCCGCCCACTCGTCCCAGATGGACACTCCGTGTTCCTTGAGATACCGGATGTTCGTGTCTCCGGAAATGAACCAAAGCAGTTCATATATTATCGACTTCAGATGCACTTTCTTCGTCGTCAGCAGCGGAAACCCGTCCGCAAGGTCGAAGCGCATCTGGCAGCCGAAAACGCTCTGCGTCCCCACCCCGGTACGGTCATGTTTCATCACCCCGTTCTCCCGTATATGTCTCAGCAAATCAAGATACTGTTTCATTTTTCATTATGGTTGTGAGGATATTGTCAAGCCCTGCAACGCAGCAGATCGCCTTTTATTTTGTCTTGAACGCGAAGATTATGGCCTGAGAATAGACATCTCCCGGCCGGAGCACCGCCGAAG
>CAVFTG010000069.1:3022-9135 GCA_963625415.1 Barnesiella intestinihominis
GCCGAAGGATAATCGGGCTCATTCGGCGCGTCAGGGAAATTCTGGCACTCAAGAGCCACGCCCTCATAGTCGTCGTAACTGCGGCCGCACTTGCCCACAGGGCAGCCTGCAAGCCAGTTCCCGGTGTAAATCTGCACGCCCGGCTGTGTCGTATAGACCTTGAGCACGCGCCCGGAAGCTTCCGAATAAAGTTCAGCCGCCTCCTGAATCTGCCCCGGCTCGCCTCCGTCGATGACCCAGCAGTTGTCATAGCCTTTGCCGTACTCGAGCGCGGCGAATTTCTCCCTGATGTCGCGTCCGAGTTTCTTCGCCACGACAAAATCCATCGGAGTCCCGGCGACAGGCACGCTCTCTCCGAGCGGAATCAGCGAGTCGTCGGTCGGCAGCCATTCGGATGCGTTCAGACGGAGTTCGTGATCAAGCACCGAACCCGAACCTTCTCCGTTGAGGTTGAAGTAGGCGTGGTTCGTAAGGTTCACCACCGTCGGTTTGTCGCATTCTGCGGTAAGGGTCAGGCGAAGCTCGTTCTCCTCGCTCCACTCGTAGCGCGCGACGGCTTTCAGTGCTCCGGGATAGCCCATCTCCCCGTCCTCGGAATAGTAGAGAAACTCCACTCCGTCGCCATCGACCCGGCTTTCCCAGACCTGATTCTGGAATCCCTCCGGTCCGCCGTGAAGGTGGTTCGGTCCGTTGTTTATAGGAAGGGTGTATTCAATTCCGTCGAGGGAGAACTTGCCTTTCGCTATGCGGTTCGCGTAACGTCCCGGAACTTTTCCAGCACACGGGCCGTCACCGAAATAGCTGAGAGGGTCGGGATAGCCAAGCACCACGTCTGCGAGATTCCCTTCACGATCCGGCACGAATGCCGACACGATGCCCGCCCCGACGCTTGAGACCTGGACATAAGCGCCCGAAGCGTTCTTCAGCGTGTAGCGGAAGATTTCTTTTCCGTCCGGAGCCTTGCCCCAGAGTTCTTTGGTTATCGCTGTCATATCAAAATGTTTTATGTTATATGTAATCATATGATTCAATCATATCCCTCATCAGCATCTTTATCGTTCCATTTTTCCGTCATATCCCGAACACCGCAGCCATGATTTTCTCCGTCGGCGCGTCCTTCATCAGCACAATCTTGTCCCTGTTGAGAAGATAGAGCGACGGGATGGCCCTGACATCGTAGAGAACATCTGTGCGTATCGCATAGTCCGGATCATAACAGTTGTACCATGATTTCGGGTATATGGGCATATAATCGTACCACTCGGCGAGGTCCTCGTCGATGTAGATGTTCAGAACGGCGAGTTCCCCGGAAGAAATCATCGTCTCCATCTCCGGGCGGGACTTGAGCGCGTCGATTATGTCCTTGCAGGCGTGGCAGCCGGGGTTGGAGAAAAAAAGAAGCGTGGTTTCCGCCTTGATTCCGTAGAGGGAATATGTCCTGCCGTTTCTGTCGGAGAAACGGAAGTCCGCAGCCTTCGTGCCGACCTTGTTGAGGGAACACCTGCGGGCGGTCACCGCATCGGCCTCGCGGCGGTCCGGGGAGATGAGGGCGGACTGTGAACGGGCCTGTACGAACGGACGGTACCAGTCTTCGTTGCGAAGCGGGGAATTGGGGTCGTAGAGATATTTGTCGGCGATGTCGTTCACCCGTTCGAAGACGTTTGAACTCGTGTCCGCAGCCTCGCAGGCGGCGATTCTGTCGAAAAGATGTTCCGCAGCCCTTTCCGCGGTCTCCATCGGCACCATGTCCAGAACCCCGCACCATGAAGCGAAAGCCTGCTCCAGCTGCACGGACGGCACCCCGGCGACGTGCGTCGAGTCGCAGAGCCATTCCGCAGAAACGTCAGCCGTCCCTTCAACCCTCGTGAACGGGTCGAACCAGTGCAGTGCGGCATATTCCGCCCGTTCATCCGGATCCTCAATCATCGCCGGCACGCTCACCTGCGGGAAGGTGCGCACCTCCCCTGCAGTCTCAACGGTCTTTTCCGCAAGGTCGCCTGCCGCAGTTTTCCCGCCGCGTCCTCCGCAGCCGACCACTGTCACGGCGGCGGCCACAGCCATGACAGTCAGAGCTCCGCGACCCGACATATTCCCTGCAATCCGTCTCATTCAGACATCTTCTTTCCTTCCGGTACACTCCCGAGAATCCGAATCCATATCTCCGGAAGCACCTTCCTGCAAATATAGAAATAACTTGTCAATCTTCGTGTGTCTTTCCGGCATGTCCTTCACATATCCCGGCACATATCCCGGAGCCGCAGGCCTTTGCATATATCCCGGAGCCGCAGGCTCATGAATTCATCACGGCGAAGACGAAGATGACGAAATAGTCCCGGAACACCTGACGGAAGACTTTCGAGGCCTTCTGGATTTCGAAGTTCACGCGGCGTTCGGTGATTCCGAACTGCCTGGCGATTTCCTTGGCGGACATTCCGGAAAGCCTCTTCGCCGTGAAAACCTCGTAGGTCAGTCCCGGAAGGAGTCTGCGCACCTTGTCGAGAAGGACGGGGAAATCGACATGCAGGGAGAAATCGCTGCCTCCCTCTCCGGAAAGAAGTTTCATGTCTTCAAGCGCCAGTTCCCTCAGCTCCGGGGGAAGCGCGTCGCGGTTGAGCCTGCTCTTGAGGTGGTCGAGGCAGCGGTTTTTCACCATTATGAGGAAATATCCGCGGATGTCGCTGATTTCCAGTTCATCGCGGTGTGCGAGAATCCTGACTATGCAATCCTGAAAGATGTCCTCCGCCAGTTCGCTCTTGCCGACATAGCGCTGCGCAATCTTCACGAAACGCTGTCTCTCCCCGTTCAGAAGGAGAATATCTTCAAATGAAAGTCTATGGGTCTTGTCTCCGGGCATGGCCGTCAGTTTTGCACGGCAAATATAATCAATTCCGATTCATCGGGGGAGTCGGAGGTCAAAAATCGAATCCTCCGATGAAATTTATGAAAAATCATTGTCAAAACCCTCCGCCCGATCGTTCTTAAAGTAAGCGTCAAAAAATAAGTTGAACTAAAATTTGTATCAGATTTATGAGGATAGATTTCTTTTTGAAGATGGAGTGTACTGGATGTACACGACTGATGAGAAAAGAAATATAGACCATAAAGATATACAAATTGTTCAAGTTATTTTTTAATGCTTACTAAATGAGCCTCGTGGGGGATTCGTTGGCAATTAACATTGCCAACAGTTCCCCTGCCCCTTGCCGGGGAGGCCCTTGCGAGGGACGGATAAACGGGCGGAGGCTTCGCCTCCTTGCCGTTTGCGGTATGACGGAGGCTTTTGAGCAAGCTCAACGCCTCCGTCATACCGCAAACGGGCCGATGATTCATCATCGACCCGTTTATCCGTCCCTTGCGGTGAGAGGGGGATTCGAACCCCCGGAACCCTAATCGAGTTCGGCAGTTTAGCAAACTGCTGGTTTCAGCCACTCACCCATCTCACCAGTTGTTATACCAATCTGACCCGCCAAAGGGACTGCAAAGATACAAAAAATAATGAACAAACAAGAAAACTGCTTCTTAATTCTAATCTATTTTTTCCTGTATTCCGACGGAGTCATGCCTGTCTTGGCCTTGAAAAAGCGGTAGAAAGTGGT
The DNA here is from genome assembly GCA_963625415.1 of Barnesiella intestinihominis. Classification (GTDB taxonomy): domain Bacteria; phylum Bacteroidota; class Bacteroidia; order Bacteroidales; family UBA932; genus Cryptobacteroides. Next base: position 6,619 of record CAVFTG010000069.1, read on the forward strand.
CTGGTTCGGGAAATTCAGCTCATATACTATCGTCTTGATGCTCATGTCGGAATATTTCAGCAGATTCTTCGCTTCGAGGACGACGAACGAGTCAATCCATTCGTGGGCGGACTTTCCGCTGACTGACTTTATGAGCTTCGAGAGATATTTCGGCGTGAGATAGAGCTTGTCAGCATAGAAAGAGAGACTTCTTTCCTTCGTGTGATGATCCCGGACAAGCAGGAGAAAGTCTTCGAGAATCATCCGCGCCCTTGTCGAGACCTCGTTCTCGTTCTTCTTCGCCTCCGACAGCCTGTCAGCCCAGAGCGCCCCCATGAGATAGAATATGGAGGAAATGAGCGATGCAACCGACTCCTTCAGATTCGGAAGCTTCAGCCTCGAGACTTCCTGTATAAGGTCGAAATACTTGTGGCACAGTTCTCTCGCATCTCCGCCCATGACGACGCACGGAGTTTCGAGCAGACGCAGGCTCTCATTGTAGAGTTTGCTGAAATCGAACGTACTTGACATCAGGTCTTCGGAAATCGCGACGACGACAAAATGTACGCATTCCTTTTCCTTCGGGTCTATGCCAGTGACTCTCACGATGTTGCCCGGAGTGTATATGCACATCGACCCTTCCGTTATCGTGAATCTCTTGAGGTTTATCTCAATTTCGAAATGCCCCTTGAGACAGAAGAACGCCACATATCCATGGAAACGGCAGGGATATTCGATAATGTCCATCTTGGATTCATAATGCATCTCGGCGATGAAGAGGTCATCTGACAGATTGTCACTCACCTTCGACTCCGAAGACAGGCGGCCGAGTTCCCGGATGTTGAGTTCGCGATATTTTTCCATATTCCCTGTGTTTTGTAACATATTTTCCGTTTCCCGAAGATTACAAAAGTACGCATAAATTCTTAAAAAGTCGCTTTTTGCGACAAAATGTATATTCATATACCCATTTTGCTATGGAAATTTACTCCTATATGGCAATAATTTTGAATCCTGCCGACCCGCATTCAAACCGGATTTCTTCCGATTTTGATGCTTGTCAGGGAAATAATTAAAATAAATACGAAGATGAAAAAAACGATGTGGATTATCGCCGCAGGGCTTTGTGTGCTGCCGACTTATGCCGGGGCGCAGCAGGTGCTCACGCTTGACGAATGCAAGCAGATGGCGATCGAGAACAACAACTCGCTGAAGACGGCTGAGCAGAAAATCAAAATTGCGGGGTACGACAGGAACATCGCCCTCGCGAACTACTTCCCGAAAATCACGGCTACGGGCGCGTACATGTACACAAGCCGTGACTGGAAGCTCATCAGCGACGAAAAGACAGAGGAACTTCAGAATGCGGGGACGACGCTTCAGGACGACATCACGAACAAGGTCACCGGACTGCTGACAGACCCTGACGTAATCAAGAAGTACATGACCGATCCGGCGTTCCAGAAGATGATAGGCGCTCTTCAGGCGACCGACATAGCGACTCCGATCAACACCATCGGCCAGCATATCACCGACGCCCTGACGCTCGACATGCACAATCTGTGCGGAGCGGTGGTTTCGGTTCAGCAGCCTGTATTCATGGGAGGAAAGATCGTGGCTTCCAACCAGATGGCGAAATATGCCGAGGAACTGGCGAAGTCGCAGTATGACACCGAGCATGCAAAAGTGATTGTGGACATCGAACAGGCCTACTGGCAGATTGTCTCCATCGCGGCGAAAAAGACTCTCGCCGAGAACTACGCCGACCTGCTCCATCAGATGGGCAGGGATGTGGATGCGCTCGTGGCCGAAGGGTTCGCGACTCCGTCGGACGCGCTTACCATAAAGGTCAAGACCAATGAGGCGGAGATGCTGCTCACCAAGGCCACGAACGGACTCGCTCTCGCGAAGATGCTGCTCTGCAAAGAGTGCGGCCTTCCGCTTGACAGCGACATAATGCTCGCCGACGAATCTCTGGACGCGATTCCTGTTCCTCAGATGAGTCCCGTGATTTCGGACGAGGAAGTCTATGCCGCAAGGCCTGAAATCAAGAGCCTCGATCTGGCGAAGAAGATTTACGACAAAAAAGTCGCCGTGGTGCGTGCGGACGGGCTTCCTACCGTGGCCGTGATGGCGAACTACGCCGTGACCAACCCGAACGTGTTCAACGGATTCCAGAACAAGTTCGGAGGATTCTTCTCCGCAGGAGTCGTGGTGAACATCCCGATTTTCCACGGGACGGAGACGATACAGAAGACGCGCAAGGCGAAGGCCGAGGCCGCTCTCACCCAGTTCAAGCTTGACGATGCGAAAGAGATGATTTCGCTTCAGGTCGCGCAGCTCCGTCAGCAGGAAAGCGAGGCTCTCGAAAAACTCACCACAGCCGAGAGCAATCTTGAGAACGCCGAGGAGAACCTCCGCGTGGCCACCGCCGGCTGGAACGAGGGGATGATTGCCTCCAATGTTGTGCTGCAGGCGCAGACGGCATGGCTGCAGGCGCATTCCGAGTACATCGAGACGGGGGTTGAACTCCAGATG
>CAVFTG010000069.1:9145-9580 GCA_963625415.1 Barnesiella intestinihominis
TTCTCGGAATAATCGTGCTGGTTGCGCTCATCGCAGCGGTGGCTGTGCTTGGTATCATCTTCTCAAAGCCTGACGAGGCCGTAATCCAGGGCGAAGCCGAGGCCGCCGAATACCGCATTTCCGGAAAGGTTCCGGGACGTATCGAGGCGTTTTACGGCTCAGAGGGGGACATGGTGCACAAGGGTGACACCCTCGTTCTGATTGACTCGCCGGAGGTGCGCGCGAAACTCGCGCAGGCGAACGCCGCCTATGCCGCAGCCGCAGCGCAGCGCAACAAGGCCAACAAGGGAGCGCGCGAGGAGGAGATAGCCGGAGCTTACGAGATTTACCAGAAAGCCCTCGTCGGCAAGGACATAGCGAAAAAGACCCTTGACAGGGCGACGAGACTGCACGAGCAGAAGGTCATCAGCGACCAGAAGTTCGACGAGGCGACCG
>CAVFTG010000070.1:0-9546 GCA_963625415.1 Barnesiella intestinihominis
ACATAGGGAGGGAGAAGTCGCTCAAACTCATCCAGGAGGCGGAAAAGAAAAACATTTTCATCGGAGCGGTGCCGCAGAAGGATTTCAGCGTCGAAGAGCCGAAAACGGACGACCTGTTCAAATTCGGAACGGTCGCGAAGGTGCTCAGGACTCTGGAAATGCCCGACGGGACGCTCACCGCGATACTCCAGGGATTCCGGAGGTTCAAAATCGACGAGATTTGCGAATATGTCCCGTATATGCTCGGGAGGGTCACGTATCTCAAGGACATTCTGCCCGAACAGAACTCCAGCGTCGTGAAAATCACCGCCGAACTCATCAAGGAGAAAGCTGTCTATATCGCCAAGAACGCGTCTTTCATTCCGAAGGAATCGGTGAACGCGCTCAAAGCCATAGACGATTTCGAATTTCTCGTGAATTTCGTGGCCGCGACGATAGATTTCGACGACTACGAGGGCAAGGCCTCCCTGCTCAGCATGTCCTCCGTGCAGAAAAGGGGTGAAAGGCTGCTGGAACTGCTTGTGAACCAGTCTGAAATCGTCAAGCTGAAAAACGAGATCAACCAGAAGGTCAAGGGGGACATGGACCAGCAGCAGAGGGAATATTTCCTCAACAGCCAGCTGCGCACCATCCAGGAAGAACTCGGCATGGACGAGATGGAGGAAATCGACAGACTCCGCGACAAGGCCGAGAAAAAGAAGTGGTCGGCCGAGACTGCGGAGGCTTTCGAAAAGGAAGTCGTGAAGCTTGAAAGGCAGAACCCCAACTCGCCGGAATACGGCACGCAGCTGAATTTCCTCCAGTTCATGGTCGACCTCCCGTGGAACGAGTTCTCTAAGGACAATCTCAATCTCAAACACGCGCAGAACGTTCTCGACAAGGATCATTACGGGCTTGACACGGTGAAGGAGAGAATTATGGAATACCTCGCCGTGCTGAAGCTCAAGGGGAATATGAAATCGCCGATTCTCTGTCTCTACGGCCCTCCGGGGGTCGGAAAGACCAGTCTCGGCAAGAGCGTGGCGAAGGCGCTCGGAAGGAAATATGTCAGAATCTCCCTCGGCGGAATGCATGACGAGTCGGAGATTCGCGGGCACAGGAAAACCTATGTGGGGGCGCTTCCGGGGCGGATTCTGAGCGGAATCATGAAGGCCGGGACTTCCAATCCGGTGATTGTCCTCGACGAGATTGACAAAATCGGCAACGATTTCCACGGAGATCCGTCGTCGGCTCTCCTCGAAGCTCTCGACCCGGAGCAGAACACGACCTTCCACGACAATTATCTTGACATGGACTACGACCTGTCGAACGTGCTCTTCATCACGACGGCGAACACGACCTCGACCATCCAGCCCGCCCTGCGCGACCGCATGGAGATGATTCCGGTGAGCGGCTACCTCGCCGAAGAGAAGATGGAGATAGCCCGGCACTACCTCATCCCGAAACAGCTTGAGGAGCACGGTCTCAAGAAGAGCCAGCTGAAAATCGGCAAGGCCGCCCTGGAGACCGTCATAGATACCTACACCCACGAGTCCGGCGTGCGCAGCCTCGAAAAGCGGATTGCGAAAATCGCCCGCGTGACGGCGAAGAAAATCGCCCTTGAGGAGGAGCGGCCGGAGACTCTCAAACCGGAGAATCTGAAGGAATATCTCGGGCTGCCGACGGCGTTCCACGACAAGCAGCGCGGAAACGAGGCGGCGGGAGTGGTCACCGGACTCGCGTGGACGGAGATGGGCGGAGAAATCCTGTTCATCGAAAGTTCCATCAGCAAGGGCAAGGGTGTGCTCACGATGACCGGAAACCTCGGGGACGTGATGAAGGAATCGGCGACCATCGCCTACCAGTACCTCAAGGCGCATCCGGAGCTCACGGGGCTGAGCTATGAGCAGTTCGTCGAGAAGGACGTGCATGTGCATGTCCCGGAGGGCGCGGTGCCGAAGGACGGCCCTTCAGCCGGCATCACCATGGTCACTTCCATGGTCTCGGCATTCCGCGGCAAGCAGATTCGCAGCGGATTCGCGATGACGGGAGAGATGACCCTGCGCGGAAGAGTCCTTCCGGTGGGCGGCATCAAGGAGAAGATTCTCGCGGCGAAGAGGTCGGGGGTCCACACCATCGTAATCTCCGAAGACAACCGCAAGGACGTGGAGGACATCAAGCCGATTTATGTCAACGGCTTGGATTTCATCTATGTTAAAACGATCACGGACGTGCTGACGGCCGTGTTTGACGAATAACGGGACTTTTCAGTCGCTCCATAGCCCCTCTGAGGTCATATCATCATGGACGTAAAAATCGAAGAATCGTGGAAACAGGCGTTGGCGGCGGAGTTTGAAAAGCCTTATTTCGCCGGTCTCGTGAAGTATCTTCACGGGGAGAAGGCGGCCGGGGCGACGGTTTTTCCTCCGGGAAAGGACATTTTCAGGGCGTTCGAACTGACGCCGCTTGACAGGGTGAAGGTCGTGATATTGGGACAGGACCCCTACCACGGCTACGGACAGGCGATGGGGCTGTCCTTCTCCGTTCCGGACGGGGTGCCCGCGCCGCCATCTCTCAAGAACATCTTCAGGGAAATCAGCGATGACCTCGGAGTGCAGATGTCAGGACAGACGAATCTCGAAGGCTGGGCGAGACAGGGCGTGCTGCTGCTGAACGCGATTCTCACGGTGCGTGCGGGTTCTCCGGCATCGCACGGCAAAATCGGATGGGAGACTTTCACCGATGCCGTGATACGCTGCATCTCGGACAGCTGCGACGGGGTGGTGTTCATGCTCTGGGGGAATTTCGCCAGGGGCAAGCGAGAACTGATTGACACGGGGAAGCACCTCGTGCTTGAAGCGGCTCACCCCTCCCCTCTCGCACGGGGCGCGTTTTTCGGCTGCCGGCATTTCTCTAAGGCGAACTGGTGGCTCGCCGCGCACGGAAAGGAACCCGTCGACTGGAAGTTGTGACGGGGGGGAGGAATGACGACGGCATATCCATAAAACAGGGACGACGACATATTCATAAAACGAAGACTACGGAATATCCGCAAAACGACATGGACACTGACACAATACGGCACACGCCACGGAAGGCTCTGTTTCCGGGTTCATTCGACCCGTTCACGGCCGGACATCTCAACATACTCAGACGCGCCCTCACGATGTTCGACGAGGTCGTGGTCGCCGTCGGCATAAACAGCGACAAGCGTGGGTTTTATGACAACGGGAAGAAACTCGAAATCATCCGCGAAGCCACGTCAGGGCTTGAGGGGGTGACGGCTGTTTCCTACGACTGCCTCACGGTTGACCTTTGCCGGCAGCTCGGCATCCGCCACATCGTGCGCGGGGTCAGGAACATGATTGACTTCGAGACCGAACGCTCTCTCGCGGACGCGAACCGGCGGATAGCCCCGGAGATTGACACCGTCATAATCCCGACCGCGCAGGAATACGCCCACATCTCATCGTCCGCCGTACGCGACATCATCAAACACGGAGGAGACTACTCCGCATTCATCCCGGAGGGCATTGTGCTGTGATGGGTGTCGCGGAGAACATGAAACGCGCCCCGACATGTCCGGGACGGAGGAGGCCGGCACTCGGATTATGTCTGATTTTCACCATCTTATGCACGACTGTTTTCTCCGCGCAGGCTCAGGACATCCCGACAAAAATCAGGGAATGTGACTTCATCCTCGGCAGCTGCGACTCCCTGTCATTGCCTCGGACAGCGCTCAAGGTCTTCGTGCATTTCCGGGACTCGAAACTCATGGGAGACGAGAATGTCGCAGTCCATGTGGCTGACAGATGGATTCTCGGTCAGGCCGGGCAGCCGTCCCCACGCGGTTCAGAAAGCCCCGTGCCGGGATGCCGGATTTCTCCCGACACGCTCGCCGCAATCCGCAGCTACGCCGATTTCAACCGCGCATCCCTCCTCGGAGCGAAGGCTCCTCTGCTCCCCGAAGCCGGACTTGAAGGCTTCAGCACGGACAAACCGACGGTGCTCTGGTTCTACGACACCGACTGCGCGAAATGCAGGATTGAAACTGTCAGGCTCGAAGATTTCTTCCGCCGCCGGAGCGACTGCGCACTCACGACATTCTACATCGGAGACGACGACGGCGGATGGAAGGATTTCCTGAGCCGCCATTTCGCCGACATCCCCGGTGCACGCCATCTGTGCGACCCCTCCGGAGTGACGGATTTCCGCCGCAAGTATTCAGTCACCGCGACTCCGAGAATGTTTCTGATCGACACTGACGGAGTCATCATCGGGCGCATGCTCGACGCCGAATCGCTGGAACTTCTTCTGGACGAACGGACAAGACGCGGGAAGGAGGCGGTCACGGAACTGTTCTACCGTCTGACGCCGCTTCGAGGGGAAGATGCGAAAAACGCCCTTGAATATCTCATAGACACCCGCATCCTCTGCGAGGACTCCCCTTTCGACACCGCCGAAGACTCGCTTATGGTGGTGAACTTCGCCCTGATTCAGAAAGACCTCCTGTCCAAGGCCCGTCCCGGCACGAAGATAGCCCCCCTGAAAGTCAGGGCTTCGCTCAACGGCCGCAAACCCAAAGCCTACAGGCTCGACCGCCTTGGCCGCGCCGCAGGAAGACATCACCGGAAACTTCCGTCCGCCACACGCAGGGAAGCGGCGGAGGCCGACGGCAGGACAGTCATAATCCTGCACACGACGGGCTGCCGTCAGTGCGAGGCTGAACTTGCGGCCGCCAGATCGATGGGTGTCAACACCCTCGCCATAGACATAGATGAGATTCAGGCGGGCTCCCCGGAAACTTTCGCCAGCCTGCTCGACAGTTTCGATCTTACGGCACTCCCCCTTCTCATAGAAACCGACCGCCGGGGAATCATACTCCGGCGCTATTTCTCGCTTACGGATTTCTGACGGCCAACCGCCGATTTGACAAGCATCGCCGCAAGCAGGAGCAGGAAAGCGAAGGTGCAGAGGCGGCCGACGATGTCGCCGTGGATGACGAAGAAAGTGAGATCGTCACGAAGCGGGAGGCGGAAATGCAGCGTCGCAGGCTTCCACCACGGGCCCTGCTCGACGATGCGGCCTTTGCTGTCGATGAGTCCGGAAATGCCGGTGTTGCCGCAGCGCGCTATGGCCCGGCGGGTCTCGACTGCACGCAGAGAGGCGTAGCTCAGGTGCTGACGGTAGCCCGGAGTGTCGCCCCACCATGCGTCGTTGGTTATGATCGTAAGGGCGCGCGCACCCTTGAGGACATAGCCCCGGCAATAATCCCCGTAGACGGATTCGTAGCATACGGCACAGCCGAGAGGCACTTCTGTGACAGCCCCGTCGCGGTCTGAAGCCCTGAAATGGAGAAGGGACACCTCATCCTGACCCACGCAGCGCCCCATCACGCCCCCAAGAGCACGGTCAATCGGATCAAAGACGACGGGATAGGGCAGCTTTTCCACCGCGACCACAAGTTTCGTCTTGTGGAAAATCTCGTCGCGGCCGCTTCCGTCAATCATCAGCGCGGAGTTGTGCGACTCATACCAGAGTCCGTCCGTAATCTTCCTTGCTGTCAGCGACGGGCGTTCAGCGGACTCAATCCGCGTGTAGGTCGAGGCTCCGAGAAGCATGTTCACGCCGGGGAAGTCTCCCAACAGCGTTTTGAAGCTGTTCAGAGTCGGACTTGCTTCGGGGAAGTTCGTCGTCACGTCGGAGGTGAAAGTCTCGGGGGCGAGCAGCAGCATCCCCGGCACGGACGCGTTCCCGCACCATGTGGAATCACTGTCATAAGACCGCCTGTAAGAGGTCAGCGCCGGCTTTGCAAGTTTCTCCAGAAGAGCATTCTGCTGGGCCTGGGTCATCGCCTCGAATTTGTGATACGGGTCTATGTTCGGCTGGGCGACCAGAACGTCAATCGTCCCGGACGGCTCGGGCTCGGGCGCGTACCATTTGCAGAGCGACCATGTCACCGGACCGAGGAACACGAGAACGAGTGCGGCGGAATATGCAATCCGCGCCTTGGGGGAGAAGCCCTCCCAACGGCCGTCAGGAAGCCTCCGCCCGAACCACCAGCCGTCGGAGAGCCAAACAAGAAGCCCGAAGATTCCGAGATTGCAGAGCCAGACCCAGAGGGAGCCTCCGAGAGTGCCGGTCACGTCGTACCATTGAATCAGAGCCGGAGTCCTTGCGAAAGCGTTGCCGAGAACAAGCCACGGCCATGATATGTCCCATGAAAAATATGCCTTCTCCCACGAAATCCATGCGGCCGCGAGAAAAATGTACGGCAATATGCCCCCGAAAACCCTGCGCGAGCCTCTGAAAAGCAGGAACACGACAAGCATCTGGAGAGAATTGAGCAGCACTGCGGCGATTCCTCCGCCCACCGTCGCATTGCACACCCAGAAGGTCGTGAAAGCGTTCCACAGGACGAAGGCCGAATAGAGATAGGCCCAGACATGTTTTCTTCCCGACAGAGTCAGCATCCTCTCGGCGCAGAGCAGCGGCACGAAGCCGACGAGGACGAGCCAGCTGCAATGCGGCAGCAGGAACGGCAGCGACATCATGACTGCGGAGAGCGCTGTCAGAATCCATATTGTCAACTTTTCACGTGAAACCCCCTCAGACATAGAAGCTGTTTTTTTTGTTCAGTTATTTTGAGATGTATTTTTGATTCAGATTGTTCCGTCATAATCCCATATGTCCGCGAATGCGGCGGAATCCCGCAAAGATATAAATAAATTGCGTATCTTTGCATGTTTGTAAAATTTCAGACATGTAGGAAAGCATGCAACCGGATCTTCAGCTGCTGAACATAATAAAGGGATTCTGCATCGGACTGTGCTCATCGGCTCCAATCGGGCCGATTGCCGTCTATGTCATACAGCAGAGCCTGAGCAAAGGTCACAAGGCGGGATTCATCACCGGACTCGGCGCGACCATCGTCGACACGGTGTTCGCCTGCATCTCCATCTTCGCGCTCGCCTATGCGCAGGAATTCATGGGCCGGCACAGCGAACTGCTGCTGGTGGCCGGAGGGATTACGGTGGCAATCATCGGAGTGATAATGATTTTCACCAATCCGATTGAAAGGGAGGCGCGCCTGAGCAAGGGGAACGAGCGCATCACGAAACTCACGAGCAAGAACAACCGGGTGACTGTCAATGATTTCATCAAGGCTCTGCTCATGGGGCTCGCGAATCCGGGCGGAATACTCGTGCTCTTCGCCCTTTTCACGGTGTTCGGAATCGACACGACCCGCAGCCAGGACTGGACCGCCGCGCCGATTATCCTTTCCGTTGCCGGAGGCACAATCTTCTACTGGTTCTTTTTCAGCTGGGGAGTCAGCCATTTCAGGAAATATGTGAAGATGCGCACGCTGATCTGGATCAACCGCATCACCGGCGCCGCCATCACGATAATAGGACTCGCGCTGCTGAGCGAGGGCCTTTTCAGGGTGATATTCCAGGGGGCGGAACTGTTCTGACCGCCTCCGGGATGGAGGAAAGCCGTCATGCGGCGGCATGAAACACAAGTGAGGAATTATAGGGACATGGGGAAATTGAAGTCATTTTTCGGAAATTGGATTGTGAAGAATCTGCTCGGGGCGGCGCTCGTGCTTGCGGTGCTCATCGGCGGGGCGGCGGTGGCCCTGGACCTGATTACGGGTCACAACAAGGAACTCACCGTGCCGGATTTCACCGCGATGAAGGTCAAGGATGCCGAATTCGAGGCGCATCAGGCCGGGATGAGGACTGAAGTCGTGGATTCGGTCTATGTGAAAAGGCTCGGAAGGGGCTATGTCTACAAGCAGAATCCGTCTCCGGGGGCGAAGGTCAAGAAAGGCCGCCGCATAGCCCTGACAATCAACGCCGTGACTCCGAAGAAGGTGAGCATGCCCAACCTCGTGGGCTATTCGATGAGGCAGGCCAAGGCGGAGCTGTCCACCCGGGGGCTCGTCCTTGGAAAACTGATGTATGTCAGCGACATGGCGACGAACAACGTTCTCCGTCAGATGTACGGGAACATGGAGATTGAGCCGGGGACGCTGATTGAGAGCGAATCGGTGATTGACCTTGTGGTCGGGCTTAGTCCGGACGACAACATGACAAGCGTCCCCGATGTACGCGGGCTGAAGCTGATGAGCGCCGTGGACATGATTCACGAGAACTCGCTCAATGTCAGGAAAGCGGTCTATGACAAGACTGTACGGACCTACGAGGACAGCACCGGAGCCTTTGTCTGGAGGATGGCTCCGGAACCGTCGGAGCAGCCGCTGCGGATGGGTAGCGACGTGTCGATTTACCTCACGACCGACCTCGCGAAAAAACCGGTGAAGTTCTGAAGACGGCGGAATTCCGAATCCGGGACATATTCATTTGAGACAGGAAATATGAGCATATTCGACGATGAACTTCGCGAGGAATTCCTCGACGACACGGAGCTCGGGACGGACGACGCCGATTCCGAGGACTCCGGAGAGATGTTCGAGCACTACCGCTTCGAAGTGGACAGGGGGCAGACTCCCCTGAGAGTGGACAAGTACCTCGCCTCCCACATGGAATACACCTCCCGGCACCGCATCCAGCTGGCGATAAAGTCCGAGTACATACGGGTGAACGGCAAGGTCGCGAAGGCGAACTGCGTGGTGAAGCCCGGAGACGTGATTCAGTTCGTGATGCCCTATCAGCGGCGGGGGCTGGAGATTCTGCCGGAGGACATACCGCTTGACATAGTCTATGAAGACGATGACGTGCTGGTGATAAACAAACCGGCCGGCATGGTCGTGCACCCGGGTCACGGGCATTTCAGCGGAACTCTCGTGAACGCCCTCGCCCATCATCTCGGGATTTCGCAGGGTCCGGACGCGCAGGACGAAAGGATGGGGGTGCTGGTGCACCGCATCGACAAGGACACCTCCGGTCTGCTCGTCGTGGCGAAGAACGACGAGTCGCAGCTGAACCTTGCAAAGCAGTTCTTCGTGCATTCGATTGAAAGGAAATATGTCGCGGTCGTGTGGGGGAACATCCGCGAGGATGAGGGTACGGTTGTCGGAAACATCGGCCGCGACCCTTCCGACCGCATGAAGTTCCGCGTATTCCCCGACGGAGACCGCGGCAAGCACGCCGTCACCCACTTCCGGGTCATCGAGCGTTTCGGCTTCGTAACTGTCGTGGAGTGCATTCTCGAGACCGGGCGGACGCACCAGATCCGCGTCCACATGAACCACATAGGCCATCCGCTCTTCAACGACGGACGCTACGGAGGTTCGGAAATCCGCAAAGGCACGATTTACGCGAAATACGCGCAGTTCATCCGCAACTGCTTCAACATCCTCCCCCGTCAGGCCCTGCACGCCAAGACCCTCGGCTTCGTCCATCCCCGCACCGGAGAGACCGTGCGCTTCGACTCCCCACTCCCGTCAGACATGACGGCGCTAATCGAAAAGTGGAGGAAATATGCGCAGAACATGCCGCTTGAAGAGGATGACGGGGAGCTGCCGCAGGGGCTCTAACGCCCCGGAGACTGTCTTAAAAGGCGAATTGCTTCGTTATGCTCCTTGTTCAAATCCTCACAACC
>CAVFTG010000071.1:0-9428 GCA_963625415.1 Barnesiella intestinihominis
CTGCGCGAACTCCTTCGTTCTGTCGCTGCCGACGTTACGGGTGGGGGAGTCGGGCGTTGCGAGTTCCGGATGCCTTTTCTCGAGATCCATGAGCTCGTACATCAGCTGGTCATACTCGAAGTCGCTGATTGTCGGAGCATTGTCCACATAGTAGCGTCTGTTGCTCTCGGCAAGAATGTCCCTGAGTTCCTTTATCCTCGATATGTCCTTGTCCCTCTTTTCCATAAAATCCTAAAAACCTACAAATTTAGCCAAAAATTCGGGGATATTGGATTTTAGTTGTATTTTTGCACCGCGAAATCGTGAATATCCCCGGATGTGACGGATTTTTCTACGAAGAAAGGGACATGGGCGATACACGAATTGACATACGCGCATATTCATATATTAAAAATACGGAATTATGAAAGATTCAATCATCATCCTCTGCGGCGGAGGTCCCGCCCCGGGAATGAACTCAGTTTCGATGAGTGTCGCAAAGACTTTCCTGTCAAAGGGTTACAGGGTAATCGGCCTTCACGGGGGCTACTCCGGACTTTTCTCGAAGAACGCCCGCACCGAGGACATTGACTTCGCAAAGGCCGACCGCTATTTCAACCGCGGCGGCTCCTACCTCGAAATGAGCCGTTTCAAGCCGACCGACAAGGATTTTGAGGAGAATTTCAATCTCGACCTCTTCAAGGAGAACAACATCAAGCTTCTCGTGACCGTCGGGGGCGACGACACCGCTTCGACCGCGAACCGGATCTCCAAGTTCCTCGCGGCGAAGAACTACCCGATTGCCAACATCCACTGCCCGAAGACCATAGACAACGACCTTCCTCTTCCGAACAACACTCCGACTTTCGGCTACAACTCCGCGAAGAACGAGGGGGCGCACATCGCGAGAACCGTCTATGAGGATGCGCGCACATCAGGCAACTGGCTCATCATCAGCGCCATGGGGCGTACCTGCGGAAGCCTTGCGCTCGGAATCGGCGAGGCGACCCACTGTCCTATGACCATCATTCCGGAGATGTTCAACCACACTGAGATGACTCTTGAGAAAATCATAAAGCTTTCCATTTCCGCGATTGTCAAGAGGAAGATTCTCGGAATCAACTACGGAACTATCATCGCCGCCGAGGGACTCTTCCACAACGAGGAAGTCGCGAAGGAAGCGGCCGAGGCCGGCATACATTTCAGCTACGACGAGCACGGACACCCTGAACTCGGCAAGATTTCGAAGGCCGTGCTCTTCAACGACCTGCTTGAGAAGGAGTTCAAGAAGCTGGGAGTGAAAGTGAAGAGCCGTCCTGTGGAAATCGGCTACGACGTGCGCTGCCAGGATCCCGTGGCCTATGACCTCACCTACTGCACCGAACTCGCGATGGGAGTATACCAGCTCTTCAGCGAGGGCAAGACAGGCTGCATGGTCTACGTTGACGCCTTCGGCAATGTCTCTCCGCTCTATCTCGCGGATCTTCAGGATCCTGAGACGGGCAAGATTCCGCCGAGAATCGTCGACATCAATGCCGGGACGGCGCAGAACTACTACAAGTACATCGCCCACTACATCACTCCTGAGGACTATGAGGCGGCGAAGGCTTATCTGCCTGATCCGGAGGAATATGACTTCCGCAAAATCCTTCATTGGTAGCTTTCATCCCCTGACTAATGGATTAGAATGCCTATAGGTATGATTGAAATGCTCGAATACCTTACAAATCGGAGTGCCCGGAGTTTTCGGGCACTCGTTTTGTTTACCTGTCTTGCGGCTCTTCTGTGCGGGAGCGCGCCGCTCTGCGCCGGAAGGACGGTTGAAGTTGAAACAAAAGATTCAAATGACATGGGCAAGACACTGATATATCAGATGGTGCCCCGTTTGTGGGGCAATATGGCTGAACAGCCCGTCAAGGGTGGCAGCCATGCTGAAAACGGCGGCGGCAGATTTTCCGACATCGATGACGACACTCTCGGATACCTCAAATGGTGCGGCTACACGCACGTATGGCTGACAGGCGTAATACGTCACTCCTGCAGCGACCCCACTGCGATGGGAGGGCTGACTGAAGGCAATGGCGGTCACGTCTCGAACGCACAGTTCGTCAAAGGCCGGGCAGGTTCTCCGTATGCCGTTCAGGACTACTACGACGTGAATCCCTATCTCGCCGACAATCCGTCGGAAAGGATCCGTGAATTCGAGGCTCTGGTTGAAAGAATCCACGCCGCCGGACTCAAGGTTCTCATCGATTTCGTCCCGAATCATGTGGCTCGGGACTACGGAGCCGGTGTCGACAAGTCGATAAAGGGCCGTCCCTCTGACAAAATGTCACTCGGGGCGACAGATGACAAGTCAGTGCACTGGAAAGCGGAGAACGATTTCTTCTACTATCCGGGACAGCGTCTCCGGCTTCCGAATGAGGAGCAGTGGCTCAGCGAGGGGAAGCCTCTCTTCGAAGAAAACCCGGCACGCGCCTGCGGAAACGCCTACACGGCGGCTCCGAGTGTCAACGACTGGTACGAGACGGTGAAAATCAACTACTGCGATTTCCACACCGCGACATGGGACAAGATGCTCCACATTCTACGGTACTGGGCCGACAAAGGGGTGGACGGTTTCCGCTGCGACATGGTGGAACTTGTCCCTCCGGAGTTTTTCAAATGGGCGATTGCCGAAATGAAGAAAGAGCGTCCGGAACTTCTATTCCTTGCCGAGGTGTATCAGAAGCCGCTGTACAGCAGATATGTACGTGAGGTCGGCTTCGACCTCCTCTACGACAAGTCCGGACTCTATGACGCGATGGTCGACATAGTGAAATGTGACGACGGAGTGCAGCCGAACATCGAGGCATGGCAGTCCGCCACCAGAATAACGGCCTCATGGCAGAACCTCGGCGACCTTCAGCGCTATATGCTCAACTTCCTTGAAAATCACGATGAGCAGCGTTTCGCCTCGGATTTCTTCGGCAGGGAGGCTGAGCATTGCTATCCCGCCCTTGCCGTGAGCCTGATGATGAATCTGACTCCGTTCATGACCTATTTCGGAGAAGAAGTCGGCGAGCGGGGGATGGATGACGAGGGATTCAGCGGAACGGACGGCCGGACGACAATTTTCGACTGGTGGTCCACAAGGGGACTGCGCGGCCTGAAGAAACTCACGCGGAACGGCAACTACCTGACAGCTGCGGAACTCCTTTCTGACACCTCTGACAAGGACTCCCGCCCGCTTCTGAGAAAGCGCGTAAAAAGCGCGGTGAAGATGAAGCACCTGATGAAAGAGACGGGACTTACGGAGCGCGAGCTCAAGTTCTTCGTGAAGTTCACGGGAATGCTCCGCTTCGCTGTCAATGACAACGCTATTTCCAAGGGAATGACCTACGACCTCTGCTACTGCAACTACAGCTCACGGGGCTTCGACAAGGACAGGCATTTCGCTTTCCTGCGCGACGATGCGGACGACACGTTCCTGATCGTGGCGAATTTCTCTTCACGGCCGGCCGACATCGACATTGTCATTCCCGCCCATGCCTTCGAATGGCTGGAACTCCCGCAGACACAGTTCTGCAACGCGCAGTCACCGGTGAAGGTGAGCGTCCCGGCGAATGACGCGGTGATAATGCGGCTCTCATCCCCGGCTCAGAATCTGTAGCCTCAGGAACAGAGCGCGTCGGAGACGGCGGCGGCATAGCTCTGTGACATCGGAATCACCGGCACTTTGTCATTGTCGACGATTATGCACATTGCGCGGCTGTCGTTCTGCATCATGCGCACGCGTCTGGTGTTCACGATGTACGACCTCTGGCAACGCACGAGCGGTGTCCCGGAGAGCCGTGCCTCAAGCGTCCCGATGGGGGTTTTAAGCGTGTATGACGACAGTTCATCGCCCTTTTCATAGCAGATGTTCACATAGTTCCCGTCCGCTTTCACATACAGGACGGAATCCACGTCGACGGAAAAGCGGAGCTCGCCGTCATCGTCAGTGAATCCTATCATCCTCTCCTTCACTGATTCCGCCGGCCGCTGACGGACGGCGGAGTCTTCTCCGTATCTTCCGACCGATGCTGATTTACGCATCTTCTCCCGGCTCGCGGAACGGAGATATATCACTGAATAGGGAATTGAGAGAATCAGAGTGACGCAAAGAAAGGTCCGGATCCACAGCGACAGCCCGGAGGTATGGCGGCCGAGAGAGAAAAAATCAGTGAAAAAGACGTATGTGACGCTGATGACGAGAATCTCGGCGGCGCACCAGAGGATATAGTTCCGCAGTTTCACGGACTTTCTTCTCCGGCAGAAGGCGGCGAAGAGCGAACTGCTTGCGGAGAGTATGCATGTTTCGGTCACAATGAAGAGGATGGTGAAGAACGCGAGTTTCGGAGTGCGTACGGAGAACCATGCGCTCGGGGAGAACGGAGTGTAGAGCAGCATGAAGATGACCGACGACAAAAGAATGTACAGTATCGAACTGTAAGGAAATTTGCCGTTGCGCAACTTGCGTGGGATGTCCCGGTTCATATTCCGAAAGAAAGCGTTTATTATTCGCCGGACACGGCGACTGCCTCCTCAATCTGATGGAGAAGCACGCAGTAGTGGCTCTCATATCCGTTCCTCGGGGTCATGCCGTGATAGCGTCCGAGCATGCGCTTCAGCCGGAGAAGCTCGCCGTGGAAGAGTTCGCGCGAATTGTTGATGGACTTGACGTTCAGTCTGGTCTGCCAGTTGTAGCCGGCCTTTCCGAAGCCGCTGTCTTCGCATTCCTCTTCCGGGCAGCCGCAGAACGGCATGTCATCCCGGAGAAGCAGGCCTTCATCGGCGAGCAGCGTCTGCCGAGCCGTGCTCACTTTCTTCCCCGCGCCCGAAATCAGGGTGGCCACATAGACTTTCTGCATGGTCATCTCCGCATCGGACGGCTTTTTCCCTGTCCTGCCGAAAAGTTCGCCCCTGATGTCGTCAAGCCAGTCCGACAGCGTGTAGGCGTCGCCCGGCGGGGCTATGTGGGAGGAGAGAATCACATTGCCGAAGGTGGAGAAGAGGTCAGATGCCGCATTGAACTGGATGATGCGCCCCTTGTCTATCGCAATCGGGAACTTCTCCGTCACGGTCCTGTCGGAAACCCAGCCGCTGCGGCGGATTTCGTCAATCACCCACTTGAGCGACTCCCTCTGCACTTGCGCGGGCACGGCGACGGCCTTCGGGACATCCGAGTCTGCGGCCGACTGATTGAGGTATATGCCCCCGACATTCATGATGACATTGCCGATGTAGCGGCTGTACTGCTTCACAAGCTGTTCGTAGCGGTACTGTCTGAGTGTTCCGTCCCTGTCCTCGGAGTCATCCGTCCATTCGTTGAAATGGGCGAGGATATATTTGAGATTGTCAATGCCGTAGCGGGAGGATTTCATCGGGTCATCCCCCAGGTCCTCCTCAATAGCGCTCGGATCGTAGCGGGCCGCAAGCTGCTGACGGCCGTAGCGGTAGGCCGGGTCTCCGGACTTCCCGTCCACCCATTTCTCTATGACTGCGGCGTCTTCCGCGACAGACCCGGCTTCCGGAACCGGACAATAGGCGTATTTCACGAGAAAGCGGTCATAGTCACCGAGGAACGGAGGCGTGAGCCTCACCCCGGTGTCCTGCGGCTGCGCGACATAATTGAATCGTGCATAGTCCATAATCGAGGGGGTGGTCCCGTGCCTTTGCGTGAAGGCGGCGCTCCGCAGCGAATCCGTCGGGAACGCGGCGGAGGCGGCCATATTGTGCATGAATCCGAGGCAGTGCCCCATTTCGTGCGCCACGATGTACTCCATGGTCTCGTCAAGCACGTCGGCGGGCATTTTCCGCCCCCTGACCCTCGGGTCAATCTGCGAGGTCTGGCAGAACCGCCATCCGTTCGCAAGCCTGACCACGTCGTTGTAGACCAGAATGGAGGCGTTTATGATTTCACCCGTCTCCGGATCTACCCACGATGGGCCCATGGCGTTGGCTGTGGTCGAAGGGATGTAGCGTATGCAGGAATATTTGAGATTGTCGGGGTCGAATTCCGGGTCATCGGCGGGGAAGTCACGCACCTGAATGACATCCTTGAGTCCTATGTCGGCGAAAGCGCTGTTCCACCGGAGGATGCCCCTCGCCGCCGAGGCCTTCCATTCTTCGGGGAAAGCGTCATCCATGTAGAATACGATGTGCCTGCGGGGTTCCACCGTTTCTCCACGCAGCCATGCGGCGGTGTCGGACGGCTGCACGTCCCAGCGGTGAATCACGGAATATGTCCCGATTCTGTCCCCGTCGCCGTTCAGGTTCCTCCTGTCGGTCAGAAAGATGCCGAGCCTTGAGTCCGCCACCCTCGGAGTCATCTTCCTCTCCGGCAGAAGCAGTATGCTCCTTGTCGTGCGGATGGTGTAGGGTTCGTCTTTCCTGAGGACGGCAAGCCCGAGTATGTCGGAATTGACGGTGTAGGTATATCTTGAAACTATGCTCACATTGTCGCTGAAGGCTTTCACGCCCTCGATGAGAGGGGAGTTTTTCTTCAGGGTGTATTTGGTGCTGACAAGGTTCGAGGTCCCGGACTTCACCGGGCCGAGCCTCGCGTTGTCACCGCTGAATGAACTGACCTCGAAGACCGCCGCGCTTCCGTCCGGACTCTCGCAGAAGAGGCTGAAAGTTTCGAGCACGGTGTCGAGCGAGTTGCGCTCCACCGCCTTGATTTCCGCCGGGTCGGACATGTCATGGTCGGGACGGGGGCTGATTTCGCAGAGGTTTATTGTGAGACTGTCCGCCCGCTCGAACCTGACATGGAGCGGCTTCACGGGCTTGTGTCCGACCGAGAGCATCTCCGGATTGCTCACTGCGGTGACAGTCGAGGCGATCAGCATCCTTCTCCCGAAATTTTCCTTCGGAAGTTCGACATAGAGTTTCTTGCCGCAATGGTGCAGTTTCATGAAACCTCCCTCGCAGCCGGCGGTCACGCAGGACTTGTCCCTGATGAAAGTCTTCTCGTACAGGTTCTTTCCTCCGGACGCGGTGCTGCTGTCCGGCTTTTCAGTCTTGGACTCATCTTTTTCGCGCACTGCTGCGGGTGCCGTCCGGCACACGAGGGCGGCCAGCACGGCCGCGCAGATGAATGTGACTCTTCTCCTTGAAATCGTAATTGTCATATCCTTTCCCCAATATCCCGTTTCCGGGGTTACAAGTCAATAAGGGGATGTGTCAACCGGCACATCCCCGCAAAGTTAGTGAAAGTTTGTCTGTATCGCGGAATTATTCCGAAAGATTGCTGCAGACAACATATTTTGAAGTCGCCACGTCCTGATAAACGATGTACCCGGCATCGTCAGCACCGAACTGGATGTCGATTCCCGCGGTCTGTCCAGCCGCTACGGCGACCGGGTCGCTCCAAAGCCTGGTCTTTGAATTGATGTACCTCACATAGCTCGGCTCGCCTTCAAGGAAAGTGTTGCCATAGACGACATAAGGGACATCGTTGTCATCAAGAGCCATGCTCAGATAGCGGCATTTCGACGTAAGCACACCGGACATGACTCCTCCGACGATTGAGGTGGTCTTCTTTTCGATGTCATATTTTATGACGCCGACCTCATTGTCGTCACTTGCATAGTTCGCCGCCGCGACAAGGTAGATGTCACCGTTTGAGGCCACGTCAAAATTCATCGCACCGTACTTGAAATCGGCGGTCGTTATCGGGGTTTCATTGTCCGTCTTGAGAGGATGAACAGCGGCACATACCGTCTGCCATGCATCGTCGGCGTATTTGTAGATGTAGAACTCAGCTTTAGTGTAATCAAGCACGAAGATGTACGGAACACCGCCGACCCATTTCACGCGCGTGTCGTATGTCGCGCTGCCCGCCCAGTCAGGAAGCGCTCCGAACTGGCTCCATGCAGTTCCGTCCCAGTGGCAGACATTCACGCCACGCTTTATGAGTCCCGAACCCGTGTCGGCCTTGCTGCTCATGAGGAAAAGATAGACATTGTTCTCCGCAATCGGGACAATGCTGCTTGTACCAACGGAATTTCCTGTCGGTTGGAGTATGGCGGAAGCGTCTCCCACAGCCTCGGCCTTGCCGTTCCTGTAGGCATAGACCTTGACCTGCTTGGATGTCTTGTCATAGAATGCGCCGTAAGGAGCGCCGTCGGGAGCGCATCCGGACGCTATGAATTGAGCCGTTTCCTCTCCGGTTTCGCCAATCTGAGTCAGAACCGCTCCGTCATAGGCGAGCATAACCGGATGACTGCCTTCCTTGTCGTATCCGAAAAGATAGAGATTCTTTCCGTCCTGGGACAGGGTCATCGCCGGCTCTGAGGTGAACTCAATCGCGGACTCGGCCTTCTTTACCCATTTTGCAGGCTCGCCGACCTTCACGGTGACGGTGTAGAGCGCGTTGGATTTTTCGTTCACCGTGACGAGGAAGTCCACAGGATAGGTGAAGTCCAGCGCGGTGACCCCGCTTTCGATTTCATCTTCGCCGACGGTAACCGTGGCGCCCTCAGTGACGGTGAATGTCGGTATGAGGGACTTGAGAACCTCGTCTTCGGTTCCGTATGGAAGCACGACGCTTACCGCTGATGATGGTTTCTCAACCGTGATGTCCGACTTGAGCGCGGCATTCTTCTCCGCCGTGAAAGCGAACGAAGACATGGTCACATCGACTACCGGCACTTCCTCTTCGGCCGGCTTGCAGGCAAACGCACATGCGGCGGCTGCCGCCAAGAATAAGAGCTTTTTCATAAAAACACTTGATTTATAATAACTTAATGATGCTTATTTTCAGTATTGAGGCGCTCTGCGGCCGCTCCCTGCACCGCCCGCCTATCTGGTCTTGCTTATCGTTATCGAAACATTCCTTTTCGACGGCCCGGGCATTCCGAGGACAATTCCGCTGTCGGAGCAGTCATGCAGCCTGAGCGTCAGAGAGTTGTCTTTCGACGGATCAAGTTCGTGCGGCAGCCATTCGATTATGAAGACCCTGTCGTACACTCCCGGGACGAATTTGACGGAAGCGGGGGAGACGACCTTGTAGTCAACCCCTTCGACAAGTCCGTCGCCGGCTTCGACCTCCACTTCCACGGAAACGGTGTCGTCCCTCTTGACCGTGCAGAAATGAATCGCATACTGCCCCACGACAGAGCCGGCCTCATTTATGACCGTCGAAGACGAATTGCCGGGATCGAAGGCTATGTACCAGTCGCTGAACTCCTTGAAGTCGTTGACGTGGCACGATGTCACGGCAAGCGCAAGCAGCGGCAGCGCGAACGCGAATGTTTTCAATTTTCCCTTCAGCATTTCAGCATATTCCATATATCCCATCTCCATATATCCCATCTCCATATATCACAATATATCAATACTTAATGTCCCCCCCCCATCGAGGCTGTCTAAAAAGGATGAAGTGCAAGGCTTGCGACGAAGTTCAAACCGCAGCAACCTTACGG
>CAVFTG010000072.1:0-8159 GCA_963625415.1 Barnesiella intestinihominis
ACCAGATTTTGCCCTGGGTCAGGCGGGGTGGCACATATTCGATGTAGGGGGTCGGTTTGAAGAAAGACATTTTTTTTCTTTCGCACAATTCCGACAGCACCCTGTAGAGGTTGCCGGACGCAGGCGAAAGACTCTGTCCCGTGCTTGTCCCGTTTTTCTTCGAAATTTCTCGTAAAATTCTGTCTATTAGAGAATTAGGGGCACTTTGCGGAGAGAAGGAGATTCGAACTCCTGATACCCTTTAGGGGTATACACGCTTTCCAGGCGTGCCTCTTAAGCCACTCGAGCATCTCTCCATTTCTTCCTGTCGGAAGCATCCGACACCGCTCCGAAAAACTCACCGGATGAATTCATGCCGCGGCGGAATCTTCCTTAAAAAAAAGAAGCTCCGCTTGGAACTTCTCTTGTACTGGGTAGGAGAATCGAACTCCTATTGCAAGATTGAGAATCTTGAGTACTAACCGTTATACGAACCCAGCGTTTTCGTTTTGGGAATGCAAAGATATGTAAAAATTTTTATCCTGCAAAACTTTCTTCGCCTCACGATGAAAATTTTTCTGTTTTGGATGCTATTTTGTAATTTTGCACCCTTGCAGTCGATGGATTTGAACAATCAGTCTCCATGGCGGATTCGCGGCTGCGGAGAAGTCTTGAGTTGAACGGACATGAATCGTGAAATTACGGTAGGAGTGTTTGATTCCGGGGTCGGAGGGCTTTCGGTACTTCGGGAGCTTGAGAAAGCTGTTCCGGAGGCGGATTTCGTGTACTATGCGGACACCGCCCACTGTCCCTATGGAGAGAAAGATTCCGGATATGTGGCGGAAAGGGCGCGCGCAATCACCGAAATCCTGATTGGGAAAGGAGCCGGTGTCATTGTAATCGCCTGCAACACGGCCACATCCGCCGCAATCGCCCGATTACGCCTGGAATATGGCACGGCTCCGTCAGGCAGGGTGCTGGAAATCACCGGAGGCCGGCGTGACCATGTGCAGTTCATCGGAATGGAGCCGGCGGTGAAACCCGCCGCACTTGCGACGAAGACCGGAGTCGTCGGCGTGCTCGCCACGGCGGGGACATTGAACGGCGGCAAATACCTTGACATGAAAGACCGGTGGTCCGACGGCATTGAAATCGTCGAATCAGTCGGACACGGATTCGTGGAACTCGTCGAGAAGAGTTCCGTAGCGGACAAGTACAAAAAAGGCTGCCTGTTTCTGAGCAGCGCGGAAGAACATCCCGGAGAAAGTGCGGATGAATGTCCGGCGGAATATTCAGGTCATGAGAACGGCAAGGCGGATCATGAGAACGGCAAGGCAGACGGTGTTCCGGAAAGCGGACAGGCAGCCGTACCGGACGGCGAATCTGTCGAAGACATCGTGCGCAAGAGCCTGAAGCCGCTGATTGAGTCCGGAGCCGACACGATTGTTCTGGGCTGCACACATTATCCGTTCCTGCTTCCCGTACTGAAGCGGGTTTCAGAGGAACTGCTTGCGGAGCATCCCATGCGTGGGCGTGACGGCGCCGCAGTGGAACACATAAACTTCATAGACCCCGCTCCGGCTGTCGCGCACAGGCTTGTTGAAATTTTGAAAAATGTATAAAACAATATAAGAATTATGGAATTCAAATATGCACCGATGTTTCAGCTTGGTGAAGACAAGACTGAATACTACAAGATTCCGGATTCGGAGAAACTGGTCTCCACGGCAGAATTCGAGGGGAAGAAGATTCTCAAGGTCACTCCGGAAGCTCTGACTCTCATGACGAACACTGCGTTCCGCGACGTCAGTTTCCTCCTCCGCCGCTCCCACAATGCGCAGGTGGCAAAAATTCTTTCAGACCCCGAAGCTTCCGACAATGACAGATATGTCGCACTGACCTTCCTCCGCAATGCCGAGGTCGCGGCGAAGGGCAAGCTTCCACTCTGTCAGGACACTGGAACCGCCATCGTGCATGGAGAAAAGGGACAGCAGGTCTGGACCGGATTCGAGGACGAGGAGGCCATCTCCCTCGGAGTATATGAAACCTACACGCAGGAGAACCTGCGCTACTCCCAGAACGCTCCGCTTGACATGTACAACGAGGTGAACACCAAGTGCAACCTCCCGGCGCAGATTGACATCGAGGCCGTGCAGGGCGATGAGTACCGTTTTCTGATGGTCACCAAGGGCGGCGGTTCCGCGAACAAGACCTACCTCTATCAGGAGACCAAGGCGCGGATACAGAATCCCGGCACGCTCATTCCTTTTCTTGTCTCGAAGATGAACAGCCTCGGAACGGCCGCATGTCCTCCGTACCACATCGCATTCGTAATCGGCGGGACTTCCGCAGAGAAGAACCTCCTCACGGTGAAGCTCGCCTCAACCCATTACTACGATTCTCTTCCGACGACCGGAGACGAAACCGGACGCGCTTTCCGTGACATGGCCCTTGAGGAGCAGCTTCTCGAAGAGGCTCACAAAATCGGACTCGGAGCGCAGTTCGGCGGCAAGTACATGGCACACGATGTCCGTGTCATCCGTCTTCCCCGTCACGGCGCGAGCTGCCCGATAGGATTGGGCGTGAGCTGTTCGGCGGACCGCAACATAAAGGCGAAGATAAATGCCGACGGAATCTGGATTGAAAAGATGGATGACAAACCGTACGAACTCATTCCCGAGGAGCTGCGCGGAGCCGGCGAGGGCGATGCAGTGAGAATAAATCTTGACAGGCCGATGTCGGAGGTCCGTGCGGAACTTACGAAATATCCCGTTTCGACCCGTCTGAGCCTCAACGGCACCATCATCGTGGCACGCGACATTGCCCACGCGAAAATCAAGGCGCGTCTCGATGCCGGTGAACCGATGCCGCAGTATCTCAAGGAACACCCGGTCTATTATGCCGGTCCGGCAAAGACTCCGGAGGGTATGCCTTGCGGTTCTCTCGGACCGACAACGGCGGGACGCATGGATCCGTATGTCGATGAATTCCAGGAGAAGGGCGGTTCCCTGATCATGCTCGCGAAAGGAAACAGAAGCCAGGTCGTGACCGACGCCTGCAAAAAGCACGGCGGATTCTATCTCGGCTCAATCGGAGGTCCTGCTGCGATTCTCGCGCAGAACAACATCAAGAGCATCGAATGCGTCGAGTTTCCTGAACTTGGAATGGAGGCGGTGTGGAAGATACGCGTGGAAAATTTCCCGGCATTCATACTCGTCGATGACAAAGGCAACAATTTCTTCAGCAGATTCGGGCTGTAGAAACCGCCCGGAGTCGTGCTGTCGCACATTGCCGGTCATTTCAGAAACACGAAGAACACTGCGAGAATCAGACAGGCGAATGCGGCGAAATGATTCCACTGGAGTGTCTGTCCTTTGAAAAATACTGTCACAAGTACGGTGAACACGGTGAGCGAGATGACCTCCTGAATCACCTTGAGCTGCATCAGGCTGAACGGGCCGCCGTTGCCGTCGAATCCGATTCTGTTGGCCGGAACTTGTGCGCAATATTCGAAGAACGCCACTCCCCATGAGAACAGTATGACCAGAAACAGCGGCCATCCGGTGGAGATTTTCATTTCCTGAAGTTTGAGGTGTCCGTACCATGCGAACGTCATGAAGACATTGGAACATATCAGCAGCAGAATCGTGTATATCGCTTTCATCATCGTATAAAAATTAGCGTGCAAAAATACTAAATAACGAAATAAATCATAGATATGACACTGATAAAATCGATTTCCGGCATCCGCGGAACGATAGGAGGCGCCCCGGGCGGCGCGCTCACTCCGATTGACATCGTGAAATTCACCTACGCCTATTGCGAGAAACTCCGTGAACGGCGGCCGAAAGCCGCGGGCGAACGCTATAAGGTGGTTGTCGGCAAGGATGCCAGACTGAGCGGAGAAATGGTCGAGGACATTGTCTGCGGCACTCTGATTTCCTGTGGCGTGGATGTCGTCAAAGCGGGCTTCGCATCGACTCCGACCACGGAGATGGCGGTGACTTTTTCGGGCGCGGACGGAGGGATAATACTTACGGCTTCGCATAATCCGAAGCAATGGAACGCCCTCAAGCTTCTTAATGAAAAAGGGGAATTCCTCAATGCCGCTGAAGGGGCTGCAATACTTGAATGTGCCGAAAAAGAGGAGTTTGACTTTGCTCCGGTGGAGGAACTCGGAACCGTGGAGGAACATGACTTCACGGACGAGCATCTCGATGCAGTGCTCGCGCTTCCGGCAGTCGACGTCGAGGCGGTGCGCAAAGCAGGATTCAAGGTCGTGCTTGATGCTGTGAACTCGGTCGGAGGAATCATAATGCCGCGTCTGCTCAAGAGACTCGGCGTGGAATGCGTGGAACTCAACTGCAATCCGACAGGAGATTTCGCCCATAACCCCGAACCGCTTCCGGCGAACCTTGTACAGCTATGCGAAACGGTGGTGAAAGAAAAGGCCGACCTCGGAATATCTGTTGATCCGGATGTGGATCGGCTTGCACTCATCTGCGAGGACGGAAAACCGTTCGGAGAAGAATATACGCTCGTGAGCGTCGCCGACTATCTTCTCGGGCGCGCCTATGACGAGGCGCTTGAGAGCGGAAAGTCTCTTGACGAGGTGTGCGCTCCATATGGAATGGCGACTGCGTCAAACCTATCATCTTCCCGAGCTCTCCGCGACGTTACGGAGAAATTCGGAGGCGAGTATTTCTCTTCGGCAGTCGGCGAGGTGAACGTGACTACGAAAATGAAAGAATGCGGCGCGCTGATTGGCGGTGAGGGAAACGGAGGCGTGATTTACCCGGCGCTTCACTACGGACGCGATGCCATGGTCGGTGTCGCACTGTTTCTCACCAATCTCTCACACAAGCAGGTGAAAGTGTCGGAACTTCTGAAAACTTATCCGCAGTACGTAATCACGAAAAATCGCATAGACCTTTCCGACAAGGCGTTGATTGACAAGATTCTTTCCGAAGTGCAGAAAGTCTATGCCGCCGAGGACGTGAACACGGTTGACGGAGTGAAGATTTCATTCGAAGAACGCAAGCAGTGGGTTCACCTGCGCCGCTCCAACACGGAGCCCATCATACGCATCTATGCCGAGGCCGCGACAAAGGAGGCTGCGGACACTCTCGCCGAAGAAGTGATCGGCATCGCGAAGAAAATCATCGGATAGGAAACGGATTCTCATTCGGCGGAATATGTTCTCATTCAGAACCACACCAATTCAGGAACAGCTGGACAAAGCTCTCGTTGACGGAGAGGTGGGCTGTTTCTGCACCCAGAACTGCTGGGACACCGCATCCGGACAGTATATGTACGACATGTTCAGGCAACGGGGGAATCTCCGGGCGGTGTTTTCTCCACGAGACACGGAACTTGCCCCGCTCACGAACCACATCGGGTTCACCCCGGAAGAACTTCGCGGGCTCAACGCCGTGGTCGTGGAGATTCAGGATGTCGGAGTCCGGTACTTCAACTACACGAAGGACGTGATGGCTCTGATGGAAGCTCTCCGTGACATGGGCGGCGATGCGCCGTCGCTCTATATCGTTGACCATGTCAATCCTGCCGGCCGTGTTGTGGAAGGTTCGATGCCGCAGGGGGACTGCGAGCCGCATACTCCCAAAGTTCCTCACCGTCACGGACTTTCTCTCGGAGAACTTGCCCTGCTGTATCACACGGAGATCGGGGCGAGATTTGCCCTGCATGTCATTTCGGCGAACGCGACCGATTCGTCCAAGTCGCTTCTGCCGTGGACGATAGCCCCTTGCTCCGACATCCCCGGCATGTTCACCTGCGACATGTACAGCGGAGGCGGGCTGTGGAACAACACCAATGTCTCTCCCGGAATAGGCACAGCGCGTCCCTATGAATACATAGGGGCACCTTTCGTCAAAACCGTCACATCCGCTTCGTCCGGCGTAGTCCCACCTCCCCCGGCCGAAGGCGCGACAATGCGTCCATGTTCATTCACACCGGCCTGCGGGCGCTATGAAGGGAAGAAGTGCTACGGCTACCAGATTATGCTTCAGCCCGGTGTCGAGTACCATTCCTTCCTGCATACGGTCTATCTGATGCGCTATATGCATCAGACTTTCCCGTCTTTCGCCCTTGACCCTTCATTCGCTCTGAAATTGTCCGATCCGGTGGTTCTCTCCTGCATCACGGGAGAAATCAGTCCGTTGGAAATGCGCGAACACATCAAGACGGAAGAACAGAAATGGATTCGCAAGGCGAAGAAATATCTTCTCTACGATGACCAGCCCTACCGGGTGAAGTAGTTCCCGGGCAGGAGAAACCGGCATGATTTTGTCGGACGTTTTTGCTGAACGGCAAAAAAAATCATACCTTTGCAGCGGAATTGAGATATGGTGTAATGGTAGCACAAGAGATTTTGGTTCTCTTTGTAGAGGTTCGAATCCTCTTATCTCAACCAAAACTCGGTAACCCGGCTGACATCTCTAATCGTCAGCCAGACAGCCGTCAAGATCTTTGGCGAGTTTCTCTTTGTCGAGATGCTGCCCGATGAACACTAATTTCTGCATCCTGTCGCCATAGACCGGATCCCAGTCTTTCATAAAGTTGGGGTCTTCTGCGGCAATCAGCTTCAAATCCTCTTCGGGTGCGGTCGCATACCATTTCCCGGCCGCCTTCAGCTGGAATTGCCTTCCCGCCTGTTCAAACAGGTAGGACATATCCCTGTCATCGCTGAAGTAGCACAGGCCTTTCGCCCGTATGATGTCCTTTGTCCATTTTTTTGCCACAAAATTGTCGAACTTGTTCATATCGAAGGCTTTGCGGCGGAAATATACAAAGGTGCCGATTCCGTATTCCTCCACCTCGCCTCCTTCGTGTTCGTGGTGATGATGTCCGTGGTGATGCTCTCCGTCTTCGTCATCGTGATGATGTCCGTGTCCATCGTGCCGGTGTTCACCGTTACTCCCATCTTCGTCGTCATCGTGATGATGTCCGTGTTGTTCCTCATCGATATGCCCGCTGCCATCCTTGTCGGCATCGCCTTCAATGCCCTTGATCCATCCGGCGGATCCGGCGACTCTGTCATAGTTGAACAGGTGAGTGTCAAGGATTTTATCGAACGCCACGTCACCGTAGTTGCATTCGATTATTTCTGCGGACGGCTGAAGCTCCCGGATGATTGCCTTGATTCGTTCACGCTCTTTCGGACTGACATCGGCGGCCTTGTTCAGAAGCACTATGTTGCAGAACTCAATCTGCTGGATGAGAAGGTTCTCAATGTCGTCCTCCTCAATGTGTTTCATAACCAGCGTGTCTCCGCAACTGAACTCGCTCTGCATCCTGAGTGCGTCGACCACCGTCACGATACAGTCCAGTCTGCAGATACCGTACTTCGTATATGGGCCGCCGAGGGTCGGGATGCTGCAGATTGTCCTCGCAATGGGCTCGGGTTCGCATATTCCGCTCGCCTCAATCACGACATAGTCAAATTTCCGCATCTTTGTCAGCTCGAAAATCTGCTCTATCAGATCCGTCTTGAGGGTGCAGCAGATGCAGCCGTTCTGGAGCGCCACGAGGCTCTCGTCTTTCTTGCCCACGACCCCGCCTTTCTGAATCAGGTCAGCATCAATATTGACTTCACCTATATCATTGACTATCACGGCGAATTTTATCCCCTTGCGGTTGGACAGTATTCTGTTGAGCAGTGTAGTCTTGCCGCTTCCGAGATAGCCGGTGAGCAGCAGTACCGGCAGTTCTTTCTGTTCCATATCATTTTCCATTTTACAGTTATTCTTCAATCAGGATTTTTCTGCGGAACATCTCGACAGGATAGTTCTCCTGACGGAAAACCTCATTGTCCTTGTCCGGAAGCTCCGTTATCTTAAGCGCAGTCTTCTTTTCGACAGGCAGATAAAGCACCCACGGCACGGGAACGCTGTGTGTGAAACCGTCACCGCCCAGGACATCGACGTAGTCCGTCCTGTCCCTGCTGCCGAACCCCTTGGCTGTTATCCGTATCGATTTTTTCCCGTCCTCCCCGCTGTCGAGCAGTTCGGTCTTCATTATGTTGTCCGTGACAGATTCGGGATGGGCGAACTTCTTCCCGTTTCTGAAATTCGCGAGCGATTCCCATTCCCAGAACGACGAACTGCGGACAAGTGACTCGCCGTAGATTTCCTTGCGTGTGCGAATCTGCTGATACAGGG
>CAVFTG010000072.1:8169-9400 GCA_963625415.1 Barnesiella intestinihominis
GCGAAATAGATTCCTCGGAAATATTCCCTGTTCACTGCGATGAAGTTGCGTTTCACTTCGTCAAAGCGGTAGCCCATAAAGCGTTTCGGGTCTGTGTCAAGGCTGAAGCATTGCAGATGTTCCGGACAGACCAGATTGATCTTCTTTGATTTTACAATGCTGAAGTCGTCTCCGTATCCCTCCGTGCTGTCTTTCATCAGCTTTATGATTTCGTTCTGTGCAAGCGGAGTGAACAGCAGGCGGAACTCGACTTCGTTGTCCCTGTCTCTGGTGTTGAAGAGGACTTCGAACTCCTTGTTTACCATCATAGTGTAGTTGCTCTCGTCCTCCAGATTCCGCGAAAATTTCTCCAGACTCCTGCGCTTGCGCCTTTTCCGAAGGCCGTTGAATGCCGAGCCGTCCGACAGCCCTTCCGGCTTTCGGGTGAAATTCAGGTTCGGCGCCGCCTCGTTGGCGTACATCAGATATGTCCGGGTGCTGTATTCCGGGCAAGGTTTGGTCACGCTTGCAGTAAGCGTCTGGCTGCGGAGTACGGTGTGCCTGTTTCCCTTTGAGTCTGTTTCCGTCTCGGTCCAGGTGATGTGCTTGTAACCGGTGTAAACCTTGGTCCCCATAGTGAATTTACGCACTGTGGCTATGACGAACGGATTTCCCTTTATTTCCCCGCTGTGCGAGAAGATTACCGAGGTGTCGTCAGTGTTCAGAAAGCCGTTGTAACCGAATTCATTTTTGAGTTCGTCGAGCCGCGCCTCGTTGAAATAGGGGTCGAAATGGATGACGGGGACGGTCTTTTCTATGAGTTTTGTCGGAATGTCCCAGCTGAACAGGGAGTTGAGAGGTTCCATCTGCTTCCTTGTCTTTTCTTCGGCATCCTTGAGCGCAGTTTCGAGTTCTGAAAGCGCCGCGTCCATCTTCTTCAGTTTCCTGCTTAAGAGGACTATGGATAAAATCAAGAGTCCTGCTCCAAGAACGGCAATGGTTATGAAAATTCCTGCAAGAGCAAAATCTTCATACGGATAGAACCAGTCAATAAGCCGCCTGTGCAGAGTACGCCATCCCGGATGGACATAATTCATCAGCAGCGGGGAAAGCACGGCGGCTCCGCAGAGCACGGCTGCGCAGACACGTAGAATCTTCACAGAAAGGATTTTGCTGTGAAGAGTCTCAATTTTCAGCTTTGTGCCGTCGATTTTCCGGCACAGTATCCTGTTGGCGGCCGGATCGACCCCCG
>CAVFTG010000073.1:0-9195 GCA_963625415.1 Barnesiella intestinihominis
CTCTTTTGCTGGACTCAAGGATTCCGTTGTCGTTGAACACGAAGACCTGAGCCGAATTGAGCTTGTCATCATCGGTTGCCGAAACGGTTCCGGCAGCCTTTGTCTGACTGTCGAGAGGGATGCAGATGCTGAGTTCTGAGGTCATCCCGTCTCCGTTGTCACCGGACGTTACTGAAATCCGTGGTTTTTCGCAGCCCGCGAGGACTGCCGCAGCCGCAACGGCGGCAAAGAAGATTTTTGTTTTCATAATAATGATTTTTAATTGGTTAATGGTTTTTATGGAGAAATTTTTCCATTTCAGGATCAAGATTGGCCCGATGGCGGAACGACGGATCGAGAGCGATGGCCGCCTCAAGCTCCTTCTTCGCCTCGAGCTCAGCTCCGAGCCGCGACAGCACGATGGCCTTCAGGTAGCAGACCCGTGCGGAGTTGTCGGGCAGGGAGCCGAGTATGTCCCATGACGAGTGGTCATACCCCGCCGACGCATAGGCAAGAGCGGCATTGTAGTCTCTGTACGGGCGAAGGATGCGCACCGCCTCGGAATATTCCAGCTGTCTCAGGCAAGAGACCCCCCGCATATATGCCGTGTCAAGTTCGGTGGTGTGGACAGTGTCCTTGACCATTCCGCGCCTGTGCAGATGGAAGTCGAAACTTACAGTCCGCAGCCTCGGGTAGATTTTTTCCCGGATGTGACGGTACTCGTCCATACCCCGCATCTTCATCTCCCGTGCATCCGGATTCCGCACCGACATGACGGTTTCACGGTAGAATTTCTTCGAATCTTCGGAGATGAGACTGTCCGAGGCTATCATCCTGGAGAGGCGTTCCCAGTCCTCCGGCATGCATGAGGTCTTCAGCAGGGAGTCCGCTCCGTATTCGAAGAGTTCGGCGAAACATTTCCCGACGGCGGCTGAACGCGCCCGGGAAAGCGCGGCATTGAAGTTCCATCCGCCTTCCGGCGAGCAGGCCGCCGTCACCACAAGCGAGTCAAGTTCGAACTCCTCCCTGTCGAACACGTCTCCGACACAACGCCTGACACGGCGGAGTTCCCCGGCATTCTGCCCCAGAGAAGTGTCAACCACAGACTTCCCCGCCTCGAAATCTATGAGAGCCAAGGTGTTGTCTCTCACGACACGTTCCCGCACAATCATCCTGTAACGGGGTGACATGTCCGCAAGCGAAGAGAGCGAACTTATGTAGAATTCAAGACTGTCCGGCGACGGAAAGGCGCAGATGAATTCGCCGAAGCGATAGACTCCCCCGTCCATGTTCACAACGACTTTCTTCAGCCTCGGACGGGAGCGGAAAGACTGCACATAACGATAGACGAAATCGCCGCCGGACGATCGCAGCACAGTGTCGAGCCTCATGTTCTCCACCTCAATCGGAGATTTGACATACTTCCGGAACATCTTGTCCCTGTTCTGCTTCTTCCGGTTGTTGATGTAACTTCTGAGTGTCCGGGAATAGTGCTCCATCGCCTCCCGCTGAGTGACGCCGAACAGGTTTTCAGCCTCCGGTTCGGGCACAATCGAGGAATCGCGGCGCATTTCGTAGGTCCGGGGATAATAGCGGGCTATGAACATTTCGAGCTGACGCATCATGATAAGATCCGTCGTGTCGGTGACTATTGAAGCGAGAAAGTCCCTGTAGCGCTGGTATCCCCTCATCTGACGGTCACGGTATTTCGCTCCTGTCACGAAAACCGTCTCAAGCTTCAATGTGTCCGACGCCATTCTCATCGTCGGATAAAAGCGCAGCTGCCAGTCAGAGTCAAGCAGGAGTCCGGGGACGATTATGTCAAAGCTTATGCTCACGTTCCCGAGCCGCTCGGAAACATGGTTGAACCTCGCGACCACCTTCGATTCGGAGATGACATCGGTCGCAACCATTTCTCCGGTCTCGCTGTCCCTTATGGCGTTCATGATTATCGGCTCGTCCGGGTCACGCCGCTCACCGTCCGTCTCTCCGGTCTGTTCCACGACGGGTTCGTCCGGATCCGTATTGTCCGATGACATGTCCGGGATGCAGATGTCAGCCATGACCCCGCTCCCGATTACGGCTTTCACCCTGCCGGACGGAGAACAGGACACGGACAGAAGAACGGATATGATTCCGGGCAGATATGATTTCAGATTACGGAACATGATGTCAGAGCGATGATGTCGGAACGATGATGTCAGAATACATAGACAAGCGATATGAGCAAGTCGTCCGGAAGAATGAAAGCCCGTCTTCCCTCCGCCTCGGTGATTCCGCAGACCGGGCAGGAGAAACGGCGGTAGGCGGATCCTCCGCCCCACAGACCGAGCCCGAAATCAAGATTGAAATGCGGAAAAATCATGTAGGAATAGCCGGCATACATCCCGACACCGTAGCGGTCACCCTCCTCGGTGCTGTCTGAACGCCATCCGCCGGAACTGTACTCCTGATAGCGGAGCTTGCTCCCGAGCCACCACCCGGAATTGAGATGCCACAGCCAATAGCGCGCGCCGAAGGACAGTGACCTCTGGCGGTTGTAGAACACTCCGCGCCGCGCAGACTCATAACTGAACGGATTGTAGCGGACACCGGCATTCAGCGACCAGTTTTTCGCGACTCCGAAAGATGCGTCAAGATTCAGAGTCCCGAGATTCACATACTCGAGAAGATTCGTGGATATGTTGAACCGCTGGGCATGGGACTCCCGTTCCGCAGCCAGCAGCGCCGCGCACGCGACCGCCGCGCACAAAAATGTCTTTACCGTCGATTTCATGGCTTCAACCCTCCCCCGTCATTGTTCCGAATATCTCGCGAAAGCCTGCTCTATCATCGTGCTCTTTTCCGGGCAGGATTCAATCAGAGCATCCCTGAAGGCAGTGGTCGAGGTGACATCTTTCGACATCGAGGCGAAAATCACATCCCTACCGACTCCCCTCTCGTCGATATATTTGAGAATCTGAGGTTTGAACCAGAAGTCGTCCCCGCTGTCCGGAACATATCCCCCGTATCTGTCCTTCTGCATCATGCTTTCGAGATAATAGGCCCACATCTCGCCCACCGCACAGTAGCCCGAGCCGTCCTCGTTTCCGGTGCCGTAAGTCGAGCCGCTCGATGCGAACGAGCGCAGGATATATTCCACATATTTGTTCCAGTAGTCGTTCCCGACCTTGGCATAGTGGCTCGTGTGGGCGAGTTCGTGGACGACAGCGGTCCATATTCCCCTGTAGGATGTCTTCCCGGAAAGCCCCACTGTGACATCCGGCAGAAACAGCTTCACCAGAACGGCATAGGCGCCGAGGAATCCCTTGAGAAGACTGTGGCTCACGACAGCCCCCTGATGAATCATCGGAGTGCTGCTGCATTCGAGACCTCCCATAATCCAGAGTCTCAGGTCGGCCGGAGGGGCGGAGATGTTCATGTCGGCCACGTCGCAGCGGGAGATGTAGTCGTACACCGCATTGTTCACCACGCAGCGGCGGAAGAGCTTCTCCTCGGAATCCGCCGTCACGTTGAGGCTGACTCCGGACGGGTCGGACTTCCCGAGAGTGGAGACGGAGGCCGGCACGAGTATCAGGTTGAGTCCTATCGAGAAATTTCTTTCATTCTTGAAAACCAGCCTGTAACGCAATTTGGAGGAGAACTGCCGATCCATCCTGTAATAACCGTCCCTGTCGGTGTATGCCCGGGCGAATTTCACGAAAGCGTTGCAGCTGACCATGACGCCTGACACTCCGACCGGTTTGCCTCCGTCGGCTTCATTGTCAACGATTGTGATTCTCCCCTCGGGATTCACCCTTCCGCCCCTTGTCACCGCAGTCCCGTCCAGCATAGCCCCGTTTCCGGTCAGTTCATACGATTTGCGTTCAACCGCGTCCCAGTCCAGGCCGTCCGATTTGGTCTGCGGGTCATTGGCGGCGATGTAGCATTCGTGCAGAATCTGATGATTTATCTGAGGAAACTCGAAATCCTTCGGAACAACGGCATACTGCCATGTGATGTCTTCCCCGTCAATTGACGGGTCATGATACCAGTCCCCCTCGCGGACTATCTCATAATCAAGCGGATGATCCATCAGTTCCACTCCGGATGCCTTCAAAAGGTCGAATTCCTCCTGGCTCTCCGGAAGAAAGCGCACATAGAGATCCGTCGTGCTCACGGTGACCCTGTCAGCCTTCGTCGGATACAGTTCAAGCAGGGCCTTGGTCATGTTTTCGGTCTTGTACGGATCCTCCAGTCTGCCGCCGAGAACTATCTCCCCGTGAGGGACTTCTTCTCCGTCCCGTCCGGCGGGGCTGTCGCCGGAACCTATGTCAACTCTCTCGCAGGACAATAATGTCACAGCAGCCCCGATGAATAAAAGAATACGTTTCATATCGCTTCATTTTTTATTACGGGGCAAAGCTATAACCAATTAGCCGTTGAATGAAATATTCAACGGCTAATTGCATGAATCGCCCTCAGAGGCATCTCCAAGGGCGATTTATTTTTCAAAAACCGGAAAAGTTCGCGCAAACTTTTCCGGAGAAAAGGCTAAAAATAGCTCACTGTTTTCTGCTCTACGGCTGACAGAATGCTGTTTGCAACGCGGCTGACGCCATATCTGAACAAATCACGGTTCAGCCACTCGCGACCGAGAACCGTTGAAACTATGAGGTAGTAACAAATTGCATCTTTTGCGTTGGAAATGCCTCCCGCAGGCTTGAATCCGACCTTTTTTCCGGTCTTTTCATAGAATTTCGCGATGCACCGGCACATGACGAAAGCCGCAGCCGGCGTCGCGTTCACCTCAACTTTTCCCGTGGAGGTCTTGATGAAATCCGCCCCGGCCTCCATTGCAAGGAACGAAGCGTTCGCGATGTTCTCCGCCGAAACGAGCAGGCCTGTTTCGAGTATGACTTTCAGAATCACCTTGCGCCCCTGTTTCTCCGCAACTTCATCGATGCATTTTCTCACCGCACGGATCTCCTCCGAAGCCCTGTCATAATCCCCGGCGAGGAAAGCGTTGAGAGCGAGCACTATATCGACCTCGTCAGCCCCGTTTTCCACGGCTTTCGCACATTCGAGCAGTTTCACCTCAAGGAAACTCTGGGACGACGGGAAGCAGGCGGAAACCACAGTCACATGAAAATCACCGGCCCTGTTCTCCCGCACTGTCGATGCGAAGTTCGGATAGACGCATACGGACGCAGGAAAAGGCCATCCGGGGAATTTCGCGGGGAAACCGTTCACTTTCCCGACAAGGGCGGCGATTGACCCGTCCGTATCATTGGTCTTGAGCGAAGTCACGTCCAGCATGGAGAAGCATTTCTTCAGAACCTCCTCCGTCATGAATCCGTCCACATTCCCTGAGACACTGCGGATTGCAGATTCAATCTCCTCAGTGTCCGGAACATATCCGTATTTTTCAAAATAATCAGTCTTCTTATTCATATTATGAACATTATTCATATCATTCATATTCATTGTATTATTGTCTTATTTATTGTCTTGTCAATCCGTTCCGGAAAATCTTCTCCTCCGCCTGTCCATGACACCGTCATACTCCATACACCTGAACTGCGAACCCCTCCGCGACAAGCGGTCTTACGAAAGAATTCATCTCGTCGGAAGAGTATCTGTGCAGCGCTTTCTGCGGAGTTTCGCGATCCGTAGAATAAACCATGACCAGTCTCGGGTGCAGTGTTCTCACGATTTCCGTCCAACCGGCGAGATTCGCCGCTGAAGCGGAATCGAACGCATCGGATCGCAGAAACATGGTCTGGAGTATGAAGTCGCCGTCAAATGCCTTGAGGTTCTCCACTACGGAGTTCAGGTCATAGTTATACTCCGGCTTGTTTATCAGATTCGCAAGAGCAGTCGTCGCCGCATCGATTTTCATGACTGGGTTGTCGACTTTCCGCAACGCCGCCAGAACACTGTCCTTTCCGCAGGTCGTGCCGTTGGAAAGAACTGTCACCTTCGCTGAAGGTGTCAGTTCATCCCGCAGAGCCAGCGCCGCATCGACCATCTCCGGAAAACTGGGGTTGAGCGTCGGTTCTCCGTTTCCGGAAAAGGTAATCGAATCAAGAACCGCCCCTTCCCTGACAATCCGGGAAAGCGCCGCCCGCAAAGCCGTTCCGAATTCGTCGACCGAAGGGAATCCCCCTCCGGAGAAATTGTCCCTGTTCCAACCGCATTCACAATAAATGCAGTCGAAATTGCACAACTTGCCCTTCGGAGGAAGCAGGTTCACCCCGAGCGAAGTTCCGAAACGGCGGCTGTGCACCGGGCCATAGACTATGTTCTCAAAATGCAGCATCAATCATCATCTTGCTTGTCTCTCCGCCTCCATCAAAGGCTCTGGCAGAGACCTTGTCATCAAAGTGTCGGACAAGACCCGCCTTTTCATCACCGCCCCTGACCGCGGAAGTTCATCTTCCTTTTTCCGCTTCGGTTCAGTCCCTGGCTTCAGACGCACAACCGTCCCGGTCTCAGGCGCTGCCGCGACAGCGGCGCTGTCCCTGACGACGACGGAACTGTCCCTGACGACAGCTGCGCTGTCCGCTGCGGCCGAAAGCGAGTCAATCCGCACCATCATCGCCGGTCCGTCGAAAGTCGTGTCATTTGTCTGCACGAAACGGAAATCCACGAATCCGAGAGAATCAAGCCCTGCCACCAGACTGTCCGAAGGATTCGTCCGCGCCATGGCATTCATCAGCGAATCCACGTTCAGACGGACGAGATTCCGGAGAGAATCAAGTCTGCGGTTCCTTTCCAACGCTTCTTCTCGGGCTTTCTTCTCGGCCTTGAGTTCCGCAAGCCTGACATTGAGAATTTCCGAAGTCCTGCGGAGAATCCTCGAATAGCGGGTGGGATCTTTCATGTAGGCGCTGACACTGCGGAGATAGTCATCCGTGGTGTAGCCATATCTCTCGAAAACAGGTGCATAGACCAGCGAAGTGTCGGCCTCGCTCCTGAAACTTCCGTTTTCGTCGAGCCATTGGTCAAGGACATACATCTCGGCATATATCTCCGCCATCTCCTCCCTCGGAATGACGCGCTCCCTCCTTCCGCAGGAAGCAAGCGCCGACACGAGGGCGAGAAACGCGACGAGATATGCCGGAAAACGTCTCATGTCCTACCTCAGCACCGCACCGTTCCCGTTCTGGAAAGCGGTCAGAAGTTTCTGCATAATCCGCTCCACGTCAGCGTCAGTGAGGGTCTTCTCGACATCCTGGAGCACGAAACTCAGCGCATACTGCTTCTTGCCCTGCGGAATCTTGTCACCCTTGTATACGTCGAAGAGAGAAACGCTCTTGAGCATCTTCTTCCCAGCCTTGAAAGCCGTTTCCCGGAGATCCGCGAAACTTACGCCCTCGTCAAGCAGGAGCGCGAGGTCACGGTGCACCTCCGGATATTTCGGAAGTTCCCTGTAACTGATCCTGTCCCTCTTCACAAGCTCAAAGAGAGTCTGCCAGTTGATTTCAGCCGCAAAAACAGGCTGCTTTATCCCGAAGCGGCGCAGAAGCGGCTGCGCCACGACTCCGTAAACCGCGAGCGGCCGGTGGCTGCCCGGAAGCAGACAGGACTGCCCGTCGGAGAAGATGTCAGCAGGAGCATCCGCCGTCTCCATCTGGTAGAGATCCGCCCCGAAACGCTTCAGGAGTGCCTCCACATAGCCCTTAAGCTGGAAGAAACTGCCCTTCCCCGCATCGGATCTCCAAGATTTCTCCGGAGCCCCGGAAATGAACAGGGCATAGCACTGATGTTCGTCGATGTCATCGAGTTTCGGCTCCGATGTCACATTCTTAAGCGAATAGACGGAACCGTATTCAAACGTGCGGAGACAGGTCGTCTGACGGTTGATGTTATATGCAATCACCTCCAGACCGTTGAGCAGCAATGTCTGACGCATGACGTTGAGGTCGGAGCTGAGCGGATTGAGCACACGCACGCAGGCGGTCTCCGGGAATGTCGTAAGTTTCGAGTAATATTCCCCCTTCGTCAGGGAATTGTTCATCGTCTCGACAAAACCGTTCGCGGCAAGCCAGTCGGAAATTGTGTTGCGGACAATCTCCGGCTCGGGCTTTTCTCCCGTGTTCACCGACATCCTCATCGCCTTCGGAAGTTCGACATTGTCATATCCGTAGATACGGAGAATCTCCTCGACGACGTCGCATTCCCTGTAAACGTCTATCATATATGTCGGTACGCCGACGGTCGACCCGTTCTCCCGTTTTTCGATGAACTCATAGTTCAGATTCGTCAATATCTCCTCAATCGTGCCGCGGCCTATCTTCTTGCCGATGAAAGCCTCGATGCGGCCGTAGTCCAGCTCCACTGTCTTGCGGGAGAACTGTGCGGATTCCACGCGCTGAATCTTCCCGTCAAGACGCGCTCCGGTGAGTTCCTCCAGCAGGAGCACCGCCCGCTTCGCCGCATACTCGAGACCGAGCGGATCGCAACCCCTTTCGTATCGGAAGGACGCGTCAGTCTTGAGTCCGTGCCTCTTCGAAGTCTTGCGTATGGTCACCGGATTGAAATATGCGATTTCGAGGAATATGTCTACCGTCGTCTCCGAGATTCCGGAGTTCTCGCCGCCGAACACGCCGGCAAGGCACATCGCCCCCTTCGAGTCAGCAATCACGAGATCCGCCGGATTCAGTTCGCGCTCCACACCGTCCAAAGTCACAAGTTTCTCGCCCTCGGCCGCATTGCGCACAATCACCCTGCCTCCGGAAATCTTCGCCGCATCGAAAGTGTGGAGCGGCTGTCCGAGTTCCATGAGTATGAAGTTGCTGACATCCACGATGTTGTTTATCGGGCGCAGACCCACTGAAAGCAGCTTCTTCTGAAGCCACTCCGGAGACGGGCCCACCTTCGCCCCCCGCAGGGTCGCGCCGAAATATCTCGGTGCGTCAGCCTTCGCGACCACCTCCACGGGAATCGCCTTACCGTCACCGGACGGTTCGCTGAACGCGCCAGTTTCCGGAATGCAGAGTTCGCAAGGGATGCCGTTGTGTTTCAGCCAGGCGTAGAGATCCCGCGCCACTCCGATGTGGGATGCCGCATCGACTCGGTTCGCAGTGAGTCCGATTTCGATGACCGTGTCCGTGGCAAGATGGAGATAGTCCTTTGCGGGAGTTCCCGGAACTGCGGAAGGGTCGAGGACCATGATTCCGTCATGCGACTCTCCGATTCCGAGTTCATCCTCGGCGCAGAGCATTCCGAAGG
>CAVFTG010000074.1:0-2296 GCA_963625415.1 Barnesiella intestinihominis
GCTCCACAGGCAGACTGCGGGATCTGGCGTTGCCCGAGGTCACGGTCAGTTTCCCCCGGTACTTTCCGGGTTTCGCGTCGGAAGGCACCGTGACGGTCATCCAGACGGGCTGATTCCGTCCGGCGGGAACATCCATGGAATCCATGGTGTCAAGCACGTCCGCCACAAGCACCTCGCCCCACTTGGATTTGTCCTCGCGGGATCCGCACTGTCCGAACCTTGTCGTGTCAAGCAGGTCGGAGATGACGAAACCCACGAACTGCAGGGAGATGTTCTCTGACTCTATCACTGATTTCCCGTTGCGGAGATCCGAGACCGACAGTCTCACGTCCTTCAGTTCATCGTCGGAGGACACCACCGCCTGGGCGAAAACTTTCTCGCCGCGCCATGCGGAATGATTGAACGCCTTTTTCTGAAACTCCAGAGACGGACCGCCGCCGATGACGCAGTGCGAGCCTGTCGATGCCCATCCGAGCCTGAAAGAAGCCTGCGGCTGTGCCGCCATAAGCACAGGCAGTACGGCCGCAAGCGCGAAAGTAAGAATATTCTTCATTCTGATTACAATATAAGATGCTGTTAGATATAAGAATCTGTTCAAGGGATTGCCCCGTCATTCCACTGATTCAATCCGGTAGTCGGATTTGTACTCGATGCGGCGGACACCCTCGTTGATGCGTGAGCCGTCGCGGAAGTTGAAGCTGGTCTGAAGACCGGTCTCCGGCAGCTCGCCGATGAATCTGAGCCAGTTGTCGCCGCAGGCCGCACGGAGCCTGCAGAAATACCCGGTCACATCGTATCCCTGGAAACTGAACTGGGTCGGTTCGGTGTTGAACAGAGCCCGGTAGGCTCTGACGAACCGTATGGTCTCCGGCGTGTCGTAGTCGATGTAGTAGGCGAGACTGACATGCAGCCTGTTGCTGTGGAGATTCTCCACTTCTATGTCATAGCCCCTGACTTTCGAATGGCAGAACACCGCCACATTGCGGTTCTCGCGGGAGAGCAGCTTTATGTTCCTGAACACGTCATTGACGAAAGCCTCGCTCTCCGACGCTATGATGAAGCGGTTGACTCCGGCTCCCTCCACCGAAATATCCTTCAGGCTGTCGATGATGTCCCTCCCCTCGAGAAGACTGTATTGCAGGGTCTTGTATTTCAGCCCTGAAATGTCGAGAATTTCCGTGAAATTCTTCATCGCCGCACTTTCCTTCCCGCCTTTTTCAGAGATGAGCACTGTCATGTCCCCGTCCCGCGTCTCTTCAGCAATCCACTGGATAAGGTCGGCATATTGGAGCTCATGCGGGGTCGGAACCTGAACCAGTTTCGGAAAATCGGAGGTGAGGGCGGCCGCCTTAGGGTCGAGAGGGGAGATTATCGCCACCTCGTCGCCTACGATGTCGTGGATTTTCCGTATGTCGTCTGCGGAAATCGGGCCTATGATGAAGTCATCGTCCGTGAAAGAGCGTCCGACGACGGGGTCCGAACCCGTGTCAAAGACATCAAGGTGAACGTTCAGGCTGTCAAGTCCGAGTTCCCTCGCCGCAAGCAGTGCTCCGCAGTAGAAATCGATTGAGGACGCGCTCGGCTTCTCAGAACCGGCCATGAACGGCAGGACAAGCGCGAGGCGTACGCTTCTTTCCGCAGACTGTCCTGCGGAGACTCCGTTCTCTTCGTTTTCTCCGTTCAGCGCATTCCCGTCCTGCGGGAAGACCGTGTCGTTTCCTGCATTTTCTTCACCATGCCTTTCGGCTGCGGCGGCCTCTTCAACAGTCTCCTTTTCCGGAATCACGAGTTTCTGGCGTGACTTGAGTTCCGGGCTGTCCAGACGGTTCGCCTTCATGATGGCTTCAACGCTCACACCGTATTTTACGGCTATGGTTTCGATGGTTTCATACCAGCGCACGGTGTGGATGACCGGCTCCGGAGCAGCTTCCTGCACTTTGTCCGACTC
The DNA here is from genome assembly GCA_963625415.1 of Barnesiella intestinihominis. Lineage (GTDB taxonomy): Bacteria > Bacteroidota > Bacteroidia > Bacteroidales > UBA932 > Cryptobacteroides. The sequence continues at coordinate 1,949 of CAVFTG010000074.1, forward strand.
TTCCGTCTCCTGATGCCGTCCAGACTCTTCCGTCTCCCCGACCCCGCCTTCCTGAACTTTGTCTGACGCGTCAGACTCCTTGGAACCGTTTCCGTCATCTCCGGTCACCGGAATGAGGATTATCGAGTTTTTCTTCGGGCCTCCCTCGCGGACGGACGGATTGTACCTGTATATGTCCTCGATGCTCACCCCGTAGGCCTTGCTTATGGAATAGAGGGTCTGTTTTTCGAGGACGACATGGGACCAGCACAGCTTTCCTCCGACTTTCACCTTTTCCTTTGACACTGTGACAGGGGGCTGTACGTAATTGTCCTGCGCGAAAGCGTCCGTCGGTGAAAGGACGGTCAG
>CAVFTG010000074.1:2306-2831 GCA_963625415.1 Barnesiella intestinihominis
ATTGCGGCCATGGCTGGGCCGAGTATTCCACGAATGTTCATATTCCGGTTCTCATTTGTCCTGACTCTCCGCCGCCTGCTGACTCTCCGTGTCGCGTGCGGGTTCAAGACTGTATGCAAATTCAATGAGTCTGTCGGCGAATCCGTGCCACGACAGCCTCTCCTTTTCTTTCCTTATGTTCGCGACGAACTTCTCCCGCAGAGCCGGTTCGGCGAAATACCGCAGGATTCCCGTCCGGACGGCGTCTGGTGTGGCTTCATCGACCACGATTCCGGTACCCCGGTCTCCGATTGTCTCCTTGAGCCCTCCCACCGCCGTGACCGCCATCGGCACTTCGAAATGGTATGATACGGAACTTATCCCGCTCTGGGTCGCGCTCCTGTACGGCAGCACGGTGAGGTCGGCCGCAGAGAAATACAGCGACACCTCCGAATCCCTGACATAGTGCAGCGCCTTTGCGATCCTCCTGTCTCCTCCAGGAATCCCGTCGATGATTTTCTGATATTTTCCGAAATCCCCGTATGG
>CAVFTG010000074.1:2863-9191 GCA_963625415.1 Barnesiella intestinihominis
AAGCAGTATGTCCAGACCTTTATATTCCCGTATCAGTCCGAAAAACAGCAGGTTCTTCTTTCCGTGTCCAAGTCCGAGCCGGCTTTCCGCCTCCTCACGGGGCATCTTCTGCCCGAAGTGGGAATAGAGGGGATGCCGTATGACCTCGAACTTCGCGTCCTTCTTCAGTTTCAGAAGGTCTTTCGAGACCTCCCCGCATAGGGTGACATAGCCGTCGCATCCCGAAAGGAAATATTTCGTGAGCGGAGCGTCGAAGAAATGGGGCTCGTGCGGGACGACATTGTCGAGAATGCCTATGACTGTGCAGCTGCGCCTCATCCTGCGGCAGACATAGCCAAGGGACGGCGCGAACCAGCTCATCCAGTAGCGGACAATCAGCAGGTCAGGCTTCCATTCCCGGATTGCCCTCACGGTCCGGCGGTAAGTCAACGGATTGGCCGTGTCCAGCACGGATGTGCTCCGCACCGGCACGGCCTCATCGTCCCCAGTCACTTTCTGTGTCCTGCCCGGGAAGAGGAAATCCGGATACTGCCTCGAAAAATTGAAGGCTCTGACATCGTGACTCTTGCCCAGTTCCTCAAAAAGACAGGCGTTGAACTGGGAAATCCCTCCTCTGTAAGGGTAGAAACAGGACAGCAGCGCTATTCTCAATTATTTTTGCCTTTGTTCGCCACATATTCCTCGTTCAGCCCGGCAATCACCTCGTCGGTGATGTCAAGCGACGCGTCGCCTGTGATGACCGGAGCGCCTCCCTGATTGGTGATGATCATCGCATAGCCCATGGTCTCGTTGTATTTGTCAAGCCAGGTCTTGATCGCGTCCGCGAGCTGGTTCATCATCACGATCTGCTCCTCCTGAATCTCGTTCTGCTTCTGCTGCGCATAGGCGTTGAAGTCGTCCTGCGCCTTCTGGAGCTTCTGCCCCTGGACTTCGGCGACGGACCTTGTCATGAGACCCTTGTCCATCTTGTCCTGAAAATCCTTTATGTCCTTTTCAAGTTTCTTGCCCCTTCTGTTGACTTCGGCCTGGATGTTCTGAACCTTGGTCTCCACGACGGAGCGCTTGTCGTTCGCCATGTCGTATTCCTGAAGAATCCTGTCGAGCTGGACATAGACGATGTCACCCTCCCGTGACACATGTTCCGTCTCGGCGGCTGCGGTTTCTCCGGCATTTTTGTTTCCGGTGAGTGAGAGTGTGCCGAAAACTACGGCGGCGATAAGGGCTATAACACTGATTGTCAGTGTTATGATTTCATTTTTTTTCATTATGTGTAAATTTTTGTTTTTGTCGATGACAACTCCGTGTCCCCGAAAAACGGATAACAAGCCGCAAATATATGAAAAATATTCATATATCAGGTCATATCAAGCAGTCCAGATATGCTTTTATCGTGTTTTCAAGTCCCATATATATCGCGTCGCAGATGAGTGCGTGTCCTATCGAGACCTCGTCGGTCCAAGGAATCGTCCTTATGAAATATGCGAGATTGTCGAGATTCAGGTCATGCCCGGCGTTCAGCCCGAGTCCGCATTCCCTTGCCTTTTCGGCCGCCCTGAGGTAGGTCTCGACCGCCTTCTCCGGGGATTCCGGAAACATTTCGGCATATCCCGCAGTGTAAAGTTCAACCCTGTCCGCTCCGCATTCGGCCGCGCCCTCCACCATCTCCGGAACCGGATTCACGAAGATGGATGTCCGGATTCCGCAGGACTTGAACCTTGAGCACATTCCGGTGAGGAATTTCCTGTTCTCCAGAGTGTTCCAGCCGGCGTTCGAGGTGATTGCATCCGCCGCGTCCGGAACCATCGTCACCTGATCCGGCCTCACTTCCTCCACAAGGGAGACGAATTGCGGAATCGGATTCCCCTCTATGTTCAGCTCTGTCCTGACTATGGGGCGGATTGTGCGTACGTCCGCGTACCTTATGTGTCTTTCATCGGGTCTCGGATGGACGGTGACGCCCTGCGCCCCGAAACGCTCGCAGTCGGCGGCGGCCTTCGCGATGTCGGGGACGTTGCCTCCCCGGGAGTTTCTCAGGGTGGCGAATTTATTGATATTTACGCTTAATCGTACCATAATTGTTTGTCGCATCGGTCACATGCGGGCGCAAAAATAGCTATTATTGTTCAAATCATGTCAAGAAATCATTAATTTTGCGGTTTTCCACAACTGATTCGAATGATTGCAGTATTTTACAGAAAACCGGAAATCGTCCGCACTCCAGCCTACGGAGTCCTTGAACGGAGACTGACCGAAGCCGGGATTGAATTTCGCGGTGTCTGCATATCCGGCGGCGCGGAAACAATGCCGGAGTCTGCGGCGGGACAGTCTTCAGACAAACAATCCGCAGACAAACAGTCCTCAGAAAAACTGTCTGACGGGAGATTGTCCGACGGGAAACTGCCGGAGCTGATTGTAAGTCTCGGCGGTGACGGCACTTTCCTTTCCTCGGCGCGGTTCGCCGCTCCACGGGGGATTCCGGTTCTCGGGGCGAACGCCGGACGGCTCGGCTTCCTTTCGGAGAACAGACCGGAGGACGTGGCCGATGCTCTCGTCAGAGGCGACTACAGGGTCGAGGACAGCCCCGTCCTTTCCGCCGAGGTAAACTCGCCCGACGGGAGCGCCACGGCATCTTTCCTCGCTCTGAACGAGATAAGCGTCCACAGGCTCGGACCGGCTATGCTCGGGGTGGACGCGGCCATAAACGGGAGTCTCCTTCCCACTTACTGGGCTGACGGACTCATCGTCGCGACGGCGCTCGGCTCGACGGCATATTCCCTCAGCGCGGGAGGCCCGATTGCATTTCCGGGCTCCGGGGTTCTTCTCGTCACTCCGATATCTCCGCACAATCTCAACGTCCGTCCGCTCATAATTCCGGAAAGTTCCAGGATTGAACTCCGCTTCCGTTCGCGGGATCCGAAACTCGTGCTTTCCGCTGACAACGTCAATTTCGTGATGAGGGGGGATTCCTCCGTCAGCGTCGGGGTGGCACAGTTTTCGCTCAAAAGGGCGCGGCTTCGCGATTCGGGCTTCATAAACGCGCTCACGAGCCGGCTTTATTGGGGCGAGGATGTCAGAAATCACTGAAAATATGGAAAACAAAGCTAATGTCCCCGTGCATGTGTCCATAATCATGGACGGCAACGGACGCTGGGCTAAGGCCCGGGGCAGGGAACGGATATACGGGCATATCGAAGGGGTTGAATCAGTGCGCGCCTGCACGGAGGCCTGTGTAGAGGATGGGGTGAAATATCTGTCGCTCTATGCTTTCTCGGAAGAGAACTGGAGCCGTCCCGAAGAAGAGGTTTCAGGGCTTATGTCGCTGATGGCCAAGTGTATGGCGAACGAATTGCCGACTTTTCTCAAGAACGGCGTCCGCTTCGTGGTGCTCGGACATCGCGAGCGGCTTTCGGACGAGCTCAACGCGACGATTGACGACTGCATGGAGCGGACCCGGGGCGGAGGGAATCTCACCCTGATACTCTTCATGAGCTATTCTGGCAAATGGGACATATTCCGGGCCGCGAAAAAGATGGCCTTGGAGGCCGCGGAGTCCCCCGAGGCTCTCGAAAAATTGAAAAATGCGGATCTGTCCTGTTTCGACGGCTATCTCGTGACCTCCGGCATACCTGACCCGGATCTCATAATCCGCACTTCCGGAGAGACCCGTCTGAGCAATTACCTGCTGTGGCAGGCGGCCTATTCCGAGTTCCTGTTCACGGACACTCTATGGCCGGATTTCCGTAAAGCGGAGTTCCGCGCCGCGCTGGCCGAGTATGCCGGCCGCGACCGCCGATATGGCAAAGTGAAATAAATTGCATATATTTGCAAATTGTACATGTCGCGCAGACTGCGGCATGTCTTGATTCGGGTAAGAACACTAAGTTTTGAAGATAGATGGCGATTAGACTCAGATTCCTGTTCTGCATGGCGTTGATGTTCCTTTTTGCGGCGACGACGGTGCTGGCGCAGTCCGGAGTGACGGTGGATTACGGCAATCCTCAGAAATACATTGTGGGAGGAGTCTCCGTGGAGGGAAACAATTACGTGAACGGAGACCAGATTGTCCAGATAAGCGGTCTGCGCGAGGGCATGGAGGTGACGGTGCCGAGCGATTTCTTTTCGCTGCTCATCGACAAGATGTGGCACAGGCGCTACTTCGAGGACGTTTCCGTGGCGATTGATTCGCTCAACGCGACAAGGGACACGGCATTCTTCAAGATTACGGTTTCGGAGCGTCCGAGGGTTTCAAAATGGACTTTCTCGGGAATCAAGAGCGGCGACCAGAAGGATTTGAAGGAGAGGCTGAACCTCAAGCCGGGAGGAGTGTTCTCGGACTATGTCGCCAAGACTTCGACAGACATCATCAAGCGTTACTACAACGAAAAAGGCTACAACAACGCCACAATCGACATACAGACCCGGCGCGACACCCTCGTCAAGGGGGCGATACGAGTTAACTTCGCCATCAGCCGCAACGAGAAGGTCAGAATCAAGAAGATAGACTTCGGAGGAACTTATGCGGTGAAAGAGTCGAAGCTCGTCAAGTCCATGAAGAAGACAAGGGACAGGAGGCTCCAGAACTTCTTCAAGTCCAAGAAATTCAACGAGACGGAATTCGAGAACGACAAGAAAGGGCTCATCGAGGCCTTCAACGAAGCCGGTTACCGCGACGCGAGAATCATCAGCGACACCGTCTATTTCGTTGAACCCGGGAAACTCGAAATCGACCTGAAAATCGACCAGGGGAAGAAATATTATTTCCGTGACATAACGTGGACCGGAAACTCGGTCTATCCGGCCGAGGCTCTTAACGAAATATTGCAGATAAAGAAGGGAGACGTCTATGACGTGGTCACAATGGAGAAGCGTCTCTTCGGCGGAGGAAAGCAGAACGAATATGACGTTTCAAAACTTTACAGGGACAACGGCTACCTGTTCTTCAACCTTCAGCCGGTCGAACTAAATGTCGCCGGGGACTCCGTCGATGTGGAGATGCGCGTGGTGGAGGGCAAGCAGGCCACTCTGAACAACATCATAATCAACGGGAACGACCTCACCAACGAGAAAGTCGTGCGCCGTCAGGTGTTCACCCGCCCGGGCTATCTCTTCAGCCAGTCCGACTTCGAGCGTTCCATCCGTGAAATCGCGTCCATGGGGCAGTTCGACCCCGAGGCCATAGCCGACCCGAACAAGGGATATTCCATTCTTCCGAATCAGAACACCAACACGGTGGATGTCGTCTATAACGTGACGGAAAAGCCTTCGAGCCAGCTTGAACTCTCCGGTGGATGGGGAGGAAACACTTTCGTCGCCACGGTCGGAGTAAGTTTCAACAACTTCTCGACCCGCCGGTTCTTCGATAAGACGGCGTGGCGGCCAGTCCCGCTCGGCGACGCCCAGAACCTCGCGTTCCGCTTCCAGACCAACGGGACCTACTACACCTCGCTCTCCGCAAGTTTCTCCGAACCGTGGCTCTTCGGCAAGAAGCCTACGTCGCTGAACCTTTCGCTATACTACACCAGGCAGACGAACTCCTACCTCGCGTTCAACATCCTGAACAACGACCAGTACATGGAGGTCTATGGTTTCGCGGCCGGAATCGGAACCCGTCTGAAATGGCCGGACAACTACTTCGTACTCTACAACCAGCTCAGCTGGCAGACCTACAGGCTGCAGGACTGGCAGTACAACTTCCTGTTCAACACGGGCGTTTCGCACAACCTCAGCTACATGATAAGCCTGTCCCGCAATTCCACGGACCAGCAGATTTATCCGCGTACAGGTTCGGACTTCTCCCTTTCCCTGCAGCTGACCCCTCCTTATTCGCTCCTGCGGAAAAAGGACTACGGCAATCTTGACAGCAACGGCAATCCGACGGTTGTCAGCAACCCTAAGGACATCGACTACAGTCTCCAGTCCTCGGAAACCCGCTACAAATGGATTGAGTACCACAAATGGCAGTTCAAAGGTGCGGTTTACACCAAGCTTGTCGGAGACCTCGTGCTGATGACGCGCGTGCAGTTCGGAGTCCTCGGCTACTACAATCGCAAGTGGGGGTATTCTCCGTTCGAGGGTTTCCGCGTCGGCGGTGACGGAATGTCCGGCTACGACACCTACGGCTCCGACATCATATCCCTCAGGGGATACGAGAACTACTCGCTCACTCCGACCAGCACTTCGCAATACAATACTTCCGGAAACTACTATGCCGGAAACGTCTATGACAAGTTCACCGTCGAGCTCCGCTATCCGGTGGTGCTCCAGCCTCAGTCGACGATTTATGCCCTGCTCTTTCTCGAGGGAGGTAACTGCTGGAGCGACCTGCGCA
>CAVFTG010000075.1:0-9147 GCA_963625415.1 Barnesiella intestinihominis
CCGGAATCGTGCGCGACAAGCTCGGCCGCAAGATGAGCAAGACTCTCGGCAACTCTCCGGATCCGCTCGACCTCATCGCCAAGTACGGCGCGGACGCTGTGCGGCTCGGAATGCTGCTCTGCAGTTCGGCCGGGAACGACATACTCTACGACGAGTCGCAGATTGAGCAGGGGCGCAACTTCTGCAACAAGATCTGGAACGCTTTTAGGCTCATCACCGGCTGGACGGTTGATGCATCACTTGAACAGAGCGAGGCTTGTGAGGTGGCTGTCAGATGGTTCGGCAACAAGCTCAACGCCGTCGCCGCAGAAGTGAACGACCATTTCTCGAAGTTCAGGATTTCGGACGCGCTGATGGCGGTGTACAAGTTCTTCTGGGACGATTTCTGCGCCTGGTATCTCGAACTCGTGAAACCTGCGTACGGTTCGCCGATTGACGGAAAAACCTATGAGGCGACGCTCGGATTTTTCGAGAGCCTTCTGAAGATGATTCATCCGATTATGCCGTTCATCACCGAGGAACTCTGGCACGCTGTTCGCGAACGCGGTGAGAATGCGACGATTATGTTCGAGAAATACCCTGTGGCCGGAGAGAGCGACCCCAAGTGCATCGCCGGTTTCAACCTTGCCTGCGAGGTGGTCGCCGGTGTGCGCAACATCCGTCAGCAGAAAGGGCTGTCACCGAAGGACGCGCTCAAGGCCGTATTTGTGGGAGACTTCCCGGCAGAGATGGAATCCGTGGTGGTCAAACTTGCCAATGTCAATGAGATATGCCGTGCGACTTCAATAGATGATTCGGTCGCGGGAGTTTCATTTATGGCAGGAACGGTCAAGGTGTTCATCCCTCTTGAAGGCCTGGTCGACACTTCGGAGGAGATTGCCAGACTGGAGGGCGAGCTGAAATATCTTCAGGGATTCCTCAAGTCCGTGCGCGGCAAACTCTCCAACGGAAAATTCGTCACCAATGCACCGGAGGCAGTGGTCGCGGCAGAGAGGAAGAAGGAAGCCGACGCGCTTTCGAAGATAGAGAGCATCGAACATTCGCTGAAGAGCCTGCGCGGATAGCCCGCCACGGTCGAATCAACAACGGACAATGAGATGAGAATATGATAGAGTCCACATTATATCTTGAGGTACGCTACTACGAGACTGACCAGATGGCCATCGTCCATCATTCGAACTACATACGCTATTTCGAGTGCGGCAGGGCGAAGCTGATGCAGGAGGTCGGCTTTCCCGTGGAGAGGATGGAGAGTGAGGGGGTTATGACGGCTGTCGTCGCGGTGACGGCTCAGTACAAGTCTCCGGCAAAGTTGGGGGATACGCTGCGCATAGTGACCCGTCTTCCGCAGCGGCCGACCGTGAAGATGCTGTTTGAATCGGAGATTTACAATCAGGACGGAGTTCTGCTCTGCACAGGTACGGTGACACTCGGCTTCATCGACTCCGCCACCCGCCGTCCCCGGAGATGCCCCGAGGATTTGCTGGCGCTGATAGAAAAGTTCTACGCATAGGATTAGTAATCCTTACTTACCCGATAAAATTTTAGGATTATTCAATAAAAACACGGATTATGTTGACAGTTTTACCGCTCGGAGTTTTCGGAATATGGCAGGTTGTCCTGATTGTTCTGGTGATTCTTCTTCTTTTCGGAGGCAAGAAGATTCCTGAGTTGATGCGCGGTCTCGGACACGGGATGAAGAGCTTCAAGCAGGGGATGAAAGATGCCGACAAGGAGATTCAGGAGATAAAGAAGGAGATTGAGACGACGCCTGAGGAAATCCGGGACGCTGACAAGAAATAAATTTCCGCTGGCTGAGGGTTGCTTGGGATGGCTAAGGACAGTCAGGCGGAAATGTCTTTCTGGGATCATCTTGAAGCGCTGAGGGGGACGCTGTTCCGCTCGGCGGGTCTTGTTTTTGTGCTGACAGTCATTCTGTTCGTTCTCAAGGACTATTTCTTCGACATTGTGGTGCTCGCACCGACCCAGCCTTCTTTCCCGATGTACCGCATCTTCGGGATGAATCCGGAGATTTCGCTGATAAATTACGACCTGACGGCCCAGTTCATGGTTCATCTCAAGACCTCTCTGCTCGGCGCGTTGGTTTTCGGAGCACCGTATGTGTGTTACGAAATATGGAAATTCATCGCTCCGGCACTCTACGAAAAGGAAAAGAGACCTGTGCGGAGGGCTTTCCTCTTCGCCGGCACGCTCTTTTATGTCGGACTTGCGGTGGGATATTTCGTGCTTCTTCCCTTCATCGTCGATTTCTTTCAGGGATATACGGTGAGCAGCATGGTCAAGAACACGATTTCGCTGAGTTCATATATATCGACTTTCTTTTCGACGGTTTTCTCGATGGGTATCGCATTCGAATTTCCGGCGGTCATTCTCGCGCTGTCGAGCATGGGACTTCTGCACCGCGGCACGCTCAAGAAGTACAGAAAGCATGCGCTCGTGGTTCTGATGATAATAGCTGCGGCAATCACCCCGGCCGACATAATGTCTATGATAATCGTGACGATTCCGCTCTATCTGCTCTATGAGTTCAGCATTCTGATCTGCCGCAAGGACGAGCCTGAGGATGAGGAGGAAGACACGGAAGACACGGGAGACGGGGAAGACGGAGAAGACGGGGATGACGGGAATGACAAATGAACTGTTAAGGAGACTGCTATGATTTCAATCAATTCACTGACAGTTGCGTACGGAGGATTCACGCTGCTTGACGACATAACTTTCAACATCAGCGGACAGGACAAAATCGGTCTTGTCGGGAAAAACGGTGCCGGCAAGTCAACGGTTCTCAAGCTGATATGCGGACTTCTGACTCCCACCTCCGGAAAGGTCTCTGTGCCCTCGGGGGTGAAGATAGGCTATCTTCCCCAGATTATGGAGCACCACCGCGGCAAGTCAGTGATTGACGAGTCCATGACCGCCTTCCAGGAGATGTTCGACATGGAGGCCGAGCTCGACCGCATCACGGCTGAGCTTGCGGAGAGGACGGACTACGAATCCGGGGAGTATCAGAAACTCATTGTTTCTTTGAATGATATAAACGACAGATTGTCAATCATAAAGACTGATTCACCTAAAGTTCTTGCCGAGCGCACTCTCATGGGACTCGGATTCAAATATGACGAACTTCAGAGGCCGACCGAGACATTCAGCCAGGGTTGGAACATGAGGATAGAACTTGCGAAGATTCTGCTCGGAAAACCGGACGTGCTGCTGCTCGACGAGCCGACGAACCACCTCGACATAGAGTCAATCGAATGGCTGGAGGGGTATCTCAAGGATTATCGCGGTTCGATGGTGCTGATTTCACATGACCGGAAGTTCCTCGACAATGTCACGGACAGGACTGTGGAAATCATGCTCGGACATATACATGACTACAAGGTTCCGTACAGCAAGTACCTGGAGCTCAGGAAGGAAAGGATAGCGCAGCAGAAGGCCGCCTACGCGAACCAGCAGAGGATGATTGAGAAGACCGAAGACTTCATAGAGCGTTTCCGCTACAAGCCTTCCAAGTCTAATCAGGTGCAGTCACGCGTGAAGCAGCTTGAGAAGCTGGAGCGGATAGAGGTCGATCTTGAGGACAAGTCCGCGCTTGCCGTGAAGTTCCCGCCGGCGCCCCGTTCGGGGGACATCGCCTACAAGGCGGTCAATCTGACGCTCGGATATGGAGATAAAGTCGTGTTCTCCGGTGCGGACATCGAGGTGAAAAGAGGTGAGAAGGTGGCGCTTGTCGGCAGGAACGGCGAGGGCAAGACCACGCTGATGAGGGCGATTATGGGGGAGCTTGCGCCGATGAAGGGGGAGTCAAGGCTCGGACACAATGTCAGCATAGGCTACTACGCCCAGAATCAGGAGGATGTGCTTGACAAGAATGACACAGTCTTCGGCACGCTTGACCGCATCGCTGTGGGGGACATCAGGACGAAACTGCGTGATATTCTGGCGGCGTTCCTTTTCAAGGGAGAGGACATCGACAAGAAGGTCGCGGTGCTTTCCGGAGGCGAAAGGGCGAGGCTCGCGATGGCGAAACTGATGCTGCGGCCCTACAACCTTCTTGCGCTCGACGAGCCGACCAATCACATGGACATACTCTCGAAGGACATACTTAAGCAGGCGTTGAAGTCCTATGACGGAACGCTGATAATAGTCTCGCATGACCGTGATTTCCTTGACGGCCTTGTCGACAAGCTCTACGAGTTCCGTGACGGACGGGTGCGCGAGTTTCTCGGGGGAGTCTCCGACTTTCTGGAGACACGCCGCATAGAGAATCTGAGCGAGCTTGAGCGTCATGAGAAGCCGGCTGCTGAACAGGCTGAGGTCGCTGAAGCCGCGGCAAGGAAAGAAGCCGCGCAGCAGGAATATCAGGCGAAGAAGTTCATTTCCAAGGAGGAGCGCAAGGTCAGAAACCGGATTTCGTTTCTGGAGAAGAAGATTGACGAGGTGCAGGCGAGGATGAAGGAGATTGAAGGCGTGCTTGCCGCTCCGTCGCCTTCGGACGACTATATGGAACTTACCCGCGAGTTTCTGGAACTGAAGAGGGAACTTGACGCGATGACGGACGAATGGGCGGAGCTGTCAGAGAGTCTGGAGAGTTGAAAGTGGAGGACGGATGCCCCGATATGCGACGGGCTGAGGCGAGTCTTTGAATTGATAAGATAAAGATAAGATATGGAAGAGGATAAGATGCAGGTTCTTTATGGGGTTCATCCCGTGATGGAGGCCGTGAAGGCCGGGCGCCGTTTTGACAAGGTGCTTCTGAAGCAGGGGCTTGAGGGGCAGCAGTTCCGCGATCTGTACGGCCTGCTCGGGGAGAAGAAAATCCCGTACCAGTTCGTTCCTTTGGAACGGCTGAACAGGGCTGTGCGCGGTGCGCATCAGGGCGTGGTGGCCTACATCGCGCAGATTGACTATGTGGAGCTTGAGGATATGGTGAACAGGGCGCTCGCCGCGGCTCCGGATCCGCTCCTTGTGATTCTTGACGGGGTGAGCGACGTGCGCAACCTCGGAGCTGTCGCAAGGACGCTGGAATGCGCCGGAGGAAAGGGAATCATCGTTCCGGCGAAAGGCGGGGCGGCGATAAACGCCGAGGCGGTGAAGGCTTCCGCCGGTGCGCTGATGAGGATTGACACCTGCAAGGTGCCGAATCTCCGTTATGCCGCCTATTTCCTCAAACAGTCGGGATTCCGTCTTGTCGCGGCTACAGAAAAGGTTGACCGGTATGTGTATGACATCGACCTGACCGGCCCGGTCGCCATCGTCATGGGTTCGGAGGGCAAGGGCATATCTCCGGCGATGCTTGAACTTGCGGACGAACGGGCCGCGATTCCGATGGCGGGGGAAATCGGGTCGCTGAACGTCTCGATTGCGGCGGCGGTCATGCTTTATGAGTCTTTAAGACAAAGACGTCAGGGTTGACTAAAAGGATTTCCTCATCTTTAATGATTGCGTTATGCTTTGATATATGTTTGTATTGGATTCTCATTGCGACACACCGTCGCAGATTTACCGGCTTCGTGACATCGGGAAGGAGGAGGCCCATGCGCAGGTTGATTTCCCGAAATTGAGGCGCGGGGGAGTCGATGCCGCATTTTTTGCGGCTTATGTGCCGAACTCCCTTGTTCCTGATGCGGCGACGCGGTATGCGCTTGAACTGATTGCATGCGCAAGAGATGCGGTGGCGGATAACCGCGATGTCGCTGCATTGGCGACATCGGCGGAAGAGGCGATGCGGAATAAGGCGGAAGGGAGGATTTCTGTCTTTCTGGCTCTTGAGAACGGTTCGCCCATACAGAGAAATCTCGGTCTGCTGCGGCTTTTCCATGAACTGGGGGTCAGCTACATGACTCTGACCCATGCCCGTGACAATGAGATATGTGATTCATGCACAAGCGGCGCGTCCGGACGCTGGGGCGGTCTCAGTCCGTTTGGAAGGTCGGTTGTGTCGGAGATGAACAGGCTCGGGATGCTTGTGGACGTGTCGCATATTTCCGACCGCTCGTTTTACGATGTTCTGGAGTGCAGCACGAAACCTGTCGTCGCGACCCACTCCTGCTGCCGCGCCCTTGCAGACCATCCGAGGAACATGACCGATGACATGATTCGCGCCCTTGCCGGAAACGGGGGAGTCATTCAGATAAATTTCTATCCGGCATTTCTCGACGCGGACTTCGCAAAGGCGCTCGCACTCCGTGATGACGACATTGACAGGACTGAGGGGAAGTTCATAGCCGATCCGGCTGACCGGACAAAGAGAGCCGCATGGTACGAATGCCTCGACCGGCTGAAGAAACTTCCGCGCCCGGACTACAGGAAAGTCGCCGACCATATCGACCACGCCGTCTCGCTTGTCGGTCCCGAGCATGTGGGGATAGGTTCCGATTTTGACGGAATCGCAGTCACTCCGGAGGGACTTGAAGATTGCAGCCGCATCGGAGTCGTCTTTGACGAATTGAGAAGCCGGGGCTATGATGAGACTGCAATCTCCGCCATTGCCGGCGGAAACTTCCTCCGCTGCCTGAGTCGCTGAAAAATAAGGCTGCACTGCGGAGATCCGGTCATAAATTAAGGTTATTGATTGACAAAAGTGATGCAACAAAAATGTTTTAATATTAAACTTTTTTGTTGCATCACTTCATTTAATGTAAGTTCTGTTCGAAGAAGATTGTTTCCCATAATAAATGGAGCGCCGCCTCGGAAAAGCGCTCAATGTTGCCTCTTCGGTCTCCCCGGCAGCTGAATGCGGCCGTTTTAGTGCCGTTTTTCGTGGCGACTCCTATCCATACGAGACCGACAGGCTTGTCCGAAGTCCCGCCTCCTGGACCTGCGACTCCGGTTGTGGCCACGGCATAGTCGCTGCCTGTCAGCCGGCGGACACCCTCAGCCATGGCGGCTGCGACCTCACCGCTTACGACCCCGAAATTTTCAATCGCATCCGACGGAACTCCGAGCACCTTTTCTTTGACCGGGATTGCGTAGGATGTGACTGAACCGAGATAGTAGGCGGAACAGCCCGGAACTGAAGTCATGATTTCCGAAATCATTCCTCCGGTGCATGATTCTGCGGCGCTGACCGTCTGCCCGGTTTTGAGCAGCAGCTTTCCGATTTCCGTTGACAGGCTGATGAGTCTGTCGCGTAATGTTTCCTTCGTTTTCATTTTGTTGACTCCGGCAGATTATTGACTATCTTTCTGACAATCGACGGACCCTCCCTGAAAAAACCGGTATAGACCTCGACCATCGAGGCCCCCGCGTCCAGCATTCTCCCCGCTCTTTCGGCATTCATTATCCCGCCCACCCCTATTATGGGCAGCAGGGATCCGGACTGGACGTTCAGATGGCTGATGAACTCCAGATTTCTGTTGAACAGGATGCTTCCGTCCTTGTCATCATCATGCCGCCGCGTGCTTCCGGCCACGACACCGTCAATCCCGCAGGAAAGGCAGCATTCAATGATTTCATCCGTCTGTGAGCGTGTGATTTCCGGCATGAGCCGCACGAGAACCGGCTTGTTGCTGTCGTAGTACAGGCGCATCGTCAGAAGTCTGTCGATTATTTCCGGAAGTTCCGAGATTCCTCCGTCCTCTTCATCGTTTCCGCCGGCGTCTTCTTCAGAACCGCATCGCGGATTGATCACAATCATATCGACGAAGTCATATATGAGGGCGAACGCTGTTTCGTAGTCTTTCACGATTTCCGCTCCCCGGCTCTGCGGATTCCTTGTTATGTTTCCGGCAATCACGCAGTCGGGCCTTTCTCCGCGAAGATGCTCGATGGCCTTCTTGACCCCGAGATAATGCTTTGCCGATGTGGCGTAGTCCTGCCTGACATAGGACATAGGACCTATTTCTATGAAACTGAAGCCGAAGTCCGACAGTATGTTGTAGAGAACTCCCTCCGTGTCTATCGACGCGGCGAGTCCGACCGGGTTGCCGAACTCGATTCCGAAAAGTTCAAGCCGGCGGTCGGTTCTTATCCGTCTTTTATAGATCAGGCGCAGCAAAGCCCTCGCGAACGGGATTTTCCGCACTCTTGCGAGAACCTCCGCAGCGATTCCGAACGCTTTTGCCGGAGAGTTGTGCTTCAGATAGTATTTCAGCAGAATCTTGTACATGTCATATGTAATTCGCGTGCAGCGCACCCTTGGAAAGGCGGGAATATGCCGTGAAACTGCAAACTTACGCAAAATCCCGGACAAAACGGCCGCACAACACGCGCAATGTTTTCAGATATTCGCGAAAAACTTGTCAGTCAGCGCAGTTCCTGAAATGTTCCGTCGTCAAAGAAAACTATGACTTTGCTGACTTTCCGCTGCATTTCACCGGAGGATGACATCGTCACTTTCCCGGGAATCGGAATTTCCGCCTGGGCTTGTTCACTATCCGTCCGCTGCGACACCGCGCCGGCTCCGGGTGCATGCGCCGGAGTTGTCCGGGTCTCTGCAGAAATGCGCCGTCCTGCGGAAGAATCTGCATTGTCTTCGGCAGGCTGCCGTTCCGGAGACTCGAAATCGGTGGGGAAGAGCAGTTGTTCATCAGGGAGTTCCACTGTCTGCTGAGCCTGTCTGCCGCTGTCCTTGTACATCCGGCCGCTTCCCAGCATCAGCCACTCCGGATTCAGCTGCGGGTAGTGCCGAAGCATTGCAGTGATGAACTCATAGCTCGGTTTGTTTCTGCCAGACAGGATGTGTGACACGCTCGCCCGTGCCACCCCTATGGTGTCGGCAAACTGCGATTGGGTGATGTTTTCAGCGCTCAGGAACTGTAACAGTCGTGAATTCATGATTGTAAATAATGAGGTCACAAAGGTAAACAAAAGAAAACAAATATTCAAATTTAATTTGTTTAACAAATGTTAATAACTATGTGGAAAACAGTGGCAATCATATTAACTACTTCATGAGATACTATGATATAAACGGATAGTTTTCAATGCCTATTATATCTAATAACAGCCTTGAATCCACACGATTGCGGTCAGAATGACCAAATTTACAACATATTTAAAAGTAATGCCATAGATAAATACAGATAAATCGCTAATATTTAACTAAATACAAACTAAAATAAATAGATATTAGAAAATTTTATGGCCATATTAGCATAAATTAGGAAAATAATGTAAATTGTG
>CAVFTG010000076.1:0-9048 GCA_963625415.1 Barnesiella intestinihominis
CTGCGGGCGAATGAAGACAGTTTCGCATGGCGCGTGGCCACCTGCCTGCAAATCGTGTTGTGCACTTTCAGGCGCAGGCGCAGCCCCCTCACCTTGGAAAGCCTTGCGCAGACCTTTTCATATTCGGACGGGCTCTTTGTCGTCTGGCTGAAAATCTCGGTGGGGATGCCCGGCAGGATTCTCCCTTCCGAAACGGCCTCTTCGAGCATCTGAAGATTCTCCACCACCACAGCCGTCCCGTCCGTCTGTCCGACAAGCCCGAGAACTTCCGCATGACCTACCTTGCCGAAAATCACAATCTGCCCTTTCCCCGCCTTCTGCTGGCGCAGATAGGCAGTGCGTATCCGCTTCTGGAGCTGGAGCACCACCGGACATGTGCAGTCGACAATCTTGAAGCCGACAGCTTCGGCACGCTCATAGGTTGCGGGAGGCTCCCCGTGCGCCCTGATGATGAGGTCGGAATTCTCCACCGACTGGATTTCGCTCAAGTCGTCCCTGTCAATCGTGACAAGTCCGGCGGACTCCAGTCCGGAAAGCACGGCCTCATTGTGGACAATCGCACCGAGCGAGAATATCTTTTTGCCATCGCCGTGCGCAAGCTCCTCTTCCGCGATATTGACCGCACGGATGACCCCGGCGCAGAACCCGGAATTCTTGTCAATGTCAACTGTCGCTCCCCGGCCCATTTCCTAATCTCCGAATCTTTCCCCGATGACCTTCCGCACCCATTCCATCTGCTCCTCCATAGTCATCTCCGAATTGTCAAGTTCAACTGCGTCAGCGGCCTTTCTCAGCGGCGACACCTCCCGATGCGAGTCTATATAGTCCCGCTCCTTCAGATTGGCGAGCACATCCTCAAGGTTCACTTTCTCCCCCTTCGCCTCCATCTCGGCCGCACGCCTCCGCGCCCGCACCATAGGGTCGGCAGTCATGAAAATCTTGAGTCCGGCATTCGGAAAAACCGTGGTTCCGATGTCCCGGCCGTCCATGACTATCCTGCCTCCCCGCCCGAACTCGCGAAGCTTCGCGTTCACATAGTCCCGCACCTCGGGCACTGCGGACACCGGGCTGACTTTCCCCGACACTTTCAGACTCCGGATCTTCTGTTCGACACAGCGGTCGCCGATGTAAGTCCTGATTCCCCGTCCGTGATTCTCGAAATGCACGTCAAGCGTCTTCAAGGCTTCGGCGAGCGCGGGGACATCGATGCGGTTATCCTTGGAAATCAGACCGTTTTCTATCGCATACAACGTCACGGCACGGTAAAGCGCCCCGGAATCGAGGTAGAGAAACGAAAGCTCCGAAGCGATGAGTTTCGCGAACGAACTCTTTCCCGTCGACGAATATCCGTCAATCGCAATCGTTATGTCAGGTATGTCGTATCCTTTCGTCATCGTGCCGTAAACATATGCCCGTAGAAACAATGCCGTACTCATATCCTCCGGGAAGGAGGAAATTTCATTGCAGCCGACAAAATTAAGAATCTGAATGATTTATTCAAAACAAAATTTCCGATATTTGTATTTTTCGGGCGTTTCGGCATTGTTTTTTCAATGACTGGACGGCTTCATGCGGAGACAGACAGCATAGTCCGCACGGAGACATGGACAAAGGACATAAAATTTACGGGGATATGAAGATATTGGTAATCGACGATGAACGTTCAATCCGGAATCTGATGCAGGAAATACTTGAAGACGAGGGACATTCGGTGGATGTGGCGGAAGACGGCGCGAAAGGCGTGGAGATGGCCGACAGGGAAAGGTATGACGTGATTTTCTGCGACATCAAGATGCCCGGACTTTCAGGCGAGGAAGTTCTCGACACGCTGCATGGGAAAGGCATAGAGACTCCGGTAATCATGATTTCCGGACACGGGGACATCGATACGGCGGTCAGCTGCATCAAGAAGGGGGCGTTCGACTTCCTCTCCAAGCCGCTGGACCTCAACCGCATTCTGATTACCATCAAGAACGCCACGGAACGCAGCAACCTCATCCAGGACAACAAGGTTCTGAAGAAGAAGGTCTATGGACAGGAGATGGTCGGCGAGTCGGAGGCCATCATGAAGGTCAAGGACATGATCGAGAAAGTCGCCCCGACAGACGCGAGGGTGCTCATCCAAGGCGGCAACGGAACGGGAAAGGAACTGGTGGCGAGGGCGCTGCACCAGAAGAGTCTGCGCTCGCAGATGCCATACGTCGAGGTGAACTGCGCGGCGATTCCCTCGGAACTGATCGAGAGCGAATTGTTCGGACATGAAAAGGGGTCTTTCACCTCTGCCGTCAAGCAGCACAAGGGCAAGTTCGAGCAGGCTGACGGAGGCACGCTCTTTCTCGATGAAATCGGCGACATGTCCCTCCCGGCGCAGGCCAAGGTGCTTCGGGTGCTTCAGGAGAAGAAACTCTCGAGGGTCGGCTCGGACAAGGACATCACCGTGGACGTGCGCGTGATTGCGGCGACAAACAAGAATCTGCGCGAGGAGATTGCCAAGGGGACGTTCCGCGAGGACCTCTACCACCGCCTCAGCGTGATTGTCATCACGGTGCCCGCCCTCGACGAGCGCAAGAGCGACATTCCGCTGCTCGTCAATCATTTCATAAACCAGATTAGCGCCGAAAGCGGCAAAAGTCCCCGCCCGATTGCGCCGGATGCCATGGATCTTCTTGTCGGCCGCAGCTGGACCGGAAACATCCGTGAGCTCCGCAATGTCGTGGAACGCCTGCTGATTCTCTCCGGCCCGACCATCACGGCCGATGACGTGCGCGCCTACGCGCTGCTGTGACGGGAGGGACTTTTCTCAGGAAAGATGAGACAAGTTATTGTTGCGGATGAAAAACCCGCTCACTTACCGCCCGGATGAAATTTCCATGTTGCCGATTGTCGCCGCTCCCCTTACGACCGCGATGCGAAGTTCGGACGCCTCCGTCGCCGGGAATGAGATTTCACGGCCGCCGCCTCCGCAGCCATCCGCACGGGCGACTGTGAGGAACTGGCCGCCGCCGTTTGTCGTCTGCACCAGAATGTCAGCATCGGTGCCGGAGCCGAAGATGATGAAGACTCCTTTCACGCTACCTCCCACAGGAACGGTGAGGAAGTCGCCCTTGACCAGTTTGGCGGGATACGGAGATTCGCTTCCGGCGACCGTGTCGGACGCACCCGACCGCGCTTCAGGCGCAACTGAAGGGTCGAAAACCGTGAGACGCTCCTTGAGCCGGATGTCGGTCGAGGATGCCGCCGCCATAATGATGAAATCCCCCGGCTCGACCACGCGGTTCATGTCCCTGTCCAGCATCGACAGGTCTTTCGGAGTGAGAAGGAACTCGACGGTCTTCGTCTCGCCCGGCTCAAGCGAAACCCGCTCGAAGCCGCGCAGAACCTTTTCGTAGGCCGTCAGGGAACTCAGGCAGTCCTCGACATAGAGCTGCACCACCTCGTCGCCGCGTCTCTTCCCGGTGTTCGTCACCTTGAACGAGACTCTCACAGAGTCTGTCGTGGCGATTGAGGAAGCGGAGAGACTGATGTCGGAATATGAGAATGTCGTGTAGGAGAGGCCGTAGCCGAAGTCATAGAGCGCGCCGTTCACGCGGCTCGCCCATCCGTCAGGGCCGAGTCCGCTGCGCCCGTCCACCTGGGACGCCCGCTTGCACGGGAAATTGAACGGAATCTGTCCCACCGTGCGCGGGAAAGTCACCGTGAGCTTGCCGCCAGGGTTATATTCGCCGAGAAGCGCCATGGCCACCGCAGTGCCCCCGTGCGCGCCCGGATACCACGCCTCAAGAATCGCGTCCGCAACCTTGTCGGCATAGTTCACCGAAAGCGGACGGCCGTTTATCAGCACCACTATCACCGGTTTGCCCGTCTTCTCAACTTCCTTCAGCAGCAGGTTCTGCCTGCCCGGAAGTTCGAGCGAAGTGCGGCTCTTGTTCTCGCCGCCGGTTCTCGGGCCGCCCCCGAGCACGAGGATTGCCACATCTGACGATTCGGCAGCCTGCACCGCCTCGGCAATTCCGGCGAGTTCCTCCGCGTCCGGGTCGGTCGGAAGAATCTCCGAGTCCGGCCATGTCTTGTCCACAAGGTCGCAGCCCTTGGCATAGACCACCTCGGCCTTGCCCTCAAGGGCGGTGCGCAGCCCTTCGAGCACGGAGACCGCCTTCGTTCCGAGCGGACCGTAGTGCAGGTGGGCATAGCCGGTGTCGTCAGCATTCGGGCCTATCACCGCGACGCGGTGCAGAGTCTCCGCATTCAGAGGCAGCATCCTGCCGTCAGTTCCGAACGGGGAGTCTGATTCAGCGTTCTTCAACAGCACGAGAGATTCGAGCGAGGCGCGAAGCGCGACCTTGTTGTTCTCTTCTCCGTCAACCTCCGCGTCGGCGGCCTTGTAGTCAGTCTGATAGGGATTGTCAAAAATGCCCACGAGGAATTTCACCCTCAGAATGTCGCGCACCCTTTCGTCAATCACGGACATCGGGATTGTCCCCTCCTCCACAAGTTCGCGCAGAGGCAGCACATAGCTGTCCGGCGAACGGAAAGTACAGCGCACATTCAGCCCCGCCATCACGCTCTGGCGCACCGCCTCCTTCATGTCGGCGGCGACATTGTGCTTCGAGTACAGGTATTCCACGGCATCGCTGTCGCTGACGACATAGCCCCGGAAGCCGAACTCCCCGCGGAGCCTTTCCGTCAGCCAATAATGACTGCCCTCAACCGGCTCCCCGTCGTAGTCGTTGTAGGAAGCCATCGCGCCGAGCAGTCCTCCGCGGGATATGACTTCTCGCCACGGCCACATGTGGATGTTCTCCACCTCGTGCGGAGCCATCTGAGGATCTACCCTCGCCATCCCCTCGCGTCCGCCCTTGTTGTTCGAGTAGGCGGCATAGTGCTTGGCCGTCGCCGCCACCTGAAAATCAGTCTGCAGTCCGAGAGCCATCTGCACGCCGAGTTCGCCCACGAGATAGGGCGATTCGCCATAGACCTCCTCGTAGCGTCCCCATCGCTGGTCGCGTCCCACATCGAGAATCGGAGCATAGACATTGGTGTAGCCCAGAAGTCTGGCCTCGCGCCCCGTGATGCATCCGACCTCGTGAATCAGCTCCCTGTCCCAGGTGTGCCCCAGTCCGAGCTGGGTCGGGAAGTTGGTCGCCCGCCAGGCCTCCACTCCGCGGATTCCCTCGTTCGTGAAATCCACCGGAATGCCGAGCCGCGTATCCTCTATGAAGAAGCGCTGCACCTCGTTCAGCGCGGCGACATGAAGCGAAGCTGGCCAGAGGTATGGGGTGTACATCTCAATCGGCATCCCCCACTGCCGGAAACCGTTCAGGTGCTCGTCAATCGCGCCCATCCCGTCCTTCCACAGCTTCTCCTTCCACTCCGGGGTCGGAAGGGGGTCGGCGAGGACGCGACCGTAGCCGTAGAGTGTGACCATCTGGCAGGTCTTCTCCTCAAGAGTCATCCGCGAAAGCAGATCTTCAATCCTCGCGTCGATGTCCGCCGACGGGTCTTCATAGAGATCCTTGACCCCGTTCTTATTGAGGTCAATCCAGCCCTTGCGGTACATCTTGCGGTTTTTTGTCTGAAACTTGAAGACCGTCTCAGCGGCGGAGGAGGTGCTGACAGCGAGGAAGACCGCCGCGCAGCACAAGGCGACTCTGATTGAAGCTATTTTTGTCATATATTACGGCATATCAATGAATTATCAGGACATTACAGCTATTCATGCCGCATGAAATTCCATTATCGACGGCAAAGATAAGTATTTTATGCAGATTCCGTGTGCGTGCACGGAAAAATTTTACAAAAAAGCCGCATTCCGCCCGAGAATCCATGGCGAGGTTAAAGCTCACCTAATGCTTCGGGCGGATGTCGAGTTTTACTGGGTGAATCATGTTTTCCGGCTTGAGGATGGTGTCGAGATCCTCCTTGGAGAGAATGTCGTGCTCAAGGACGAGTTCATAGACTCCCTTGCCGGTGGTGAGAGCCTCCATGGCAATCTTTGTTGAGTTCTTGTAGCCTATGACCGGGTTGAGAGCCGTGACTATGCCGATGCTGTTCTTCACATTTGCGAGGCAGCGCTCGCGGTTGGCGGTGATGCCGTCGATGCAGAGCGTGCGGAGGGTGTCGAATCCGTTCATCAGCAGATCCGCGGACTCGAAGCAGCACTGGGCCATCACCGGCTCCATTGCGTTCAGCTCCATCTGGGCCGCGTCGCCCGCGAGAGCCACGCAGACATCGTTGCCCATCACCTTGTAGGCCGTCTGGGTCATCACCTCCGGAATCACCGGATTCACCTTGCCCGGCATTATCGAGGATCCTGGCTGCATCGCCGGCAGATTGATTTCCCCAAGACCGCAGCGAGGGCCCGAGGCGAGAATCCTGAGGTCGTTGCAGATTTTGTTGACCTTTATGCAGACACGCCGCATAGCTGCGGAGAATCCCACCATTCCGGAGGTGTCGGATGTCGCCCCCACGAGGTCGGAGGCAAGTTTCACCGGCCATCCTGTTATTTCGGCGAGAGCCTCGACACATTTCTCGGCGTAGCCCGGCTCGGCGGCGATTCCCGTTCCGATTGCAGTCGCTCCCATGTTCACCGTCAGGAAGTCCTCGGCGGCGAAATTGAGGTTGCGGACTTCGTCCTCAAGGATTGAGGCGAAGCCGTGAAATGTCTGTCCGAGTGTCATCGGCACGGCATCCTCCAGCTGGGTGCGCCCCATCTTGAGCACGTCGGCGAACTCTTCGCCTTTCTTCCGGAGCGAGTCGATGAGCATCTGAAGGTGCTCCACAAGTTTGCGGTTGGTGGCATAGAGTCCGAGATGGATCGCCGTCGGGTAGGCGTCGTTCGTTGACTGCGAGCGGTTCACATGGTCGTTCGGCGAGCAAAACTGATACTCTCCCCTGCGGTGACCCATGAGTTCGAGCGCACGGTTGGCGATGACTTCGTTGGCGTTCATGTTGGTCGTGGTGCCCGCGCCGCCCTGAATCATGTCGACCGGGAAATCGTCGTGATGCCGGCCGTCAAGAATCTCGCGGCAGGCCGTGACAATCGCATCTGCCTGGGCATCGGTGAGAAGCCCCAGCCGATGATTCGCCATCGCCGCACCCATCTTCGTGATTGCCAGTCCGTTGATGAACAGCGGATAATTTGAGAGCTTGAAGTTGCTTATCCTGAAATTCTCGATTCCCCTGAGAGTCTGCACTCCGTAAAGTTTGTCGTCAGGGATTTCCCTGCTGCCTATGAGATCGCTTTCGACACGCGTTTTTTTCTGTTCCATATTTCAAATCAGCCGGTTTTCATTCGTCTTATACGGCCATCCGGCGGCAAAGGTACTAAATATTGCGACACGGATAAGGAAATTTTCTCTGAAGCTGTTTAAATTTTTGTCCGGTCATTTTTTAAAGATTACTAATTTTGCGGCATGAAAATGACTTTGCTGACAGTCGGGAAGACCGACAGGGACTGGGTGCGGGACGGAATGGAGATTTACGTCGACAGACTCAGGCACTATGTGAACTTCGCTCTGGTGGAAATTCCCGAACTCAAGAAAGTTTCCGCGCTGAGCAGGGAACAGATCAAGGAGAAAGAAGGTGAACTGATTCTCAAAAATATACGCCCGACGGACGATGTCATCCTGCTTGACGAGCACGGGAAAGAATACTGTTCCGCCGAATGGGCGTCGGTCATCGACGGGAAGATTTCCGGCGGGGCGGCACGCGACATTGTCTTTGTAATCGGAGGAGCCTACGGATTCAGCGGGGCGGTGTATGAGCGCTGCAACTCGATGGTCTCGCTTTCACGGATGACTTTCTCGCACCAGATGGTGAGAGCCATATTCGCCGAACAGCTCTACCGCGCTTTCACGATAATCAGGGGCGAACCATATCATCATGAATAAGAAAAAGCCATGAGGGTGACTAAAAAGTGTTTTATTCACCCCATATCACCCGTATCAATAACAATGAATTGCAAATGAGATTCAACGTCATAAAAATCTGGAAAGACTGGATGCTGCCCATCGCAATCGCAAGCGGAGTGGCGGCATACCTGATTTATCACAGCATACCCGCTCTGGCTCCGGCCGGACCCTACCTTGAAAAGGCGGTGGAGATGATCCAGCCCCTGCTGATGTTCGTGATGCTGTTCCTGTCATTCTGCCGCATAGCGCCGCGCCAGATGAGACCGCACAGGTGGCAGTTCTGGCTGCTGCTCGTACAGACGGCGGGATTCGTGATTCCGGGAATCGTGCTGATGCTCTGCGGGGACGGGCACTACAACCTGCTCATCGAGAGCTTCATGATATGCATGATATGCCCCACGGCGACGGCGGCTGCGGTAATCACCGGAAAACTCGGCGGGGACATGCCGGGAATCATCACCTACACGATACTAATCAACATCGTCACGGCAATCCTCGTCCCCGCAGTCGTCCCTCTCGTGCATCCGGCCGCAGGAATCTCGTTCATCACTGCGTTCAGCATGATTATGGCGAAAACATTTCCGCTGCTCATCATGCCATGCCTGTGCGCATGGCTCGTACGCTTCCTTCTGCCTGATTTTCACCGCTGGATTCTGCATTTCAACGACCTCGCGCTCTACATCTGGTCGGTTTCGCTTCCGCTCGCGATTGTCGTGACGACGAGAGCCATAGTCAAGAGCGACATCCCCGCAGGCTATATGATCGGGATGGCGGCCGTCTCGCTGCTGTGCTGCGTGCTGCAGTTCTGGACAGGACGGAAAATCGGAGCGAAATGGGGGAACAACGTCACGGCCGGGCAGGCTCTCGGGCAGAAGAACACGGTGTTCGCCATCTGGATGGCCTACACGTTCATGACTCCGGTAACGAGCATAGCAGGCGGCTTCTACAGCCTCTGGCACAACATCTTCAACTCCTATCAGCTCTACCGCAAAGGCCACCCGCATCACCACTCCGACTGACACCCGTCCCATCAACTTGTATTATTCTCCGCAACAACTCAAAAGCCGGGATAATGGGGGAGGTTGTCTTAAAAGGATGAAGTGCAAGGCTTGCGACGAAGTTCAAACCGCAGCAACCT
>CAVFTG010000077.1:0-9027 GCA_963625415.1 Barnesiella intestinihominis
CGCTTTTGACGGAGTCGAAACTGCCTTATGGCGCTCCGCAGTTCGACAAAATCCGCAATGAACACTATCTTCCCGCCTTCGAACAGGGAATCAGCGAGGCCAAGGCTGAAATCGATGCCATAGCCGACAATCCGGAGGAGCCGACATTCGAGAATACGGTGGAGGCGATGGAATATGCCGGTGGGACGCTTGAGAGAGTTTCGGCGATATTCTTCAACCTCATGGAGGCCGACACGGACGACGAGATGCAGAAGATTGCCGAGGAGGTTTCACCGAAACTTACGGAATATTCGATGTACGTTTCTCTGAACGAAAAACTTTTCCAAAGGGTGAAGGCTGTCTATGACAAACGGGAGAGCCTCGGGCTTGAAAAGGATCAGCTGCGCATACTTGAGAATTCCTACAAATCGTTCACGCGCAACGGAGCGAACCTCGGCGCGGAGGACAAGGCCGAGTACAGCCGCCTGTCGGAGGAACTTTCGCTGGCGACTCTCGCATTCAGCAAGAATGTACTCGCCGCGACCAACGCCTACACGCTGAATGTCACCGACTCGACGGAACTTGACGGACTTCCGGCCTATGTCGTCGATGCGGCCGCCGAGACCGCGAAGGAAAAGGGGCTTGAAGGCTGGGCCTTCACTCTCGACTACCCGAGCTACGGGCCGTTCATGAAGTTCAGCAAGGTGCGTGAGCTCCGCCGCCAGATGTACATGGCCTACAACACGAGGGCGGTTTCCGGCGAATTTGACAACCGTGACAATGTGAAGAAGATAGTCGGCCTGCGGATAAAGACGGCTGCACTGCTCGGATACGGGACTTATGCCGACTATGCCCTTGAGGAAAGGATGGCGAAGAACACGGAGACAGTCAATGATTTTCTCGCGCAGCTTGTGATTCCGTCCCTTCCGTTCGCGAAGGCCGAGGTCGCGGAGATTCTCGCTTATGCCAAAGAAAACGGATTCGAGGACAGCGAACTGATGCCGTGGGACTTCTCCTTCTGGTCCGAGCGGTATCAGGAGGCGGAATATTCCCTTAACGAGGAGCTGCTCAAGCCTTATTTCAGACTTGAGAACTGCATCGACGCGGTGTTCGACCTCGCCCACAGGCTCTATGGACTTAACTTCACTCTCCGCAAGGACATCCCGGGCTATCACAAGGACGTGAAGGTATATGACGTGACCGATGAGAACGGCGGGCACAAGGCTCTGTTCTATGCTGACTTCTTCCCCCGCGCAAGCAAGAGGGGAGGTGCGTGGATGACGGAGTTCAGAGGCCAGAGCATCGAGAACGGGGTGGAGAAGCGCCCTTTCATCAGCATCGTGACCAATTTCAGCAAGCCGACGTCGACTTCGCCGTCTCTGCTCACGCACGATGAGTTCACCACCTTCCTCCATGAGTTCGGCCACGCCCTCCACGGCATTCTCGCCGAGGGACGCTATCCGTCAATCACCGGTACGTCAGTCGCACGCGACTTCGTGGAACTCCCGTCCCAGATTATGGAGAACTGGGCATATGAACCTGAATATCTCAACACTTTCGCGAAACACTACGAGACCGGAGAGAACATCCCGGCCGAACTGATAGACAAGATTGTCGCGGCAAAGAATTATCTCGCCGGCTACTCACAGGTGCGTCAGCTCCAGTTCGGCCTGCTCGACATGGCATGGCACTCACTGAAGTCGCTTCCGGAGGATGTCGACGTCCAGGCTTTCGAGAAGAAGGTGCTCGAGCCTTATGCCGTGTCCGTCACGATTCCTCAGACCTGCACCTCGACTTCGTTCTCGCACATCTTCGCGGGCGGATATTCCGCAGGCTACTACTCCTACAAATGGGCTGAGGTGCTTGAGGCCGATGCGTTCTCGCTTTTCGAGGAGAAAGGCATATTCAACACCGAGGTGAGCCACAGCTTCCGCGACAACATACTCTCGAAGGGCAATTCGGAGGATGCCGCCGTGCTCTACCGCAACTTCCGCGGACACGACCCTCAGCCTGAGGCCCTGATGAAGAAACTCGGGCTTGTGGGCAAGCAGCCGCATGGCTGTCCCACCGGCCGTTGAACAGTTTGAATGTCCGTCGTCATGAAAGAATCGCTTCTCGGAAAGAATCTCGCCGAACTGCAGGAACTGGTGCTGTCTCTCGGGCTGCCGAAGTTCACCGCAGGGCAGATCGCGCAGTGGATGTACAGGAAGAAAGTCCGCTCGATTGACGCGATGACCAATCTTTCGAAGGACGCCCGTGCGAGGATTTCCGAGAAATATGAACTCGGGATAGTCGAACCCGTGAATGTCATGTGTTCGGCTGACGGAACGAAGAAATATCTTTTTCCGGTGCTCGGAAGGGCGGAGGAATCGGCTGTGGAGGCGGTCATGATTCCAGACGGAGACAGGGCGACGCTCTGTGTCTCGTCACAGTCTGGCTGCCGCATGGGATGCAGGTTCTGCATGACCGGAAGGCAGGGATTCCACGGCAATCTCACGGCCGGTGAAATCATCTCGCAGTTTCTTTCCGTCGAGGAGAGCGACGCGCTCACCAACACCGTGTTCATGGGCATGGGCGAGCCGCTGGACAACTACGGCAATGTCATGCGGGCGGTAGAGATTCTCACCGCCGACTGGGGCTTCGCATGGAGTCCCAAGCGGATAACCGTCTCCACAATCGGCGTGATCCCGAATCTCCGGAAATTTCTGGACGGATGCCGCTGCCACATCGCCGTCAGCCTTCACAATCCTTTTCCCGAAGAGCGCCTGAGCATGATGCCCGCGCAGAAGGCGTGGTCGCTCACGGAGATTGTCAGATTGCTTGAAAAATACGATTTCAGCGGTCAGCGGCGCGTCAGTTTCGAATACACCATGTTCGAGGGATTCAATGACAGTCAGCGGCATGCCGATGCTCTGGT
Source organism: Barnesiella intestinihominis (assembly GCA_963625415.1). Lineage (GTDB taxonomy): Bacteria > Bacteroidota > Bacteroidia > Bacteroidales > UBA932 > Cryptobacteroides. The sequence goes on from CAVFTG010000077.1 coordinate 2,897, forward strand.
CAGACTTCTCCGGCACATCGAATGCCGCGTGAATCTCATCCGTTTCCATCAGATTCCGGATTTCCCGTACCGGACATCGTCACCTGCCGCGATGGAGGCGTTCCGGAAACGCCTGAACGATGCCGGAATCGTGGCGACAGTCCGCGCATCTCGGGGTGAGGACATTTACGCCGCCTGCGGGCTGCTTGCGGGAGAACATGCCGCCAAACTCGCCGGAAAGGACACCGCAGAACTCTCCGGGGAGCATGCCGCCCGGGAATCAGACGCCTCAGACTCTGAACATCCTTTGATGAAGAAGTTCGTATGAAGAAGTTTGTTCCATATTTTTTGACTCTTGCCGTCGCTCTGCTTTCATGTGCCGCGATCGTCGGAGTGTCGGCGCAGAACGCCCGGAGGCAGGCTTATTTCAGCCGCAGCGTCTCTCCGGTTGAGGATTCCGTCGTAATCGGAAGGATGAAGACCCGTCTGGACTCAATCCGTCAGCACCGTCCGACCGTCGCGCTCGTGATGAGCGGCGGCGGGGCGAAGGGCGCGGCGCACATAGGGGTTCTGCACTATCTCGATTCCCTCAGGATTCCCGTGGATATCGTCCTCGGCACCAGCATCGGCGGACTGATGGGCGGTCTGACTTCGCTGGGCTATGACTACCGCGAGATTGACACGCTCATACGGAGTCTCGACTGGGAAGCTCTCATGCGTGACAGGCTGCCGAGGGAGTACATCTCCTACAGCCGGATGAAATATAAGGAGAAATACCTCATCTCCATGCCGTTCTACTACGCGAGCGGCACGCAGAACGTCGAGCCGGCGAAGAGGATGCAGGCCGATCTTCACCTTGAGGCCGATGACGAACACGCGAACAGCATCCTGAAAGACAATCTGCTGGGCAGCCTTCCTTCGGGCTATGTCTATGGCCAGAACATATCCAATCTTTTCAGCTCCCTCACCGTGGGCTATCAGGATCCGATGGATTTCATGGACCTTCCCGTCCCCTACGCCTGCGTCTCCACGGATCTCGGAACAGGAAAGACCAAGGTCTGGTACAACGGCCCGATCAATACAGCTCTGCGTTCCACGATGTCCATCCCCGGAGTGTTCACCCCGGTCAGGTATGAAAACATGGTTCTCGTGGACGGCGGAATGAGGGACAACTACCCTGCGGACATCGCCAGACAGCTCGGGGCGGACATAATAATCGGCGTTGACGTGACCTCGCCCCCGAAGCCCGGCGACCAGATACGGAATTTAGGCGACATAGTCTCCCACAGCATGGACATGTTCGAAAGGGAGGTCTATGAGCGGAACGTCCACATCCCGGACGTTTCGATACGCCCCGACCTGATGGGTCTGAACATGCTGAGCTTCTCGAAGGAGAACATCGCAAAATTGATTCATAACGGTTACGAGGCCGCCCGGGAGAAGGATTCCATGCTTGTCGCGATCAAGCGCAGGGTCGGGGAGGATTCTCTCGTCCTCGCCGCGCCGCATGCCATAAATCTGAGGAATCATCCTGTCAGGATATGCAGCGTGGAGATTTCCGGAGTAGGCGTGGCGGAAGAGAAGATCCTCAAGAAAAAGATTGACATCCATCCGGGGGACACGCTTTCCTACGGAAAGATTTCCCACGCGATTGCGCAGGTCTATGCTACCGGAGCCTACGATTATGTCTCCTACGAACTCCACGGCAGAACAGAACCGTTCGACCTCGACATAACCTGCAAGAAAGGGCCGATACACCAGCTCGGGATAGGGATGCGCGCAGACACTGAGGAATTCGTCACGGCCGTGTTCAACGTGGGTCTGTTCGCCAACAGGGTTCAGGGATCGACTCTCAACCTTGACACAAGGCTCAGCATGAACCCGTCGGTCACGCTCCGCTATTCCTACGACGCCCCGAACATCCCGACAGTCAATGTGTCCGCTTCCGTCAGGTGGACTCAGGCCAAGGTCTTCAACACGAGGAACGACTGGCCGATGTTCGATTATCTGTCGTCCAGACAGGAAATTCTCGTCTCCGGACTCAAGTGGTCCTACTTCGACGTGAATCTGGGCATACGCAATGATTTGTTCTACGACAACACGGCGGACACGTTCCTCGGGTCATATTTCAACGGGAAATATACCGCGATGACGGAACTTTCGAATTATATGAGCCTTTACGTAGACGGAAAGATGGACAATTTCGACAGGGGATATTTCCCGACAAAGGGGATGAAATTCGGACTGTCATACGGATGGACTTTCACCGACTATGTGCATACGCTTCACAACGGCGGTCTTCACACCGTGGACATGAATTTCAAGGCGGTTGTCCCGATGGGGAAGGTCTTCGCGTTCATCCCGTCGCTTGACGCACGCTGCCAGTTCGGAGACAAGTCTCCGGTGGTGTTCGCCAACGCCGTCGGAGGGCAGATTGAGGGGCGCTATCTCGAACAGCAGATTCCGTTCATGGGAATACCCCGCATGATGATTCTCAGTCCCAAACTCGGAGTGGCGAGGGCGGATTTCCGCTTCAATGTGGCGAAGAATCACTATGTCACCGGGATTGCCAACTACCTCTACACTTTCGACTCCTTCCGTGAAATCAAGTCCGGGCAGGGGATGTACGGATTCGCGCTCGAATACTCCTACAACACCATTTTCGGACCTGTTTCCGCGAATGTCAACTGGTCGGACATCATGCACAACTGGGGTCTGTACCTTAGTTTCGGCTATAATTTCTGATGGTCATGGATGATAAGGCCGCCGCTGTGGGAAAAGTCCTTTCGAGATTGCGCAATCTCTGTTCGAGACGGGAATATTGCGTCGGAGACATCCGTGCGAAGGCTCTCGGCGCCCTCGGCGGGGACGGGACGGCGGCGGAGCAGGTCGTCGGTTCGCTGCTCGGTGACGGATATGTCGATGACCGCCGCTACTGCGCGGCCTACGCCCGCGAGAAATCGTCGATTGCCGGATGGGGCGAGGTGAAGATTCGCCATGCGCTGTCGCAGAAGGGAGTTTCCCGCGAGGACATCGACGCGGGACTTGCCGAAATCGATGCAGAACGGGCTGCGGCAAGGCTTGACAGGCTGCTTGAGCTGAAGCGCAAATCTCTCGGCGGCGACCCGCAATGGAAAATGAAACTGCTGCGTTTCGCCCTCGGGCGGGGCTACGGCTACGATGAGGCGCGTTCCGCTGTGGAGAAGCTGGCGGGAAGCGCAGACGGTGAATCATGAGGCGTCCCGTCCGGGAAAAAAACTTCAGAGCATGAAAGTAACTGAACATCAGTCAAATTACAACGGTCTGGATTCCATGACGACCGAAGAAATCCTTGAAAGCATCAATGACGAGGACTGCAGCGTCCCCGCCGCAGTCGGGACGGTCATTCCCGAAATCGGCATGCTTGTGGACGGGATAGTCCGGCGCATGAAACAGGGAGGACGGCTCTTTTATGTCGGGGCCGGGACCAGCGGCCGTCTCGGGATTGTCGACGCGTCTGAAATCCCGCCGACCTTCGGCGCGCCGGACGGACTCGTCATCGGACTCATCGCCGGCGGGGACGGCGCGATACGCAAGGCGGTCGAGGGCGCGGAGGACGATCCGGAGCAGGGGTGGAAGGACATCGATGCTTATTCGCCGACCCGTCAGGACACGCTCGTCGGCATTGCGGCCTCGGGCACGACTCCCTATGTCATCGGAGCGGTGAAGGCCGCCCGCGCCGCCGGGCTTCTGACCGCCTGCATCACCTGCAACCCTGACACTCCGCTTGCCGAAGCCGCAGAAATCCCCATAGTGGCGGTAGTCGGACCGGAGTTCGTCACCGGAAGCACCCGAATGAAAGCCGGGACGGCGACCAAGCTGATTCTCAACATGATTTCCACCGCCGTGATGGTCAGGCTCGGTCATGTGCGGGGCAACCGCATGATCGACATGCAGCTGACCAACAGCAAGCTGATTGACAGGGGCACGAGGATGGTGATGGACGAAACGGGTCTGAAGGATTATGACCGCGCCCGCGACCTTCTTCTTGAACACGGCTCGGTGCGCAAGGCCGTCGATTCTCTCGGAATTTCGTAACTTTGCCCGGAATTAACAGGTATTTCAACATAAAATCATAAAGGAATGAAAAAGATATTCTTCTCCGCTCTTGCGATGGCTGCATCGCTCACGCTTTCTGTCTCCGCGAAAGCGGATCCGTCGATTCCGAGACCGGAATATCCCCGTCCACAGTTTGAACGCGCCGAATGGGTCAATCTCAACGGCGAATGGACCTTCTCGATCGACAATGTTGCATCCGGATACGAGAAAGGATTCTCCAAATCAACGGGTTTCGACGGGAAAATCCTCGTTCCATTCTCTCCGGAGAGCAAACTTTCAGGGGTCGGGCATACGGATTTCATCGAGGGGATATGGTATCATAGGAATATTGCCGTACCTTCGGAATGGGAAGGAAAAAACGTGAGACTCAATTTCGGGGCGGTATATTATAAATCAGAGGTTTATATCGACGGCCGGCTCGTCGGACGGCATTTCGGCGGCACAAGTTCATTCTCATTCGACATCACCCGTTTCGTCAAGGCCGGACAGACGCATTCTCTTGTCGTGTATGCCGTCAGCGACCTCCGGGGCGGCAGGCAGCCGGCAGGCAAGCAGTCGCTCCAGCTTCACTCCATGACCTGCAACTACACCCGCACCACGGGAATCTGGCAGACAGTGTGGATGGAGCCTGTCAGCGGCCCGGCACTGAAGCAGGTGCAGGTGGACACCGACATAGACCAGGGACAGATTGTCATCAGGCCGCTCTTCTTCCATGAAGGCAAGTCGACGCTCAAAGTCACCGTCACCGACCCTTCCGCACCGAAAAAGCCTGTGGCGCAGAAGACCGTCGTGGCCGCGAACAACTCAGTGGTTGTGCTTCCGATGAAAAAGGCCAGACTCTGGAGTCCGGAGGATCCTTTCCTCTATGATGTGAAGTATCAGGTGATTGACGCTGAAGGCAAGGTGCTTGACGAGGTCAGCTCCTATCTCGGGATGCGCAAGGTTCACCTTGAGGGCAACAGAATCTATCTCAACAACAGCCCGCGCTATCAGAGGCTTGTCCTCGACCAGGGCTACTACCCCGACAGCCAGTGGACAGCGCCTTCTGACGAGGCTCTCCGCCGTGACATCGAACTTTCGATGAAGGCCGGCTTCAACGGCGCGAGACTGCACCAGAAGGTCTTCGAGGAGCGTTTCCACTACTGGGCCGACAGGCTCGGCTACCTCACCTGGGGCGAAAGCTCGAGCTGGGGGATGGACACGAACCTGCCCGAGACAGCGAGGAACTTCCTCGCCGAATGGGGCGAAATCATAGTCCGCGACCGCAACCATCCTTCAATCATCGTCTGGACTCCGACCAACGAGGAGTGGGCGCCGGACAATGTCCAGTACCCGCGTTTCATGGAGGATGTCTATGCGCTCACCAAGCAGCTTGACCCGACCCGTCCTGTCAGCGCCTCCAGCGGAGGCACGCTCGTGCGCACTGACATCTGGACGGGACACAACTATGAGCAGAATCCGGAGAAATTCCGCTCATATGTCTGGAACGACGGCAGGCTCATCACCTTCATCGGCCGCAGCAACAAGGGTCTTTTCACGAAAAATTACGGATTCAACAGCGAAGCCGTCGCCGGGACTTACGACTATCCCGAGTACGACGGCAGGATGCCTTATGTCCTCGACGAATACGGAGGAATCAAGTGGACGGACGAAGAGGATATGAAGGCCGCCGCGAACAATCAGGGCGTTTCATGGGGCTACGGCGACTCTCCGCGTTCGCTTGAGGAGTTCTACACCCGTCTCGAAGCCCTCACCGACGTTCTGCTTTCGCTTTCCGGCCACATATGCGGTTACTGCTACACGCAGCTCACCGATGTCGAGCAGGAACAGAATGGACTGTATTATTACAGCAGAGACGAAAAGTTCGACATGGATCGTATCCATGCCATATTTTCAAAGATACCGGAAAATTACAAATAAATACATATCAATATGTTAAAGGTAAATATGGGAGGCTGCGGCTCCTTTGTGAACGACGCAGAAGTAAAGGAATACACAAAGAAGGCGATTGACGCCCTCAAGGTTCTCGAGGACGGGACAGGCGCGGGGAACGA
>CAVFTG010000078.1:0-9024 GCA_963625415.1 Barnesiella intestinihominis
ACGAGAGCCGCGACGCGTTCTACGCTTATGTGGCGCCGCGTCAGATTACCGGAGCGGTCAATGAGACGGTGAAGCTCTACCGTCCGTTCGCCCAGCTGAACTTCGGAGTCGAGGAGGCCGACATCGCCGCAGCTGAGGCTGTCGGAATCACCGTCGAGCAGTCCAGGGTGACCCTCACCAATCTTGCCACCGAACTTGATCTCACGACAGGCAAAATCGATGAAGAGACGACAACGTCGGCTGCATTCTCCCTTGCGGATTGCCCGGCTGAAAAGCTCGCTGTGAAGGTGATCAATGACGGGGTTACGACCACCAAGGAGTACGGCTATGTCGCGATGAACTACATTCTTGTGGGCAAGGACACGAAGACCCTCTCGGACACGAAGCTCACGATTGCCAAGGATGACAAAGTCATCAACACCATCGACGTGACGGCCGTCCCTCTCCAGGGCAACTACCGCACGAACGTGCTCGGAAACCTCTTCACCTCCGCAGTCGACCTGAAGATAGTTGTCGACCCTGCATTCGAGGAAGAAGACATCAACAAGGAGTTCGTGTCCGTCACGGCCGAGAACCTCACGAATGCGAACGCCCTCATAGACGCGAACAAGGCTGCCAGCATCATTGAGGTGAAATTGAACGACGCTTCCGAGGAGGAGGAAACCAAGGCAATCCTGACCACTCCTATACAGACGGGTGGAACGCTCAATGTGGAGGTTGCAAAATCAACCGATGGAACGCTTTATGTCGGTGACTACAAGAATGCTTCAACTGTCAGCGGTGATGATATCATATCAGAAGCCAACACCGCTTCTGTAAACATCATCATTCCGGAAGATGTCAAAGTCAACAAGCTTGTCATCAACGCGCCGACAAAGACCGTGTGCATCAACGGAGTGGCTGCAAGCGAGTTCAGTGACGAGAACAAAATCGGCACGCTCGAGGCCACGACTTCCGAAAATACGCTCATTGTCGCCGAAGGGCAGGTCATAGAAACACTCATCTTCCATCAGGGCGGTCTTGAGATTCACGGGACTGTGAACGCGGTGAAGATTGAAAAGACAGGCGACATCTATGTCCGTGCCTGCGAGAACCTCAGTCAGACTGTTTACGAAGTGCTCGCGGAATACATCGCAGCAGGTTACGCAAGCATCAAGAACGAAGATGGATCATGGAACATCGTTGCTCCGGTCAAAATGGGCAATGTGTCATATGCCACTCTGAAAGAGGCATTTGCCGCCGCCGGAACGAATTCCGTCATCACGCTTGCCGCTGACGTCAAGATCGCGGCCGGTGACGCTGTCACAGTCGCGGCCGGCACGAGCGTGACGCTTAATCTCAACGGAAAGAATATCACATACGAAGGAACATCTTCTGCCATCCTTGTCAAAGGCAATCTTATCGTCAACGGCGAGGGCGTTGTCGACGGCGGCAAGGGCGGAAACAACAACACCATCCAGGTTAACGCCGGAGGTAATCTGACCATCAACGGGGGAACGTTCACCGTCGGCCCGGACGCAAATAATGAAGGAAATTCAACGATTTACAGTTACGGCGGCAATGTGACCATCACAGGCGGCACTTTCAGCTCCGACGCCAAATGGGGCGGCAGATACTGGGTTGTCAACAAGAAGAACGGCACGACGGGAGTCGTTGCGATCAGCGGCGGAAAATTCCATGAGTTCGACCCGGCGGATCCTACGACCGATGACGATGACAGCTATCTCGCCGAAGGCTACAGGTCAGTCAAGAATGGTGAATACTATGAGGTCATCAGCGCGGTCACCAGAGTGGCGAACCAGACTGAATTTATCGCTGCACTTAATAAAGCGGCTGAACTTGGTGTTCAGTGTTACCTTGTTCTTGCCAAGGGTGAATACACTTGGCCAACAACTGGAACTGACGTTAAATTCCCGACCGAGATATCTGTCAAAGGTGCGGATAAAGAGGGGAGCGTTGTGAATCTTAATTCCGCCAGCTATCCGGAAGGGTGTGTGATCAATTTCTCGAATCTTACGTTTGTAAACAAGACCGGATGTTCTTATACAGAATATACGTCGGCTCAGATGGTGAGAGTAAAGGAACTTAATTATGAGAATTGCATCATAAAGAATCAGCTTCGACTTTTGGTCAATGGCTCTTCGACTATCAAGAATTGCGACTTCATCAATCCTAATGGAGGCGGTTTTGACGGATATAGCATCAACTATTACGGATACTCCGGCTCGAAAGTTACGGTTGATGACTGCACGTTCACCGCTAAGGAGAAAGGCATAATCATGTATTCAGAAAGTGCGGCAACTTATGATCTTACAGTTAAAAATTGTACGTTCACGGCAGAAGCCGCATCTCCTGAAAAGGCTGCCGTTCAGATACATACTGAAAAAGGAATTTCCGGAACTCTCGTACTTGACGGCAATACGGTAGTCAAGGGATATGCCGCTTGTGATGGCAAAAATGACGGACTTTGGTGGGAAGGTAATAATGAAACTAAAACTGCCACCAAGAAATTTGATATCACCGTTAATGGAGTGAAAGTCCAGACGGCTGCTACAGAATAAATTCGAAAGCGTTTCAGCGCAAAAATTTCTTCTGGGATTGTTTTGCGTTTCGAAACTGCAATTTTAGCAAAGGAGAGGGGGAGACAGGAAAGTCTCCCCCTCTTTAATTTTCCGCCCCGGATCCATGGGCCGTTATGCTCCCGTTCTCACCCCGGCCTACCGGCGGTTCTGGGTCATGCGGCGGATTGAGGCGGTGTTTTCCAGAGAGTTGCGGTCCTGGGTGTCGTCGACGAGAAGAGCCGGCTTCGGGCCTTTGCAGAAATCCTCCGGACGTCTGGCCTCGACCGTCGTGAACCCGATCTTGAAGCTGCGCGGCTCGTCCTGCTCGGAATTGTCAGAATCTTCGGAAACCGTCGGGACATATTCGAAATCGGGCTGAACCACAATCAGATTCCCGTTGTCTCCGGAAAGTCCCTCCCAGTCCATGCGGAAGCCCGTGGCGATGGCGGTGATGTTCACCCTGTCGCCGAAATCTTCGGAATAGTTCCAGACTATGCCTTTCTTGAAGCGGTTGGCCTGTCCGATGTAGTCCGTGATGAGACGGTCTATGCTGTCAAGCTCTTCCATGCGCACGCCATGCTCGTTGTGCCCGACCGTGATGTTCAGCAGCACGTTCTTCGCCGTCTTGAGGTCGTGGTTGTTGAGCAGCGGGGATTCGAACGCCCCGCGCACCGCATCCTGCAGCCTTGTCTCACCGGTGCCCGTACCGCAGCCCATCAGCGCCATCCCGCTGTTGGTCATCATCCTCTTCACGTCCCTGAAGTCCACGTTGATGTGTCCGTCGGCGGTGATGATTTCTATGATTCCCTTCACGGCGGTGCAGAGGACCTCGTCCGCCATCGGGAAGGCATCCTGCGCGAGCATCTTCGCATAGTTGCGGTAGAGCTTCTCGTTGTCGATTATCAGAAGGCTGTCCACATTCTTCTCCATCTCCATGATGCCGTCGAGAGCCTTGGTCATGAACTCGTTCCCCTCGTTCCTGAAAGGGATGGTGACCACTCCGACTGTGAGGATTCCGCGTTTTTTCGCCATGGCCGCGATGACCGGAGCCGCACCGGTGCCCGTTCCTCCACCCATTCCGGCGGTGATGAAAAGCATGCCCTGCTCGACCGGCAGGTCGGAGAAGACCATCTCCTCAATCTCTTTCTCAGACTCGAGCGCCGCGTTTCTCCCCGCCACAGGGTCGCACCCTGCTCCGAGGCCCTCCCCGAGCTGAATCTTGCAAGGAACTGCGCAGTTCTTGAGAGCCTGCGAGTCCGTGTTGCACACCACGAAGGTGCATCCGCCAATCTGCTGACGGAACATGTAGTCGACGGCATTGCAGCCGCCTCCGCCCACTCCGATGACCTTGATCGTCGATTCCGTGCGTTTCCAGTTTGTCGGCACAACTCCGAATGCGCCGTCGTCAATGAATGATTTGCCTTCCATATTCCTGATTGCCGTTTTATTCGTCCTGTTCCTGCCCGTCCTCGTTCACGATGTCGAGAAGTCTGCCTCCGGAATTACCCAGACTTTCCCCGATGGTGCGGGACACCTGCCTTACATTGTTCCAGATTGCGTTGATCCTGCCCTGCCGGCGCTGTTTCTGCGCTGCCTTGCGTTCCTCCTCCTTTTTTCTCTTCTCCTCTTCAATCTTTTTCTTTTCGGCGATTTCCTCTTCGGTCATCAGTCCGGGCAGCGTTCCGGTCTCATGTTCCATGGCGGTGGGTTCGTCAGTCGCGCCGGATTCGTCCGGCCTTTCCTGAGCCGCGCTCTCCTTGCTGAATGCGCAGCTCGCCCCCAGTTCGCGCGCCGCCATGAGCAGCCCCACGCTCGTGCTTGCGGACGGGCTGCCAAGTCCCGTGCAGCAGTTGAACAGGCCTTTGAAAACCGGTCTTCCGAGCCGCACAGTGTAGCCTGAAAGTTCTTTGATGAAATTGGCGAGATTGGTCATCTGCGCCCCTCCGCCGGTGATCACTATTCCGCTCTGGAGCTTGTCCGCGAAATTGCTGCGCCCGATTTCGTAGAGCATCGCCTGCATGATTTCCTCCTCGCGGGCGGTGATGATTTCCGACAGGTATTTCACCGCCAGCCTCCTGTCCGCCTCTCCGTTCCCGCTCTTGAGCAGCAGCTGCTTTTCGCTCAGATTCTGAAGTTTCTCCGGCATGCACGCCCCGTAGGCGAGCTTTATGCTCTCCGCCAGCGACAGCTTTATGTTGCTTTCCATCCGGATGTCCCGTGTCACGTTCATTCCTCCGAAAGGGATGGACGCGTAGTGGCGCAGCACGTTCTTGTAATAGATTGAAAGCGAGGTGCATCCACCGCCGAAGTCAATCAGCGCCACTCCGTTGTCCATCTCTGACGGGAAAAGGGTGGCCGCCGCGGTGAGCTGAGGCACGAAATACTTCTTCATTGCGACTATTCCGACTGTCTTCATGACCCTGTCAATCCTGTCGAGAGCCGACTTGTTGCCGATGAACACCTTGAAATTCCCCTCAAGCTGCCGTCCGGACATCCCCACGACATCGTCCTCGATGAGCTGGAACTCCTCGTCCGTGGAAAATGACTGGGCGATGGCTCCATAGACGGTCTCGTGCGCGGGGTCATCAATCGGGTAGCTGTCCTGCGCGAAGTTCTTCAGATCCTCGATTTCCTCGGCCGAGACATAACTGTCCTCCTCTCTTTCGATTTTCGCGGAATTCTCCTCCGTCCTCACATAGAAGCGCGGCATCCCCACGACCGCCCCGGTGATTTTGATTCCGAGAATGTCCTCCGCATCGCTTATGGCCTCTTTCAGCGGCTGCGCGACCTTGTTCTCGTTGAGAATCCTGCTGCTGCGCATTCCGTCGGCAGGCGTTTCCTTGTAATACACGATTCTCACGTCGTTTCCGCTGACGCAAGCGACGGCAAGCCCGATCTTGAACGTGCCGAGGTCAATCGAAACAATGTACCTGTCTTCTTCCATATTCCGTAATCCTTTAGTTTTCAATATTCCCGTGTCAATATTCCCATATCGCTGTTTTCATGTCCATGTTTTCATGTATATGTTTTCATGTCCATATCCCCGTTTCCGCAATGTCCCGACTCATCGGCAGACAATCTGCCCGTCGAATCTCAGGTCAACTTCACCATAGTCCTTTTTCAGAGGTCGGATCATCCGGTAATATTTCTCCATTTTTCCGAATTTTTCGCGGATTTTCACGGGCTGTCCGAATCTGAACCGCTCGCCGCCTTCCGTGGGAATCAGGAGTATCTCGCCGTTTCCCGAGACATGAATCTGCGAAATCCTGTTCTCCCAGCCGTTTCCGTCCATATATCCGACCATTCCGACGACTTTCATGAGCCATTCCCGCTGCTCCGGATTTTCGACCCGGCCCTTGAATCCCCGTTCCACTCTCACCGGAAAATCTCCGTCGACGACGGGAACCATCGGAGTGTGATTGCGCTGAAGCGGGAATATGAACCCGTCGGCATCGGCGTACCATCCGTTCGACGTGTTCTGGAAACGTACCGCAGGAGTCCGCTGCGTGACTTCCAGCTTGAGCATTCCGTCCTTCGTCACATAGGCCTCGCAGTTTCGGATCACGCTCTTGCTCTCGACCAGGCTTTCCATCGCTCCGAGGTCGAGGCTGTCCGCGAAAACCCCTTCGAGACTCCCGTAACCTGCGGACAGAATCCTCTTTACGTCATCCCCGCCCACAAACCTGTTCACGCTGCTGTCCCTCACGGTGACCTCCACGCCCCTGCATTCCAGAGCCGTCTGTCTCCGCATTCCGGAGGCGTAGAGCGCACAGACCGCCGCGACGGAGAGGGCCGCCGTGAAGCAAAGGAGAGTGTTTGTGACTTTTTTATTCATTGTTCGTATCTATTTCAAACCCCGAGAAGTTCTGTGATCTGGGGTATGAACCGGTCAATATTCCCCGCGCCGAAAGTGACGAGCACGTCAATCTTCCCCTCCCTCTTTTCCTCGCGGAGGCAGTCCATGAGCATCTCCTTCTTTAGCAGCACTTTCTCCGGAGCGGTCACCCCGTTGAAGATTATCTCCGAGCTCACGCCAGGAATCGGTTCCTCGCGTGCCGGGTAGATGTCAAGCAGGATGAGCTTGTCCGCAGCGCTGAGAGCCTTGGCGAACTCATCGGCGAAGTCGCGTGTCCTCGTGTAGAGGTGCGGCTGGAACACGGCCGTGAGCCGCCTTCCCGGGAATATGTCCCTGATTGATCTGATGGCGGCGCTTATCTCGTTCGGATGGTGCGCGTAGTCGTCGACATAGGCGCAGCCCGGGCGGTTCACATGGATGTCGAAGCGGCGTTTCACTCCGAGGAAGGTGCCGAGCGCATGTTTGACCGCCTCCGGAGAAATCCCGTAGGTGAGAGCCATTGCCGAGGCGGCGACGGCGTTCTCCACATTCACCCTTCCCGGCACTCCGACCCGGCAGTCCATGATGACTCCTCCCGGATGGTGCAGGTCGAAGGTGAAGTGGCCGCAACCGTCCTTGCGCAGGTTTCCGGCATGGAAGTCCGCTGCGGGGTCATCGTAGGAGTAGCGCAGGATTTTCGCCTTCGTATGTTCCTCAGTGATGTCAAGCCCGATTTTGGTTATGAGCGTGCCGCTGACCTGGGCGGCGAATGCCCGGAAGGCCTCGCGTACATGGCCGATGTCGCCGTAGATGTCCAGATGGTCAGCGTCCATCGCGGTGATGACCGCGATTTCGGGGAACAGCTGGAGGAACGACCGGTCGAATTCGTCGGCCTCCGCGACAATCACGGGGTTGTGGCTGACGAGCAGGTTGGTGTCGTAGTTCTTGGAGATTCCTCCGAGGAATGCCGAGCATCCCGTCTTGCTGTCCGTGAAGATGTGGGCGAGCAGGGTGCTGGTGGTGGTTTTCCCGTGGGTTCCCGCGACCGCGAGGCAATGCTGCCCCCTTGCGATTTCTCCGAGCGCCCGGGAGCGCTTGAGCAGGGAGTAGCCCCCCTCGCGCGCGAAGACAAGCTCTCCGAAATCCTGCGGGACGGCCGGAGTGTAAACCACGAGCGTGTTTTCGACATCTTTCGGGATGAAGTCGGCGTCGTCCTCGTAGTGCACCGGGATGCCTTCCGAGACGAGCCTGTCCGTCAGTTCGGACTCGGTCCTGTCATATCCGCTGACATTCAGCCCCTTGAATTTGAAATATCTCGCAATCGCCGACATCCCTATGCCGCCGATTCCGATGAAATATATGTTTCTGTATCCGCTGTTCATTTCAATTCCCCCTCATGAATTCCAAATCCTGAACTCTCAATTCTAAATTCAATCCCCCAGAATCCTGTAAATCTCGTCAGCGATGCTCTGTGCCGCATCCGGCAGGGCGAGCTTCAGGGCGTTGCCTTCCATCTCTTCAATCTTCCGCCGGTCTCCGAGCAGGGCGCATGCCGTCGCCATGAGCTTCTCCGGAGCCTCGCTGTCCTTCACGAGCAGCCCGGCGCCCCTGCTGACCAGCGCCATGGCGTTGTGGGTCTGGTGATCCTCCGCCACATTCGGCGAAGGTACGAACACCGCCGCCTTTCCGCAGGCGCACAGCTCCGACACGGAACTTGCCCCCGAGCGCGACACCACCGCGTCCGCCACCGCATAGGCGAGATCCATCCTCCCGATGAAGTCCGTCGGCCGCACTCCCGCGAGAGCGCTTCCTCCGAGTCCTTCCGCAGCCGCCTTCTTCATGAATCCGTCCACGCTCTCCTTGTAGTGCTTCCCGCACTGCCACAGCACTTCAAGATTCTCCCCTCCGGGACATCCCGCCGAAATCCACTCCATCACCGCACGGTTCAGAGTCCCGCTCCCGAGACTGCCCCCGATGATGAGCAGATGTCTGCGCTCCGGACTGAGCCCGTAGAACTTCAGCCCCTCCTCTTTCATCTGAGGAGTCGCCGGCCGCATGACGCTGCGGATGGGGTTGCCGGTCTTGACAATCCTGTCGGCCGGGAAGAACCTTTCCATCCCGTCGTATGCCACGCAGATGCTCCGCGCCTTCTTTCCGAGAATCTTGTTGGTGAGCCCCGCGAAGCCGTTCTGTTCCTGAATCAGGGTCGGAACACCCATGCTCTGCGCCGCCCGGAGCAGGGGAGCGCTGGCATAACCCCCGACTCCGATTGCGATGTCCGGACGGAACTCCCGGATGATGCGTTTCGCCTTGCAGATGCTCCTGAGCAGTTTGAACGGCAGTTTCAGATTGTCGAGGCTCAGAAGTTTCCTCTGAAGCCCGGCAATCGGCAGCGGCACAATCCTGTAGCCCGCTTCCGGAACCTTGCTCATCTCCATCCGTCCCTCCGCGCCCACGAACAGGATTTCCGTGTCCCCGTTCAGTTCCTTGAGCCTGTTCGCGATGGAAATGGCCGGGAATATGTGCCCTCCCGTGCCTCCGCCGCTTATAATCGCCCTGATTTTTCCATATTGTTTCATTTGTCTTTCGTGTCTATGTCTTCGAGTCTATGTTTCTGGGTCTATGTCT
>CAVFTG010000079.1:0-424 GCA_963625415.1 Barnesiella intestinihominis
GTTCGAGATTGTTCTCCCGCTCCTTCTCCATCTGCGCATTGAACTCGGCCCGTTCCTTCCTGTACCGGGCATACACCGACTTGAACCCCTCCTCTATCGCCGTGAACGGATTTTCCACCGATTCCACCGCTTCCTGAAGTTCTCCGATTTTCTGCACGGCCTCCGCCTTCTCCTTGTTGAGCCGCTTGTAGAAAGCCGTCTTTATGGACTCCACATCCTTGGTCAGAACAGTCCTGACACCGTCAGAAACGACTTTCTGCATAGCATCGACAAGTTCCGCCAACGACATATCCTGAAAGTCCGGAGCATCACTGACGGTCTGCTCAGGGACATTGACATCGGAAACATTCGGCTCAGAAGCGGCTGCTTCCGGAACTTTCACTTCAGAAGCACTTGCTTCAGGGATAATCTCTTCACTCATAGC
>CAVFTG010000079.1:434-3194 GCA_963625415.1 Barnesiella intestinihominis
CGCAGACGGCGTCCCGGCTTCGCTTCCGGACGCGTCCAGCCTGCAAAGATATGAATTATTGCGTAAAAATCACTACTTTTGCCGCTGAAAGATACTTATCCCGATATGCGAATTGACATCATAAGCGTAGTTCCCGAATTGCTGGACAGTCCGCTGAGCCATTCTATAGTAGGTCGCGCGCGCGCGAAAGGAATTGTGGAAATCTATGTCCACAACCCGAGGAAATACGGGAAAGGTCCGCACAGGCAGGTTGACGACTACAACTACGGCCCGGACGCGGGTATGGTGATGACGGTGGAGCCTCTCTTCCGGATGATCGGGGAACTGAAGGCGGAAAGGGAATATGACGAAGTGATATATATGTCACCGGACGGAGAAATCCTCAATCAGGGCATTGCCAACGAACTGTCGCTGAAAGGAAACATAATCCTGCTCTGCGGGCACTACAAGGGCATAGACCAGCGCGTCCGGGACCATCTCGTCACCCGGGAGATTTCCGTCGGGGACTATGTCCTGAGCGGCGGGGAGATTCCTGCGGCGGTTCTCGCGGATGCCATAGTGCGGCTGATTCCGGGAGCAATCACCGACGGGACGTCGGCATTGAGCGACTGTTTTCAGGACAATCTGCTCTCCCCTCCGATTTACACCAGGCCGGCGGAGTTCAACGGCTGGAAAGTACCGGACGTTCTCCTCTGCGGAGACCCGAAGAAGATTCAGGCCTGGCAGGACGAACAGGCGCTGGAGCGGACCAAGCGGCTACGCCCGCAACTGCTGGAACGGCAGTGAGGATGAACATCCGGAACGGCTGCAGCCTTGCCTCCAAAGGGGCAGTTCACACGGCCGGCAGGTAGAAGCACCGGGAGATGCCCCTGACAGGAGGGGGCGGGCATCAGTCTGCGGAGATCCCCCCGTTCTGATTACGATTTTCCCCGATTACCCGCATTTTCGCTTCAAATCGCAATAAAATCATCAGAAAATTTGCTTTATAGAAAATAAACCCTATATTTGCAATGTCTTGGTCAGACGTAGGCCAAGGCCACTCAACTCTTCACCTCTATGTGAAGAGGCTGCTGACCACTAATAATTAAAAACACTACACTACTAACCGAAACAGCTCGCAGTGATGCGGGCTGTTTTTTTCGGATTCGACATAAACCGGAATGCGCAACAGCACCGCTACATTTATGCGGGCATTTTTTGCAGGCATTTTTTTGCGGAAATGACGGAGATATTCAAAATAATGCTACATTTGCAGCCGCAAAAGTGCGGGTGAGACCGGAGAGCCCGGTCAAAAACCAGCCTTGCACCGACGATTGCGGCAATTCAAGGCAGCCACATCGTATGTATAACTAAAAACTCTTTTTATGAGAAATGAAAAGACTCATAGTTCTAATTACTGCCGCTACACTATGTGGGTTGGCTGCCTCCGCTCAAGAGGTTAGCTCAGATTCAGCGAACGGCGTTGAAATCAGTGCGGTCGCACGATTCGACGCGAATCCCTGTTTTCCACTCGCGAAAGGCGGAGAAACTGACTTCAGTTTCGGCAATACTTCTGTCTATACCTTCATAGACGGAACGTTCGGTCACGGGTGGTTCTATTCAATCTCAAACCACTGGCTCGGAGTCGACTGGTACAAAAGCGCACCGGAAAACAAGCTGACTCCGCTCTACTCCACAATCTGGCGCTCGGACTCCCTGAACTGGATTGACTGGGCGACGCTCGGCTACACGCTCGAAACGGAAAACGCCGGAAGCTGGACCTTCTCGCTCGGAAAGGACATGATGGCAATCGGACTGTGCGAACTTGAGCCGAACGACGTGGACATGCACTTCGACCTCTCTTCATTCTTCTGGAACGGAGCTCCGATTGAACTTGAGGACGGGACATGGTTCGACACCGGGATGCAGGTCTATCAGTGGGGCGGAAGCGTCGACTGGACCTCTCCGTCCGAAGAAATCAACCTCAGGCTTCAGATGAGTTCGTCTCCATATTCCGCCAGACCTTACGAGGACGCGAAAATGGCTTTCGGACTCATGTACTCTCAGCAGAAGGGAATATGGACCGGACGCGCCTCCGTCAATGCCGTCGGCGGATATGAAGGCTGGGACGAGGAGGGAGACCCGTACGGGACGAGCTGGTGGAGGTTCTACGCCATAGGCGAAAGCTTTGAATATGAGGGTTTCACCGGCAATCTCGACGCGATGATGCGCGGCACGTCCTGGAAGAATCCGATGCAGGAAGCCCTCGTCACCGCGAAACTGCAATACGACTTCGGAGACAGGGCGTCCCTTTTCGTCAAGGGCGGCTGGGAGATGTTCGGCAATTTCCATGAGACAGGGACACCGGCCCTCCACACCGGCTTCGGCGGACTCGGGGCATACTGGTTCCCGCTGAAGGACTCGCAGGCGCTCAGGGTTCACGCGGTGGTCGCCGCCAACAGCGTCTATGAACAGCTCTCCGTCAATTTCGGATTGACCTACAACCTCTGCATCAGCGACTGGTGGAACAAAAGATAACAATTGTGCAGAATTTTTGAGGACAGATTCATTTTTGAAGAGGGAGCATACCGGGCGTATGTGACCGATGAGAAAATGAATATGGACCAAAAAGACAAACAGAAATGGCAAACGACATCATAATAGACATTGAGCACATCTCCAAATCATTCGACGGAGTACAGGTGCTCAAGGACATAAACCTCAAGATCAGAAAAGGCGAATTCGTGACGCTTCTCGGCCCGTCCGGCTGCGGAAAGACGA
>CAVFTG010000079.1:4086-8976 GCA_963625415.1 Barnesiella intestinihominis
CGTGATGCACAAGGAATGCCTGGACAACAGCTTCGAGGCGGAATGGGCCGGAGACGGCAAGGTGAAGTTCCTCGGGGCTGAATGGGAGGTCGCGCCGGAGAATGTCCCGGAAGGAGTCTCCGAGGGGGACAGGCTGCTGGCGGAGGTCGAGTTCCGCGACATGGATCTTCTCGACGAGAGCGACGAGGGCACGGTGAGCGGACAGGTCTCCTTCATATTATATAAGGGCAACCACTACTTCCTCACGGTCAAGACTGAAGACGGAGACAAAGTCTATGTCCAGACCGACGACGTGTGGGACAAGAACGACCTTGTCGGAATCAATGTCAGGCCGGAGAACATCCGTCTGAAGAAAGCGGAGGGAGAGGCGCGATGAGGACATTCAAAAGGTCATACTGGTCTCTGCCCTATTTCATCTTCATGCTGGCCTTCGTGGCGCTGCCACTGGTGATGATTGCCATCTATGCGTTCACCGATGCGTCAGGGGCATTCACGCTCGGCAATTTCAGGCGTTTCTTCACGACATCGGAGGACATCAAGACTTTCGCATATTCCATTGAAATCGCGATAATCACGACGGTTCTATGTCTGGTCATAGGCTACCCGGCGGCGTGGATTCTGAGCAACGCGAAACTCAACCGCTCCAAGGTCACGGTGATGCTGTTCATACTCCCGATGTGGATAAACATGCTCATCCGCACCCTCGCCACCGTCGCGCTCTTCGACTTCCTGCGGCTTCCTCTCGGAGAGGGGGCGCTCATCTTCGGTATGGTCTATAACTTCCTGCCGTTCATGATTTACCCGATCTACAACACGCTCGAAAAGCTCGACCGATCCTATGTCGAGGCGGCGCAGGATCTCGGGGCGAATCCGCTGAAGGTCTTCACCAAAGTCACCGTCCCGCTGTCGATGCACGGAGTGATGAGCGGGGTCATGATGGTGTTCATGCCGACAATCTCCACCTTCGCGATTTCTGAACTGCTAACCCTCAACAAGGTGAAACTGCTCGGGACCACCATCCAGGAGAACATCAACAACGGAATGTGGAACTACGGGGCGACGATAGCGCTCATAATGCTGCTGATAATCGGAGTCACCACCCTGTTCTCCGACTCGGAGGAGACGCAGGCTAATGAAGCGGGAGGGCTGCTGTGATGAAGAAGTTCTTTGCACAGGCATATATCTGGATTCTGCTGCTCATCCTCTATGCGCCGATAATCATCATCGCGGTCTATTCCTTCACCGAGGCGAAGGTGCTCGGCAACTGGACAGGATTCTCGCTGAACCTCTACAAAAACGTCTTCAGCGGCGGGCTGAACAATTCGCTCATCCGCGCCATCGAGAACACGCTTTCGATAGGCCTGATTTCGGCCTTCCTCTCGACGATTCTCGGAACTGTCTCGGCGATAGGGATTTACAATCTGCACGGACGCAGACGCAAGGTGATGACCGCGCTCAACGACATCCCGATGCTCAACCCCGACATAATCACCGGTATCTCGCTCTTCCTGCTGTTCATCGCGCTCGGCATCAGTCAGGGCTACACGACCGTGATTCTCGCACACATCTCCTTCTGCACACCGTACGTGATATTGAGCATAATGCCGAAACTCCGTCAGATGCCCTCAAACATCTACGAGGCGGCGCTCGACCTCGGAGCCTCCCCGTCGCAGGCTATGCGCAAGGTCATAGTGCCCCAGATCAAGCCGGGAATGATTTCCGGGTTCATACTCGCATTCACCCTCTCCATCGACGACTTCGCCGTCACGCTCTTCACCAAGGGCAACGGAGGTCTCGAAACCCTCTCGACCTACATCTACGCCGACGCGCGCAAGGGAGGTCTCACACCGGAGATACGCCCGATCATGACGCTCATCTTCGTGTTCGTGCTCATTCTTCTGATAATCATAAACATAAGGTCAATAAAATCAAACAGGAAATGAAAAGGTTCTTATCCGCTCTCGCGGGCATTCTTTTCGGGGCGGCAATGATATGCGGCGCCGCCGACAGGGCGCACACCCTCAAAATCTACAATTGGGCCGACTACATCGACGAGGATCTGCTCGAAGAATTCAAGTCGTGGTACAGGGAGCAGACCGGCGAGGAGGTGGAGATAATCTACCAGCTCTTCGACGTGAACGAAATCATGCTTTCGAAGATTGAACTCGGCCACGAAGATTTCGACCTCGTGTGTCCGTCGGACTACATCATAGAGCGCATGCTCCGTCAGAACCTCCTCCTCCCGATCAGCCGCGACTTCGGGGACACTCCGGACTACACGGTGAACGTGGCTCCGTTCATGAAGGAGAAGCTCGGAGAAATCGAAAGTTCGGGCAAGAACGCTGAAGACTATGTCGTCGCGTATATGTGGGGCACGACTGGAATACTCTATAATCCGAAATATGTCACCCGCGAGGAGGCGTCGTCCTGGGACTGCCTGAAGAATCCGAAGTTCAAGGGGAAAATCTTCGTTAAGGATGCGTTCAGGGACGTATATACTTCGCTCAACATCGCCCTCCACAAAAATCAGATTGCCTCCGGCGAGGTTTCTCTGCAGGATGTCTGCAGCGACTCCTCCGACGAGTCCATCGCGCTGGTGGAGAACTACCTCAATGAAATCAAGGGCAATGTGCTCGGTTGGGAGGCCGACTTCGGCAAGGAAGCGATGACAAAGGAGAAAGGATGGATCAACCTCTCATGGAGCGGCGACGCGCAGTGGGCCATCGAGGAGGCGGCCAAGGTCGGAGTGAAACTCGACTACGCGGTTCCGTCCGAGGGCAGCACCGTATGGTTCGACGGCTGGGTGATTCCGAAATACGCGAAGAACGTGCAGGCGGCCCGCTATTTCATCGATTTCCTCTGCATTCCGGAGAACGCGATACGGAATATGGATGTGATTGGATATGTGAGCGCGCTCGGCGGCGAGGGCATTCTCGAAGCCATGACGGACGATGACTTCGCTCCGCTTGACGCGAGCTACTTCTTCGGGGACGCGGCCAAGTCGGCACGGCTGAACCCGGTGATGTACCCCGACGCGTCGATTATGGCACACTGCGGAATGATGCACGACAGCGGTGACCGCACCGAGGAGCTTCTCAAGATGTGGTCACGGGTCAAGGGCGACAACGCCGGCTACTTCACCTATGTCTGCATCCTCGTCGCCGCCGTCGCGGTAATACTCGCAGCAGTGCTCGGCAGCCGCAGAAAAAAAGGACGCAAACATAGGAGATAGAGTTTGGAGTTTAGTATTTAAAATTTAGAGTTTATGAAAAAGTCAACATTCAGGGCGATGCTCCTTCTTCTCGGAGTGTCGGCGGTCATGGGGTGCGAAAAG
This sequence comes from Barnesiella intestinihominis, assembly GCA_963625415.1. Classification (GTDB taxonomy): domain Bacteria; phylum Bacteroidota; class Bacteroidia; order Bacteroidales; family UBA932; genus Cryptobacteroides. The sequence goes on from CAVFTG010000079.1 coordinate 7,421, forward strand.
CACAACTCTGACGAGCAGGACCGGTCAGCGGACGGAATCAGCGTATGGGAAGGTCCGATGACCATTGCGGATGACGGAAGCGCGACAGTAAAGATTCTTCATATCACGAATGACGCGACGGCGGAGTTCTACGACATGGTCTACAGTCTCTCGAACGGCTATGAAATCAAGAACAAGGAGACGAGCGCAATCGACATCACCGACGGCGACAAAAGCAATCCGACCTGTTTCAGCGCGACGGTCTCCGGAAACAAGGTGACTTTCACCCGTGACGGAAACACTCTCGTGTGCGATGAGGCCGCGAAAGCCGCTTCTGTTTCAATCGCCTCAACGGATGCGTCCACGGATGCGTCCAAAGATGAAGTGGAGGACAGCCCGACAGTCTATGTCCTCACTGCCAACAACATAAATCACTACAAGTCCGTGCAGCTCTCTCCGTCTCTCCTTCCGACGGATTCAGAATATACGGGCCCGAAACAGCTCAATGTTTCTCTCCTGTCGGATTCTCAAGTCTCTGAAGACCTCACGCTGCTCACCGAAAGCTTCGACTGGGTGGAATTCCTCACATGGGCGGGAAAGACGGCCGCCACAACAGCCTGGGGCAAGGGTGTCGGAGTGCTTCTGGACATGCTTTTCCCTGCGTCAGGAGAGACCACGACTCTCGACGACCTGCTCGACAAGATGAACTCCATCAGCAACCAGCTCACGCAGATGACCAACCTCTACAAGAACACCACCTACGAGTCCTACCTCAATCAGCGCAGCAAGCAGGTGAGCGAACTGACGAACTGCAATTCAGTCTATTTCACCCGTCTGAGCAATGCAAGCACCGATGACGAGGCCGAGACCGAGGCCAACGTGAAGGCCATAGTTCTCGACTGGGCGAAGAATACGGTGGGCGGCAACCCGGTGTGGTCGCAGGGTCTCAACTATATGGACTGGCTGATGAACACGGTCATCGAGAAGAGGGACATCTTCAACATGTATGACCTCTACACCTACAACACAACGGCTTGGGAGAGTCAGGGATATGCGATAAGGGAGGCTCTCCGCGCCAGCGATATCGCCACGGTCGCCCAGACCCTGTACCTGACCCAGCTCTACCACAAGATGAGGGACGACATCGACGAGTTTTCACGGAAGAAAACGCTGGAGGACAATATCGCCAGATTCGAGGAGTTCTCCGAATACATCAAGAACCGTCCGGTTGAGCGTCACGAAGACAGGGGCATATGCCAAATTGAGGGGGCGCATTTCGTCATGGACAGATATGCCCTTGACTACCCTAACTACCGCAATCCTTCCTGGTGCACCATCCCTTGCAGGTGGACGAGATACGACAGCGACGTATATTTCATGTGGGGTCCGAACCAGGCCGAGAACTACAGCAAGGCTCTCACTCCGAATGAGGTGAGACGCATATTCGAGTACTATGAGGGGAGCGACAGGACTCTCTACGAAATCTTCAATGAGGATGCCAACATCAAACTGGGGGCGCATATCGTCACCTCATACTACAACGGAGTCATTCCTCTTCAGAGCAATTACTACTCCCC